>NZ_JBISAI010000004.1:71053-456628 GCF_044391605.1 Kitasatospora sp. NPDC018619
CGGCTTCGAGCTGGTCGCGGATGCGATGCTGGCCCAGGGCCTGATCTGATCCGTCGCGGGGGCGTGGGCCCCGGGGGGGGGGGGGGGGCCCCCCCCCCCCCCCCCGCGGGGGGGGGGGGGGGGGGGGGGGGGGGGGGGGCCCCCCCCCCCCACGCCTCCCCCGGTCCGGTACCGGACGCACCCCGGACCAGCGCACCCGGGCCCCGCGCACCCTGACCCCTGGGTTCTGACCCCGCAGATCCCGGCCGGCCCCGCAGATCCCGGCCCCGCGTCTCCTAGGCCAGCGCGCTCCAGTAGGGGCAGCGGACGTACGGCAGCGGCGGCGCACAGCGGTCGACACTCCCGGAGAGCACCGGCCCCCGCTCCGAGCGGGCCACGCCCGGCGAGTTCGCGGTCAGCCCGGCCTCGCCCGCCTCCCCGAAGCGCAGCGCCAGCCGGTAGCCGTCCGGGGTGGCCGCGGCGACCCAGGGGCGGTCCCGGCCGGCGTTCAGCGAGGTGATCGTCCAGCCGCGGCGCCGCCAGTGCCGCTCCACCACGTCCACCAGCACCGCCCGTCGGGGCAGTGAGACGACGGTGAGCAGGTCCCGGCCCCGGGTGACGTACCAGAGCAGGTCCGGCTCGCGCCCCGGCAGCGGCAGCCGCGCCCCCGCCCGCGCGGGCGCCCCCTGCCAGACCGGCGCCGGGCTGACGGCGTCCAGGGTGTCCTGGAGCAGCGTCTCGCAGCGTTCAGCGGCGTCGAGTTGATCGACCGTCACCGCCGCCTCCGCTCCCGGTACGGACGCCGGCCGCCGGAAGCGCGCGACCGGCCTGCCACCGGGACCGCCGCCCTGGCACCCGACGTTCAGTTCGGCACCACCTGAGTGCACAGGGCCCTCCGTCCTCCCCCGGCGTCCAACCCGGGCCGGCGTTCCGTCACTGCTTGGACGGCGGGCGGCTGCGGGCAGTTCCCCGCCCGGGCCCGTCCCCACCGTTCCCTCACGTCGCCCTCCGCCGGGAGGGCGCGGGCGGCGGCGCGCGGAGCACACCACCGCGCGCAAGGCAAGGCCCGCAGCAGAACGGCCGATTACCGCGCATGGTGATCGAAATCAAATTGACTGAACGTCAACTTCCGGGATCAGACTGCTTTGTCAGAGACACCCGCAAGGAGAAGACCATGCGCATACTCTTCACCGGTCCTGCCTCGGCCGGCCACCTCTTCCCGATGGTGCCCACCGCCCAGGCGCTGCGCGCCGTCGGGCACGAGGTCCTGTTCGCCAGCGGCCGGCCGCTCGACCTGATCCGCTCCGCCGGCTTCCCGGTCGTCGAGATCGGTGACGGCCGCAGCCTGCGGGAGACCATCGAGGAGCGGCTCGGCGGCAAGGTCGAGTACGTCAACCAGAGCAGGACCCAGGAAGAGATCTTCGACATGGCGGCCGCGATGTTCGCGCACGCCTCCCGCCCCGGCACCGCGGACCTGCTGGCGGCCGCCACCGACTGGGGCGCCGACCTGCTCGTCCACGACTCCTTCCACGTCGCTCCCCCGCTGGTCGCCGCCCTGCTGAAGATCCCGGCGGTGGTCCACAACTTCGGCGCCAGCCCCGGCCGCCCGATGGCCGAGCTGGTGGCCTCGCACGCGGCCGACCTGTACGAGGAGTACGAGGTCCCGGCGCCGGAGATCACCGCGGTGCTCAACCTCGGCCCGCTCGGCGGCGACCCGGACGGCCTGCCGACCCGCTACGTCCCGTACAACGGCGGCGGCATCGTCCCGGCGGAGTTCCTCCGCAAGCCCGAGCGCCCCCGGGCCGTCGTCACCCTGGGCACCGTGCTCGCCGAGCTCGACGGCGTCCGTTCGGTGGTCCGCCTGGTCGAGGCGGCGGCCGAGGTCGACGCCGACTTCCTGCTCGCGGTCGGCGGCGCCGACCTGGCCCCGCTCGGCACCCTGCCCCCGAACGTCCGCGGCCTGCCCTGGGTCCCGCTCAACGAGCTGCTCAGCCGCGCCGACACGCTGATCCACCACGGCGGTTCGGGCACCATGCTGACCGCGCTCCAGGCCGGCCTGCCCCAGCTGCTGCTCCCCCAGGGCGCCGACCACTTCGTCAACGCGCAGGCCCTCACCGCCACCGGCGCCGCCCTCAGCTCCACCTCCGAGGCCGTCGACACCGCGCTGCTCACCCGCCTCCTCACCGACACCGCCCTGCGCGACGCCGCCTTGCGCCTCCGGGCGGAGAACGCCGCCCTGCCCACCCCGGCCGCCGCGGTGGCCGCCCTGGAAGAACTCGCCACCCGCCGCTGACCGCCCGCACACCACCCCCGCCCCGGCCGGCCCGGGGCGGGGGACGCGGCACCCTGACCGGTCCGTCGTGGCGGGGGCCGGCGATGCGGACGGGGGCATCGGGCACGGGGCGGTGACGCTCAGGACCTTGCGGGCGCTGCCCCGCCGTGCCGGCGACGTCGACGCCCACGGCGAAACCGCACCCTCACCCAGCCGGCTCGGGGAGCAACCATCCATCATCGGATCATCGGCGAAGGCTCCGCCCAGGGCCACGCTGATCGAGGGTGCACCCGCCATCGACCGTCGCCGCCCGCGGCACGTTGGCCATCTGTATGCGGACACCTTGCGCGGCCGTGTCCCCGGCCCGGCGCCGAGGGCGGTGAAGGGGCCCGGATATTCGTTGGCGTCCGTGCGATCGGCGTGGTTACGCTGACGCCGTTCCGTATCCGTACCGTTCGACCCGGGCCACCGCCCGACCGGAGAGGGTGTCTTGATGTCCCGCCTCGCGCCGAGTGCGCCTCACCACGCCGCCTGACGACCGCGTCCTGCCCCACACGTCGAGCTGACGTGCCGTCGATCCGACGAGCCATCGAGGCCACTCGGCCTGCTCTTGCTGCCATCGCAGAATCCCCAGCAAGGAGCACCCCGGGTGTCCAACACCTCCAGCACTCCCCCCAGTCTGAAGACCTCCACCTTCGCCTGCGCCTGGTGCGGTCTGACCGTCTCCACCTACGCCGCCGACGGCACGCGGCGCAACCACTGCCCGTCCTGTCTACAGTCACGGCACCTCCTCGACCACGTCGAGGGCGGTCCGAGCGACTGCCTGGGCCGAATGTCGCCGATCGCCATCGCCGTGCTGCGCACCGGCGACTGGACGGTCGTCCACCGGTGCGTGCGCTGCGACGAGCTGACTTCCACCCCGGTCTGCACGGACGACAACCAGCTCGTCCTGATGCGGATGGCCGTCCGGCCGCTGGCCCAGCCACCGTTCCCGCTCGAAGCGTTCGGGACGCTCTGACCCGCGCGCGGAGGAGGGAGGACAACCGTGCCACGACACGGCAACACGCCCGGCCAGGGCCGCCGGAGCCGCCGCCCGCAGCGGTACAAGGACGTCCTGCACGGGCAGGGCGGTCACCGGGCGAACGCCTTCCGCTGTGTGGACTGCCGACTGGACGTCCCGCTGGACGCGCCCGGCACCGCCCACCGCAACCACTGCCCGAACTGCCTGGCCAGCCGCCACGTCGACGGCCGGACTCCGGGCGACCGGGCGGCCGGCTGCGGCGGCCGGATGGCGGCGCTGAGCCTGTCGGTCCGTGCCGACGGCGAGTGGATGCTCATCCACCAGTGCCTGCCGTGCGGCGAGTTGAGCGCCAACCGGATCGCCGGGGACGACAACGCCCTGGCTCTGCTCCGCCTCGCCCTCAGGCCGTTGCGGGGCACCGCTCTGGCACGCCGGGCCCTGCTCACGCTCTAGTCGTATCGACCGTGAGCGTTGTCGACGGTGGTCGGGCTTGACCACGGCGAAGACCTCCGGTGTGGTGGAGGTGTCTGGGCTCCACCACACACGGAGGTCTTCGTGTCCCACCGCGATGCGGTGCCGGGGGCCGAAGGCGAAGCAGGCCTGCCGGCCCGCTCCAGCCGCCCGCGCACCACCCGCACCGCACTGCGGCCGCCGTCGAGGCCCGGGCCTGCGGCATACGCCGCGAGCGCAAGCTCGGACCCGCGCAGATCGGCCCGTTCCCCGTCATCCCGGGCCTCGACGGTGCACCGGATCCTGATCGGGCACGGCCTGAACCGCCTGGCCTGGCTCGACCGGCCCACCGGAGAGGTCGTACGCCGCTACGAGCGCGAGCGCCCGGGCGAACTCGTCCGCGTCGACCTCGGGAAGCTCGGCAACCTCCCCGACGGCGGCGGCTGGCGCACGGTCGGCGTTACCGCCGGCGACCGCAACCGCAACCGCCAGAAGACCGTCACCACGTTCCGACAGCGGGCCCAGGCGTTCGGTCCTGCGGCCAAGCCCTGTGTCGAGAGTGATCAGCGAGCCGGAGAGGCCGACGACGCTGGTGCCCTCCCCGACCTCTGGCCCGGATCTGGCACGGCGGGGCCGGATTGGCCTGGACAATGCGAAAGGCCCAGGTCATTGACCTGGGCCTTTACTACTGGAGCGGGCGACGAGAATCGAACTCGCGCTCTAAGCTTGGGAAGCTCATGTTCTACCATTAAACTACGCCCGCCTGATCAGCCGTCAGAGACCGCTCGATCCAGTGTCACTGTACCCCATCCGGGACGGTGGTTGCACAGGGGGCCGGTGGACGTGGCGCAGCGGGGTGGGGCGGGTGTGGGGGCGTACTGTTTGGGCCGCGTGCGAGTGCTCCGGCGGGTGGGAGCCGAGGCGGCGAGCCATGGTGAGGAATGTCCGGAACATCCCCTAATGTGACGCTGTCCCGGGGCTCGGCCGCCGGGGCGGCGAGTACGGGTGAGTACTGGGTTAGGGATGGGAAGGGGATCGATGGAGCAGCGCGCCGTCGTTCGTTGTGCCGAGGGGCACCTGTTCAGCACCACCACGTTCCCGATGCAGAACCTCGGTCCGGGCCGGCTCGGCCCCGGGCGGTTGATCCGCTGCCCGCAGTGCGGGCGGCTGCGGAGTTCGGTGCTGGCCGACGTGCGGGAGCTGTCGGAGCCGCAACTGGCGCGGGCGATGCGGTTGGAGGCCGCCGAGTTCCTGGCCTGACGATCGCGGAAGGACGCAGCGGGCCCCGGGCGGATTCGTCCGGGGCCCTTTCTTGCACGTAACCTCGAAGCGTGCTGCTCTCTGACAAGGACATCCGGACCGAAATCGACCGGGGCCGGGTCGTCATCGACCCGTTCGACCCGGCGATGATCCAGCCGTCGAGTATCGACGTGCGCCTCGACCGCTTCTTCCGCGTGTTCGAGAACCACAAGTACCCGCACATCGACCCCTCCGAGGAGCAGCCGGACCTGACCCGGCTGGTCGAGCCGGAGGGCGACGAGGCGTTCATCCTGCACCCCGGCGAGTTCGTGCTGGCCTCGACGTACGAGGTCATCACGCTGCCCGAGGACGTCGCGTCCCGGCTGGAGGGCAAGTCGAGCCTGGGCCGGCTGGGCCTGCTCACCCACTCCACGGCCGGCTTCATCGACCCCGGCTTCAGCGGCCACGTGACGCTGGAGCTGTCGAACGTCGCGACGCTGCCGATCAAGCTGTACCCGGGCATGAAGATCGGGCAGCTGTGCCTGTTCCGGCTCTCCTCGCCCTCGGAGCACCCGTACGGCTCGGCGCGCTACGGCTCGCGCTACCAGGGCCAGCGCGGCCCGACGCCGTCCCGCTCGTACCTGAACTTCCACCGCAGCGAGGTCTGAGGCAGCAGCGCCGAGAAACCGCCGAGCCGGAGCCTAAGAGCCCCTGAGCCGCACGCACGACGGGCGGCCGCCCCCGCCGGGAATACCCGGACGGGGGCGGCCGCCCGCGGCGTTCTCAGGCCCGCTTGGGGCTGGTGACGGCGACCAGCTCGGTGCCGTCCTCGGACAGCCGCAGCTCGGTGCGCAGCTCGGCCAGCTCGCCGAGGTGGTGCAGGTGGGTGCCGCCGCAGAAGATCTGCGCGCCGCCCTCGGGCAGCTCGCAGTGCCACTGGCGGCGGGCGGTGAGCTCGGGGCCGGGCACCTCGATGCGGACCGGGGCGTCGGCGGCGACCCAGGCCGCGAGCCGGGCGTTGACGGCCTCGGTGAGGGCGGGCAGGGCGTCGGCCAGGGCGGGGAACTCCTCGGTGGCGTCCACCGTGAAGCCCTTCTTCTTCAGCGACTTGCCGAGCCGGTAGGTGTCGGTGCTGGCCGCGGTGTCCATCACCGAGCTCGCCATGGCGAGGCTGTCGAAGTCCGGGTGCCCGAAGGCGTCCGAGCGGCCCGGGTCCTTGCGCCAGCGCGGGGCGAGCGCGGCGTTCAGGGCGAGGGCGAGCAGGTGGCAGCCGCTGTGCGAGGCGCTGAGGGCGGCACGGCGCTCGGCGTCGACGGCGAGGACCGCGGTGCGGCCGACGAGGTCGCCCGGGTCGGTGTCCAGGACGTGCAGGACCAGCCAGGCCCAGTCCTCGTCCCCGCGCCGGACCGGGATGTCCGCGCCGACCAGCAGTTCCCCGCCGTCCGGCCCGACGGCGCCGGTCAGGCAGTCGACGACGGCCAGCTCGGTGCCGTCCACGGTCAGGGTGCCGAGGTCGGCGGGCTGGTCGGGCCAGGTGTGGTCGAGCGGGTGGAACGGCGTCGCCTCGGTGACGACGGCGTACCGGCCGTCGGCCAGCGGGTGCACCGCGAGCACCGGGGACTCGCCGGTCACCGCCCCGGCCGGGAAGCTGACGTGGGTGGTGGGGAGGGTCATTCCTGGCTCCGGTGAGGACGAAGGTGAGGGTGGGGTGAGGGGTGAGGGATGGGGGTGAGGGGTGACGAGGGTCGACGACGGGGGCGGGCCCGGCACCCGGCCGCGGCCCGCCCCCATTCTGCCCTTCGCCCGCCGGGGCCCTCAGCCCAGTGTCGGCAGCTTGATCAGCACGAGCAGCGCGACCAGCTGTATCGCCGAGGCGGCCGCGGCCTTGCCCCAGGGCAGGTCGTGCAGCCGCCGGACCATGCTGGTCAGCAGGTACGCGCAGAGCATCCAGGTGGCCCAGCCGACCACCTGGACGACGGCGCTGCCGGAGGGCAGCACCAGGTCGAGCAGCAGCCGGGGTGTGTCGGTGAGCCAGCCGATCAGCGCGGCCAGGCCGACGGTCGCCTTCCACGGGCCGTCGCCGCCCAGCTGGCGGGCCATCGCGTAGGTGACCCCGCCGAAGAGCGCGCCGGCCACGGTGAAGCCGACGGCGGCGGCGAGGATGCCGGTCAGCGCCACGGTGAAGGTCGAGTTGACGATGTCGTCGTGGGTCAGCCCGATGCCGAGCACCGCGAGCGCGCCGTACAGCAGCGAGACGGTGAGCGCGGGCAGCCAGACCTGGTGGTCGCGGGTGCGGTCGAAGATCGCGGTCGGGGAGCGGAAAAGGCCGGTGAACAGCTCGCGCCAGTGCGGCCGGGGCCCGGCGACGTGCGGGGCGGACTGGCCGCCGGCCCGGTAGACGGCGACGTTGTCCTGGCCGTACGGCTGCGGCTCGTGGCCCTGGCCCTGGTCGTAGGCCCCCTGGTCGTAGGCCCCGTCGTAGCCCTGGCCCTGGTCGTAGCCCTGACCCTGGTCCGGCCCGTAGCCCTGGCCGTACGGCTGCGGCCCGTGGCCGTAGCCCCGGTCGTACCCCTGGTCCGGCCGGTAGCCGTCCCCCGGCCCGTACGGCGGCTGCGGCTGCTGCCCGTACGGGCCGCCGGGCGCGTACGGGTCGCCGGTCGGGAAGGCCCTGGTGTTGCCGGGGCGGTCCGCCGCGTACGGGTCGTACCCGTCCCCCGCCGGGTGCCCGGCACCGCCGGGCGTGCCGCCGGGCGCCGCCGCGTGCGGGGCCGTGAAGTACTCCGGCCCGTCCGTCCCCCCGGGCCCCCCGGGCGCCGGCGGCGGAGGGGCCGGCCATCCGCCGTGCGGACGGTTCGCGCCCTGACCGCTGTCGTATCGATTACCAGCCACGGTCCGAAGGTACCCGCCCGGCCCGGCCCGCGTCGGCCCCGGACGGAGCCGGGGCCGGTTTGCAGCGAGGCTGAGACGAACGGGGCCGAAAACCCGCGGGGCCGGAGCCGGCAGGCGCTACCGCTGCGCGCCGACGGACGGCCCGTGCACCGCCGCCGCCGCGCTGGTGCCGGCCGGGCAGCCGCCCGGGCCGGCCGAGGTGCGCACGGCGCCGACCGGCAGCAGGGTGCCGCAGGCGATCCGGATGCCGTTCGGCAGCTCGTTGTCCGACTCCACGATCGCGCCGTCGCCGATCACCGCGCCGTCCAGCGCCGAGCGGGCGCCGACAGTGGCGAACGCGCCCACGATCGAGTCCTTGACCAGGGTGTCCGGGCCGATCGCCGCGCCCGGCAGGATCACGCTGCCCTCGACGATCGCGCCTGCCTCGATGACCGCGTCCTCGGCGACGACGCTGCCGCCGCTGAGCACCGCGCCCGGGTGGACGGTCGCGCCGGGCAGCAGCAGGGCGTCGCCGGTCGGGCCGGGGACGGCCGGGGAGTCGACCTTGCCGAGCACCAGGTCGGCGGAGCCCCGGACGAAGGCCGCCGGGGTGCCCAGGTCCAGCCAGTACGAGGTGTCGACCACGCCGCGCAGCAGCGCACCGGTGGCCAGCAGCTCGGGGAAGGTCTCGCGCTCGACGGAGACCTCGCGGCCGGCCGGGATGCGGTCGATCACCGAGCGGGTGAAGACGTAGCAGCCGGCGTTGATCTGGTCGGTGACGATCTGCTCCGGGGTCTCCGGCTTCTCCAGGAACTCCAGCACCCGCCCGTCCGCGTCGGTCGGGACGAGGCCGAAGGCGCGCGGGTCCTCGACCCGGGTGAGGTGCAGGGTGACGTCGGCCCCGGCGGCCACGTGGCCGTCGCGCAGGGCGGCGATGTCGACGCCGGAGAGGATGTCCCCGTTGAAGACCAGGACCGGCTCGTCCGGGCCGCAGGTCAGCCCGGAGGCGGCGTTGCGGATGGCCCCGCCGGTGCCCAGCGGCTCGCGCTCGGTCAGGTAGACGAGCTCGATGCCGTACGGGGTGCCGTCCTGGAAGTGGTCCTCGAACACCTCGGCCAGGTACGAGGTGGCCAGCACGACGCGGGTGACGCCGGCGGCGGCCGCGCGGGCCAACTGGTGCGCGATGAACGGGACGCCTGCCACCGGCAGCATCGGCTTGGGGGTGTGGGTGGTCAGCGGACGCAGTCGCGTGCCCTTACCACCGACCAGCATGATCGCCTCGGTCATGGTCTGCGCTGTTCCCCTTGTGTCTGAGCGGCCCCGGCCCGGCGGGCCGACACCTCGTGGTCGGTCTGGCCCCGGCCGTCCGGTCGGCGCGGGTCGCCACCCGCCCGGGGCTTGCGTCCGGAGCGGGTCGCCCGGCGCGGAGCCGGTCCGGGCCTACTGTATTTGCTTCCGACCGAATGCCCGTCCGGCGCCTGTGCGATTGCCGTCACTCCCCGTACTCCCGCGGTACCTCCGCGGGCCGCCCGGGACGGCCGAAAGCCCGGCCCGGCGGGCGCGTTCACGGCGTCCACCGGGTCGGGCAGTTGTAGCAGAACTGTCGAACAGCGGGCCGTGCCGCGGCCCCGGGGCGTCGCCCCCCCGGGCCGCGGCACGCGGCGCGCGGCGGCCGTCAGGCGCCCACCGTCGCGGGCTGCTCCTCGTTGTCGGCCGGCGGGAGCGCCTTCACCGAGTCGAGCAGCAGCTGGGCCACGTCGACCACCTTCAGGTGCTCCTTGGCCGCGCCCTCGTTCTTCTTGCCGTTGACGGAGTCGGAGAGCATCACCAGGCAGAACGGGCAGGCGGTGGAGACGATGTCCGGGTCGAGCGACAGCGCCTCGTCCACGCGCTCGGTGTTGATCCGCTTGCCGATGCGCTCCTCCATCCACATACGGGCACCGCCGGCGCCGCAGCAGAAGCCGCGCTCCTTGTGCCGGTGCATCTCCTGCTGGCGCAGGCCGGGGACCTTGTCCATGATCTCGCGCGGCGGCGTGTAGACCTTGTTGTGGCGGCCCAGGTAGCAGGGGTCGTGGTAGGTGATCAGGCCCTCGACCGGGTGGACCGGGACGAGCTTGCCCTCGTCGATGAGGTGCTGCAGCAGCTGGGTGTGGTGGATGACCTCGAAGTGGCCGCCCAGCTGCGGGTACTCGTTGGCGATGGTGTTGAAGCAGTGCGGGCAGGTGGCCACGATCCGCTTGACCGGGGCGTCCTCCAGGGCCGCGTTCAGCGTCTCCACGTTCTGCGCGCCGAGCATCTGGAAGAGGAACTCGTTGCCCAGGCGGCGGGCGGAGTCACCGGTGCAGGACTCCTCCTTGCCGAGGATCGCGAACCGCACGCCGGCGGTGTGCAGCAGCTCGGCGAAGGCCTTGGTGGTCTTCTTGGCGCGGTCCTCCAGGGCGCCGGCGCAGCCGACCCAGTAGAGGTACTCGACCTCGGCGGGGTCGATGTCCTCGCCGATCACCGGCACCTCGATGCCGGTCTCCTTCTTGAGCTCCTTGACCCAGTCCAGGCGGGCCTTGGTGGCCAGGCCCCACGGGTTGCCCTTGTTCTCCAGGTTCTTGAGCATCGTCCCGGCCTCGGTCGGGAACGAGGACTCGATCATCACCTGGTAGCGGCGCATGTCGACGATGTGGTCGATGTGCTCGATGTCCACCGGGCACTGCTCGACGCAGGCGCCGCAGGTGGTGCAGGACCACAGCACGTCCGGGTCGATGACGCCGTTCTCCTCGGCGGTGCCGACCAGCGGGCGCTCGGCCTCGGCCAGCGCGGCCGCCGGGACGTCCTTGAGCTGCTCGGCGGTGGCCCTCTCCTCGCCCTCCATGTCCTTGCCGCCGCCGGCCAGCAGGTACGGCGCCTTGCCGTAGGCGTGCTCGCGCAGGCTCATGATCAGCAGCTTGGGCGAGAGCGGCTTGCCGGTGTTCCAGGCCGGGCACTGCGACTGGCAGCGGCCGCACTCGGTGCAGGTGGAGAAGTCGAGGATGCCCTTCCAGGAGAAGTGCTCGACCTGGGAGACGCCGAACACGGCGTCCTCGGCCGGGTCCTCGAAGTCGATCGGCCGGCCGTTGCTGGTCATCGGACGGAGGGCGCCGAGCGCGGTGCCGCCGTCCTCCTCGCGCTTGAAGTAGATGTTGAAGAAGCCGAGGAAGCGGTGCCAGGCCACGCCCATCGAGGGGTTGAGGCCGATGGTCGTCGCCCACGCGAACGAGATGCAGATCTTCAGCATCGCGAACAGGTAGACCAGGTTCTCCAGCGTGCCGTGCGACAGGCCGCTCAGCGCCGAGACCAGCGGGTACGAGACCAGGTGCTCCGGCCCGTAGGAGTCGACGCCGTTGAGGGCGCCCTCCAGCGCGCGCAGCATCAGGATGCACAGGCCGATGCCGAGGATCGTGTACTCGACGTAGAAGGCCTGCCAGGCGATCGAGCCGGCGAACCGGGACTTGCGGCCCGACTTCGACGGCAGGCTCAGCAGCCGGACCACGATCAGGACCAGGATGCCCAGCGTGGTCAGGGTGCCGATCAGCTCGACGAACAGCTGCCAGACCATCCAGTGGCCGATGACCGGCAGCGCGAACTCGGCGTCGAAGAGCTGGCCGAAGGCGTTGACGATGGTCAGCACCAGGCTGAAGAAGCCGACCGCGACGAACCAGTGGGCGATGCCGACGATCCCCCACTTGTTCATCCGGGTGTGGCCGACGAACTCGGTCGCGAGGGTCTTCGCCCGCTGGGCGGGCTGCCCGAAGCGGGTCGGGTCGTCCGCACCCGTGCGGACGACCTTGTAGATGTACAGCGCCGCACGGGCGGCGAGCGCGGTGCCGATCACGAACGTGACCAGCGAGATGACGATCGCTGCTAGCTGCATCGGCTCTCCGTCTCCTGCGGCTTTGCGGTTGAGCAGGCTCTGCGGTTCCACGGTCTTCGGGAACCGGGTGTTCGGGACCTGGGTCTTCTGAACTGAGTGTACTGGTCGGTAACTTGCCGGGCCGACGGCCCGGACATTACCGGTGCCCAACAGTTATCCAGAAGGTTCCCAAGCTATGGCGGCAGTCACGTGGGCACGCCGCACCCCCGGCGTGGCGGCCGCCGGCGGGGCTGGCCCGCCACGGGGCGGATCAGCAAAGTTGAGCGGCTCGCACTCATACCTGTTGACGCCACCCACCAGGTCGTGCATCCTTGAGTCCGTAAAGCTCAACTCTTCCGTGGAGGTATCTACGATGGCACGCGCGGTCGGCATCGACCTCGGTACGACGAACTCGGTCGTCAGCGTTCTGGAGGGTGGCGAGCCCACCGTCATCACGAACGCCGAGGGCGCTCGGACCACGCCGTCCGTCGTCGCCTTCGCGAAGAACGGCGAGGTCCTGGTCGGCGAGGTGGCCAAGCGCCAGGCGGTCACCAACGTCGACCGCACCATCCGCTCGGTGAAGCGCCACATGGGCACCGGGTGGAAGATCAACATCGACGGCAAGGACTTCAACCCCCAGCAGATCTCGGCCTTCGTGCTGCAGAAGCTGAAGCGGGACGCCGAGGCGTACCTGGGCGAGACCGTCACCGACGCCGTCATCACCGTCCCGGCGTACTTCAACGACTCCGAGCGCCAGGCCACCAAGGAGGCCGGCGAGATCGCGGGCCTGAACGTCCTGCGCATCGTCAACGAGCCGACGGCGGCCGCCCTCGCGTACGGCCTCGACAAGGACGACCAGACCATCCTGGTCTTCGACCTCGGCGGCGGCACCTTCGACGTCTCCCTGCTGGAGATCGGCGACGGGGTCGTCGAGGTGAAGGCCACCAACGGTGACAACCACCTCGGTGGCGACGACTGGGACCAGCGCGTCGTCGACCACCTGGTCAAGGTCTTCCAGGCCGGCCACGGCGTCGACCTGTCCAAGGACAAGATGGCCCTCCAGCGTCTGCGCGAGGCCGCCGAGAAGGCCAAGATCGAGCTGTCCTCGTCCTCCGAGACCTCGATCAACCTGCCGTACATCACGGCCTCCGCCGAGGGCCCGCTGCACCTGGACGAGAAGCTCACCCGGGCCCAGTTCCAGCAGCTGACCGCGGACCTGCTGGAGCGCTGCAAGGTCCCGTTCCACAACGTCATCAAGGACGCCGGCATCTCGCTCTCCGAGATCGACCACGTCGTCCTCGTCGGCGGCTCGACCCGCATGCCGGCCGTCGCCGAGCTCGTCAAGGAGCTGACCGGCGGCCAGGACGCCAACAAGGGCGTCAACCCGGACGAGGTCGTCGCCATCGGCGCCGCGCTCCAGGCCGGTGTCCTGAAGGGCGAGGTCAAGGACGTCCTCCTGCTGGACGTCACCCCGCTGTCCCTCGGCATCGAGACCAAGGGCGGCATCATGACCAAGCTGATCGAGCGCAACACCACGATCCCGACCAAGCGCTCGGAGATCTTCACCACGGCCGAGGACAACCAGCCGTCCGTGCAGATCCAGGTCTACCAGGGCGAGCGCGAGATCGCCGCGTACAACAAGAAGCTCGGCATGTTCGAGCTGACCGGCCTGCCGCCGGCGCCGCGCGGCCTGCCGCAGATCGAGGTCACCTTCGACATCGACGCCAACGGCATCATGCACGTCGGTGCCAAGGACCTCGGCACCGGCAAGGAGCAGAAGATGACCGTCACCGGCGGCTCCTCGCTGCCGAAGGACGAGGTCGACCGCATGCGCCGCGAGGCCGAGCAGTACGCCGAGGACGACCACAAGCGCCGCGAGGCCGTGGAGACGCGCAACTCCGCCGAGCAGCTCGTCTACTCGACCGAGAAGTTCATCGCCGACAACGCCGACAAGCTGCCGGGCGACGTCAAGACCGAGGTCGAGACCGCCGTCGGCGAGCTCAAGGAGGCCCTGAAGGGCGAGGACATCGCGAAGATCCGCGAGGCCTCGGAGAAGGTCTCCACCACCGCGCAGAAGCTCGGCCAGGCGCTGTACGCCAACGCCGACGCCGCCGGTGCCGCCCCCTCCGGTGACTCCGCCCAGGCCAAGGACGACGACGTCGTCGACGCCGAGATCGTGGACGACGAGAAGCCCAAGGGCGGTGCGGCATGACGGACAAGCCGCAGGGCGGCAAGCCCGGCGACGACTCCGCCGCCGAAGAGGCCGTGGTCAAGGCTGCCGAGGAGGCCGCCGCGGCCGGCTCCGGGGAGTCCGGACCGGAGGAGCTCGCCGCCGCCAAGCGCGAGCTCGCCGAGCGCACCGGTGACCTCCAGCGCCTCCAGGCGGAGTACCAGAACTACCGCAAGCGGGTCGAGCGCGACCGGCTGACCGTCCGCGAGATCGCCGTCTCCAACATCCTGGAGTCGCTGATCCCGGTCCTGGACGACATCGGCCGCGCCCGCGAGCACGGCGAGGTCACGGGCGGCTTCAAGTCCGTCGCCGAGTCCCTGGAGACGGTCGTCGCCAAGCTGGGCCTGCAGCAGTTCGGCAAGGAGGGCGAGCCCTTCGACCCGACCATGCACGAGGCGCTGATGCACAGCTACTCCTCGGACGTCACCGAGGACACCTGCGTGCAGATCCTCCAGCCCGGCTACCGCATCGGCGAGCGGATCATCCGCCCGGCGATGGTGGCCGTCGCCGAGCCCCAGCCCGGCAGCCAGGCGTCCCCGGACGCCGAGGCCAAGTCCGCCGACGCGGACAAGTCCGACGGTGGCTCGGACAGCTGACAACCTGTGACAGCTGACACCCAGTGCGCTGCGGAGTCGTACGCCGGCCAGTACGGCGGCCGGCTCCGCAGCGCTCTGTCAGCAGCCGTTCGCTCGGAGGCTGTTGACAGCTCAGTGACGATGGACATCGGGAGGTGGCGGAAGCCATGAGTGGCAAGGACTTTGTCGAGAAGGACTACTACAAGGTCCTCGGCGTGCCCAAGGACGCCACCGCCACCGAGATCAAGAAGACGTACCGCAAGCTCGCGCGCGAGTTCCACCCCGACGCCAACAAGGGTGACGCCAAGGCCGAGGAGCGGTTCAAGGACATCTCCGAGGCGTACGACGTCCTCTCCGACGAGAAGCGCCGCAAGGAGTACGACGAGGCCCGCAGCCTCTTCGCCAACGGCGGCTTCCGGCCCGGCGGCGCGGGCGGCGGCACCGGCAGCTACAGCTTCGACTTCGGCGACCTCTTCAGCGGCAGCCAGGGCGGCGGCAGCGGCGGCATCGGCGACGTCTTCGGCGGCCTCTTCAACCGCGGCGGTGCCCGGCAGGCCCAGCCCCGGCGGGGCGCGGACGTCGAGACCGAGGTGACGCTCTCCTTCGAGGAGGCGGTGGACGGCGCGACCGTCCCGCTGCGGATGACCAGCCAGGCCCCCTGCCGCAGCTGCAACGGCACCGGCGCCAAGTCCGGCACCACCCCGCGGGTCTGCCCGACCTGCGTCGGCGCGGGCACCGTCAGCCGCGGCCAGGGCGCCTTCGCGCTCTCCGAGCCGTGCAAGGACTGCCGCGGCCGGGGCATGATCGTCGACGACCCGTGCCCCGACTGCCACGGCAGCGGCCGGGCCAGCTCGGCCCGCACCATGCAGGTCCGGATCCCGGCCGGCGTCCAGGCCGACCAGCGCATCCGGCTCAAGGGCAAGGGCGCCCAGGGCGAGCGGGGCGGGCAGCCCGGCGACCTCTACGTCACCGTGCACGTCGACCCGCACCCGGTCTTCGGGCGCAAGGGCGACAACCTCACCGTCACCGTCCCGGTCACCTTCCCCGAGGCCACGCTCGGCGCCACCATCGAGGTGCCCACGCTGAACGGGCCGGCCGTGAAGCTCAAGCTGCCCCCGGGCAGCGCCAACGGCCTCACCATGCGCGCCCGCGGCAAGGGCGCCACCCGCAAGGACGGCACCCGCGGCGACCTCCTCGTCACCGTCGAGGTCGTGGTGCCGCAGCACGTCACCGGCGACGCGCTGAACGCCCTGGAGCAGTACCGCGAGGCCACCGCCTCCGACGATCCGCGCGCCGCCCTGTTCCGGGCGGCGAAGGGAGCGTGACGACCAGATGTCCCCGATGAACCCGATCGATCCCGACGCCCCGATCGGCCCCGGCCTCGGCGAGGGCCTGCCCGGCGCCGGCGCCCGCCGCACCCGGCGGGCCGCCGCGGCCGCGCCGCCGTACGTCCTCACCGAGGACACCCCGGTGTACGTCATCTCCGTGGCCGCCGAGCTGTCCGGGCTGCACCCGCAGACCCTGCGCCAGTACGACCGTCTCGGCCTGGTCTGCCCCGACCGCACGGCCGGCCGCGGGCGCCGCTACTCCGCACGGGACATCCAGCAGCTGCGCGAGGTCCAGCGGCTCTCCCAGGACGAGGGCATCAACCTGGCGGGCATCAAGCGGATCATCGAGCTGGAGAACCAGGTCGCCGCCCTCCAGTCCCGCGTCGCGGAGCTGGTCGACTCCCTGGAGGGCGCCGCCGCCGCGCTCCAGCAGCGCGAGGCCGCCGTCCACGCCTCCTACCGCCGCGACCTCGTCCCGTACCAGCCCCCCACCCCGCAGTCCAGCGCCCTCGTCGTCTGGCGCCCCAAGCGCTGACCGTGCCTCCACCGGCCGTCGGCCCCTCCTCCCGGGGGGTGCCGGCGGCCGGTGGGGGTATGAGAGAGTGCTGGACCGAAGCGTGGCAAGGTCAGCGGCGGCCGACCGACCACACCCGAATTCGAAGGGTCGATGCACTCGACCGTATCGGTGACTATTTCTCGGTGATGGCAGGGAGCCGAAGATGAGTGGGCGGGAACAGCCGGGCCCCGCGACCGCTGGATCACGAATGCTGTCTTCGGATGCACGGTCGCTCTATCTCAAGGCCGTTCACAACGGCGGCAAGCTGGAGAATCCCAAGTGGGGCGACAACGCAGCCCTCTGCGAACTGACGGACCTCGGCCTGCTGATACCCGACGGTGAATCCCCGGGCCTGCTGATAGCAGTCGATCCGGCGCAACTGTCCTTCAACCTGAGCTCGTCCTGGCAACGGCAGGCGCTCGATCTGCTTTCGCGTGCCATCTCACTGCCCCTCGAACTCGGCGACCTGGCCGAGGAATTCCACAGCTCGGACCAGGAAGGCGGTCCGATCGAATACGTGCGGGGCAAGGCGCACATCAACCAGCGCCTGCAGCAGTCCACCGCGGCGGGGATTATCGAGGGCCTGGCCATGCAGCCCGGCGGCCCGCGCCCCCCCGAGCTGCTCGCAGCCGGCCTGGAGCGCGATCTCAAGAGCCTGCATCAGGGCGCCACGATGCGAAGCATCTACAACGCGAGCACCCGGTACCACCAGCCGACTCGCGAGTTCGTCGCACGGCTGACCAGGGAGGGCTACCAGTTCCGCACCCTGGACGAGCCCTATGCCCGTCTCATCATCATCGACCGACGGCTCGCGATCATCCCCGTCGGCGGCGACGAGTTGGCCGCCTTCATCCACGACCCGGGCGTCATCAATTTCCTCATAGAAGAGGTCTTCGAAAGGCACTGGACCCGCGCCCTGGAATTCGACGGCGCCACCACGATCCCCCAGGAGGTGATCCCCAGGCTGCGGCAGACCATTATCGACCTGCTGCTCTCGGGCACCAACCACCGGGTCATCGCCCGCAGGCTGGGGATCAGCGAGCGCACACTCGCACGGCACATCGCCGAAATGAGGGAGGAGTACAACGTGGACTCGCTCTTCCAGCTCGGCTACATGCTCGGCCGCGCCTCCCAGCAGAGGCCGGAACAGTAATTCCGGCGCAGCGCCGACCGGGTAGGATCAGAACAGCACAGGGAATTCCCCACCATTCGCCCCGACTGCGGTCAGCCCCAGTTTATGTCGTCGGCAAGGGTCTGGGTCATCAGCAGAGCCTGCGACGCCCCCGCCTTCGCATCCGGCTTCGACTCGCCCCCGCCCGAGACGACAGAGGCACCGACCACGACTGCAACCACGACGGCGACCGAGAGCGCAACCTTGTGCACAAGCCTGGACATACGGGACAACTGCCTTCTCCTTTCCGAACCTCTGCATGCCGTACCTATCGCACTGGCGTCCACATGATGCCGCACGCGGAGTTCGGATGTCACGCCCTGGCGCCACAGAGGCCGTCATCTCCCTGCCAGGCATCCAGATGACAGGGCCGGAACCTGGACTCGACCACGGCCACTGATAGACGATCAGTTCGCCCCCGATAGTCCGGCACCAGGCGACAATTCTGTTGCTGTACTGTCAATTTCACCACAAAACGGGGCACCGGACCACTTGAAGCAACAACCACTCTCAGCGCCTGCCGGCACCACTTCCCAACCCGGTCGGCCTTTCCCCGGAGTCGACATGACCGAGCCCTACCTGCGTCACCACGACAGCCAGGCCCCTGAGGGTCGGCGTGCACGTGTGTTCCTGGCCGCCCCGCTGATGCGACTGACCGGGCCGGCCGACAGCGTGGTGACGCTCGCCAGCCGGACGCGGCTGACCACGCTCCGCACCACCCTCCTCCGCAGCGGTGCCGCCGTGTACAGCGCGCACCACAGCGACGCCTGGACCATCTCCGGCCGCGCGCCGGAGCCCCGCGTCCCGTCCGACTTCCGCGCCCTCCAGTCGGCTGACCTGGTGTTCGCCTACGTCGGTGCCCCCCTCTCGGCCGGCGTGAGCCTGGAGCTCGGCTGGGCGTCGGCGCTGCGCAAGCCGATCGTCCTCCTGGTCGACGAGGCCATCACCCACAACCCGCTGATCGCCACCATCGAGCAGGTCGCCCCCGTCCTGCCGCTGGTCTTCGACGACACCTGGTCGCAGGAGGCCCTCAACCACACGGTGGAGACCGCGCTCGACTGGGCCGGCATGGCGCTCTCCCTGCGCGAGGGCTTCTGGACCGCCCCCGGTGAGCAGTTCAACGTCCCCCGGCAGCAGCCCGCCGTCCCCGGCTACTGGCCGACCGGCGCCGCCACCGGCTGAACAGCGGCCGGCCACGGGTCTCCCCGCCCCGGCTCCCCGCATCCGCCGGCCCGAACGGAACAGCGTCTTCGCGTCGTACGGCTCCCGCAGCCGGGCGATCCGACCGGCCACCGTGCGCTCGCTCAGCCCCGGCCGGCGATCGCCCGCTGCGTGAGGCCACGCGCCGGCAGCCGGCCGACCTCCTCGTGGGCGGCCGGCCCGGGCCGGACCCTCCGCCGGGGCCACCCGGACCACCACCTGCGCCGGCCACCGCCCGGACGCCGCCCGCGCGTTCCGTCCGACGCGGGGCCTCGTGGCAGGCCCGGGTGAGGTCCTCCGGCAGTCCGGGGACGAGCGCCGCCCTGGCGGGCAGGCGACCGCCCTCCTCCCGTCGTCCGGTGCCCGGCCGTTCTCCCACGGCCCTCGGGTCGACCGCCGTGGAGCAGCCGTCCGCGGGCGCGGCACCAGCAGCCCCGGGTCCGCCGGCTGCCTGACCGTCGGCTCGTCCTGCGGACGCACCTCTCCGCCGTGGAGACGGCCGCCCTCCTTCAGGACCTCCCGGTAGGACCCCCGCGCGGCAGCATCGGGCAGACCCGGCTCGGACATCGCGCACTCCCTTCGTCCGCCCCCCGACCGGGACAGCGCCCTTGCGTCCTACGACTCCCGCAGCCGGCTGGTGCGGCCGCCCGCCGGCTGGGCGGGGGCTCGGCCTCGGCGAGCAGCCGGGCGCTGCGGCGGCGGGTCCGCGCACCCGGTCCGCCCGGTGTCCGCCCTGCGGCCGACCCGCGCCGTCCTGCAACCGCGGTACCGGCGGGCCGGGTTCCACCAGCCGTCGGAGCGCGGGGCCGTCCTGCGCCCGCAACTCGGCGGCCCGCACCCGACCGCCCTCGCGCAGGGCGGCCGGGTGGAGGGCGCGGGCGGTGTCGTCTGGCAGGGCGGATCCGAGGTCAGTCATGGTGCTCCTCCCGCAGCCGCCAGCCGAGGTGGAAGAGGGTCTGGGCACCGTAGCGGTCGCGCAGCCGGGAGATGTGGGCGGCCACGGTGCGCTCGCTCACGCCGAGCCGGGTGGCGACGGCGCGCTGGGTGAGGCCGCGGGCGAGCAGCCGGCCGATCCGGACGGTGGTGGCGGAGGGCGGGTCGCGGTGGCGCCCGGCCGGGGTGGCGCGGGCCCAGTCGCGTTCGAACTGGGCGACCAGGTAGGCGACGGTGGTCGGGTCGGTCAGGAAGACGGCCCGGTCGCGGTTCCCGGCGGCGGGGATGACGGCCACCGCGCGGTCGAAGACCAGCAACCGCTCGTACGGCTCGGCGAGCCCCCGGACCTGGGCGCCCTGGCCGGTGCGCAGCGCGACCTGGCCCTGCACGGCGGGGTCGGCGAGGGTGACCGGCTGGTAGAGGGTGCGCAGCGAGCAGCCGCGGCGGAGCAGCGAGAGGTCTTGGGCGAGGGCCATCCGCAGGCCTTCGAGCGGACGCGGTCCGGGCTGGGCGGCCAGGACCTCCTCCCGGCACTCGGAGACGAGCTCACTGACCCGTCCGCGGGCCACGGCGGCGTCGACCGCGCCGGCCCCGAGGGCGAGGGCCGCGGAGCGGGCGGGCGCCGGGCCGCCGACCGGGTGGCGGGCCTCGTCGTAGGCGCGGGCCAGCGGTCCGAGGGTGCTCGGGAGCCGCTCGGCGTGGCGCAGCAACCGGACGGCGCGGGTGCGCAGTTCGACGCCGATCCGGTCGCCGACGGCGCGCGGGCTGACGGCCGTCCAGCCGGTGGCGGTGGGGGTGAGCAGGCCGCGGGCGACGAGGGCGGCCAGGGCGGGGCGGTCGGCGGGGGCGAGGTCCTCGGGGTGCAGCCGGCCGCCGCCGCGGACGGCGGCGAGGTAGAGCGCCCGCTCGGCCGGGCCGGGCTCATCGGTCATCGCGGGCACCCCGCATCAGCCAGCCGAGCTGGAAGAGGGTCTGGGCGCCGTAGCGGTCGCGCAGCCGGGAGATGTGGGCGGCGACGGTGCGCTCGCTCAGGCCCAGCCGGGTGGCGACGGCGCGCTGGGTGAGGCCGCGGGCGAGCAGCCGGCCGACCCGGTCGGGGATGGTGCGCGCGGGCGTCTGGCCGAGCGCGGCGGCCTCGGCGGTGTCGGCGCGGGCCCAGTCGCGTTCGAAGGCGCCGACCAGGTAGGTGATGGTGGCCGGGTCGGTGATGAAGGCGGCGGTGCTGTTGTCGTCGTTGGCGGAGACCACGGCGACGGACCGGTCGAAGACGATCAGCCGCTGGAACGGCTCGTCGAGCACCCGGATCAGCGAGCCGTGCCGGATGACCTCCTCGGCGTAGGCGAGGGCGGGCGGGTCGGCGAGGGCGACCGGCTGGTAGATGGTGCGCAGCGAGCAGCCGCGCTGGAGCAGCTGGACGTCCTGGAGGAGGGCGACCTGGAGGGTGTCGGCGGGCCGGTGGCCGGGCTGCGCGGTGAGGACCTCGGAGCGGCAGTCGGAGGCCAGTTGGGAGATCCGCTGGCGGATGTGGACGTGCCCCTCGACGTGGACGGCGCCGCCGGCCCGGTCGGTGGGGCGGGGCATCGCGTCGTAGGCCCGGGTGAGGCCGTCCAGGGCGCCCGGGAGGTTCTCCGCGCGGACCAGCAGCCGGGTGGCCTCGCTGCGCAGTTCGGCGCCGAGGCGGTCGCTGACCGAGCGCGGGCTGACCGCCGTGTAGCAGCGGTCCATCCGGTTGACCATCAGCAGGCCGATGTCGATGAGCTGGTCGAGCGCGGCCCGGTCGACGTCCTGGACCTCGCCGGTGGGCACGCGGCCGCCCTGGGCGATGATGGCCAGGTAGAGCTGCCGGGCGGCCTCGTCGGGCTCCTCGCCCGGGGCTCCCTGGTGCGGGGTGGCCGCCGGTTCCGCCGTCACGTCGCGCTCCCCCCTGCCGGACGCCCTCTCCCCTGGTGCCGCCCGTGCGTGATCCTGGGTCAGGCGGTCACGGTACCGGGTGGGACGGCGGGCCCCCGGGCCGGGTGCCGTCGCACACCGGGTCGTCCGGGGGCCGCCGTCGTCACGCCAAGACCGAGGCGCTCCCGTCGAGGCGGAGCAGCAACGCCTCGACGGGTCCGACCGGGGAGCCATCACCACACATGGTCCCGGCCGACGCTCTTCCCCCCCGTTCCACCGGCGCGGGGTGTCGCACCTGCGGTCAGTATCGAAGAGCGGGTCGCCACCTCAGGCTGCGGTTGCCCGGACGACTTGGCGTGCCTCCACCCTCACAGTGTGACGTCCGGTGAACAAGTGCCGCCCGAGTGCATGTTCGCGCAATTGCAGCTATCTGCATCCCGGTGCGGCGGCGGCGTTCCGGGCGGTGGGTCGGATTCCGGTGGGAGCCGCGGTGCCGGGGGATCGGCGGCACCGGTCACCGGCGCCGGCCGGGGCGCGCGGTCCTGTCGCAGGTGCGTGTTCCTGCATCCCCCGGTGCTCCCGGCCGCGCGCCGGGCGGGCACGGGCCCGGGGGCGCCACCGCGTCCGGGACCGCCACCGCGTCCGGGCCCGCCACCGCGTCCGGGAGGCAGCCTCAGCGGGCCAGCAGCCGCCCCCGGGCCAGCCCGGCCGCGGTGCCGCCCGCGGCGAGCACCCAGCCGAGCGCCAGCAGCAGGTACAGGGCGGCGGCCAGTGCGCTGAAGCCCGCGAAGCCGGTGTGCCGGGCGAGCGCGGAGGCGCCGGTGACGCAGGTGCCGATCGGGAAGGTGTACGCCCACCAGGTCATCGCGAACGGCATCCCGGCCCGCCGGGCCCGCAGGTTGGCGGCGAGGGCGACGGCCAGCCACAGCACGGCGACGCCGATCACCGCCACGCCGTACAGCTCGGCGAGGGCGGCCATGGCGGGCGCCAGCGCGGGCAGCACCGGCCGGGCGGCGTCGGCGAGCTGGTGGAGGGCGGTGACGGACTGGCCGAGCGGGCCGAGCACCAGGAAGAGCGTCGGGGTGAGCGCCAGGGTGGGCAGCCTGCTGTGGAACAGGCCGGTGAACACCACGGGCAGCAGCACCAGGGTGGCCGGCAGGCCGATCCCGAACAGCGCCCAGCAGCCGTACAGCATGGCCTGCTGGGGCGCCCCGGCCGGCAGGTGCGGGACGAGCGCCGGGCCGCAGGCGGAGGCGACCAGCGGGGCGACCACCGGCAGCAGCCAGCTCGGGTTGGCCTCCAGCGCGGAGACCCGGTGCCGGGTGATCATCAGGTACGGGATGCCGCCGGCCACGGCCAGCGCGTACACCGTGCCGACGCCCCAGAGCACCGCGTCCAGGGCGACCGCCGGGCCGGTGCCGATCACCCGGGAGCCGAGCAGCAGGGTGCCCAGCCCGACCGCGAGCAGCGCCATCGGCGGGCAGCCGTAGAAGACCGCGGTGGCCGGGTTGTCCAGCAGCTGGGCGCGGGCCGCCTCGCGGTGCCGGGTCAGGTGGACCAGCCGGGCCCCGGCGAGCACCAGCAGGGCGGCCAGCGACAGGGCCCACAGCACCTCGCCGAGGGCGGTCAGCCCGGGCGGCCGCACCGGCAGGACGGCGGCGCCGTTCGCCAGGATCGCGGTGCCCATCACGGCCGCGTACCAGTTGGGGCCCAGCTGGGCGAGGTCGGGCCGGGGGCGGGCGGCGACGTCGGGCCGGGGGCAGGCGGCGGGGCGGGCGAGCGGGCGGGTACCGGCCGGAGTGGACATGCTCCCACCGTCGCCCGGGGGCCCGGCGGCCGGTAGCGCCGCGGCTCCTATGGGGGCATAGCCTGGGCCTATGGCCCTCTCCCCGCGCGTCCCCGAACTCGGCGCCCTGGAACTGCTGCTCGCGGTGGCCCGGCTGGGCAGCGTCGGACGGGCGGCGGCCGAGCTGGGCGTCAGCCAGCCGACCGCCAGCGCCCGGATCAAGGGCATGGAGCGGCAGATCGGCGTCGCACTGCTGGACCGCTCGCCCCGCGGCAGCCGGCCGACGGAGGCGGGCCGGCTGGTCGTCGAGTGGGCCCGGCAGGTGGTGGAGGCCGCGCAGGCGCTGGACGCCGGGATCGACGCGCTGCGCGAGCGGCGGGACGCCAAGCTGAGGGTGGTCGCCAGCCTGACCGTCGCCGAGTACCTGATGCCCGGCTGGCTGCTGGGCCTGTCGGAGGCCAGCCCGGGAACGGCGGTGACCCTGCGGACGGCGAACTCGGCCGAGGTCGCCGGGCACGTCCTGGCCGGGGACGCCGACCTCGGCTTCGTGGAGGGCCCGTCCACCCCGCCCGGGCTGGCCGGCGCGGTGGTGGCGGCGGACCGGCTGGTGGTCGTGGTGGCCCCCGGGCACCCGTGGGCGCGCCGCCGCGCCCCGCTGAGCGGGGCCGAGCTGGCGGCGACCCCGCTGGTGCTGCGCGAGCCCGGCTCGGGCACCCGGGAGGTGCTGGAGGCGGCCCTGCGGCCGTACGGGGGCGCGGCGCGGCCGCGGATGGAGCTGGCCTCGTCCACCGCGCTGAAGGCGGCGGCGATGACCGGGGCGGGGCCGGTCTGCCTGAGCGGGTTGGCGGTGGCGGAGGAGCTGGCCACCCGGCGGCTGGTCGAGGTGCCGCTGGCGCAGGAGCTGGACCTGCGCCGGCCGCTGCGCGCGGTCTGGCCCACCGGGCAGCGGCCGACCGGGCCGGCCCGGGTGCTGCTGGGGCTGACCCGGGCGCCCGCCGAACGTTCACCGAGAAGTCGGGGCACGGGGGCAGCGGAAAAAGGTTGAGCGGAATAGACTCAACTTAGTGCATGCTGTACCTGTCACAGCGGTACGAGCAGTGGCAGCGGCACGAGCAGTGGTACGCAGTGGCCGGGGCGAGCAGCACCCGGCAGCGGCAGTGAAGGACGACGAGGAGGCCCCCCAGCAGTGGACGCCAGCAAGTTCACCACCAAGACCCAGGACGCCCTGGCCACCGCGATCCGGCAGGCGGGCGCGGCCGGCAACCCGGACGTCAGGCCGGTGCACATCCTGATCGCCCTGCTGGAGCAGCCCGAGGGCATCGCCCGGCCCCTGCTGGAGGCGGTCGGCGCCGACGTCTCCCGGGTCGCCGCCGAGGCCCGCCGCCAGGCGGCCGCGCTGCCCAGCGCCACCGGCTCGACGGTCTCCGCCCCGCAGCTCGCCCGGGACACCGTCGCGGTGCTCACCGAGGCCGGCAAGCGCGCGAGCGACCTGGACGACCAGTACGTCTCCACCGAGCACCTGATGGTCGGCCTGGCTGCCGAGGGCGGCCTGGCCGCCGAGCTGCTGGTGCAGCAGGGCGCCACCCCGAAGGCGCTGCTCGCCGCGTTCAAGGACGTCCGGGGCAGCGGCCGGGTCACCTCGCCGGACCCGGAGGGCACCTACAAGGCCCTGGAGAAGTACGGCACCGACCTCACCCAGGCCGCCCGGGACGGCAAGCTCGACCCGGTGATCGGCCGCGACCACGAGATCCGCCGGGTGGTCCAGGTGCTCTCCCGCCGGACGAAGAACAACCCGGTGCTGATCGGCGAGCCCGGCGTCGGCAAGACGGCCGTCGTCGAGGGCCTGGCCCAGCGCATCGTGGCCGGCGACGTGCCGGAGTCGCTGCGCGGCAAGCGGCTGGTCGCGCTGGACCTCGGCGCGATGGTCGCCGGCGCCAAGTTCCGCGGCGAGTTCGAGGAGCGGCTGAAGGCCGTCCTGAACGACATCAAGGCCTCCGACGGCCAGGTCGTCACCTTCATCGACGAGCTGCACACCATGGTCGGCGCGGGCGCCGGCGGCGACTCCGCGATGGACGCGGGCAACATGCTCAAGCCGATGCTGGCCCGCGGCGAGCTGCGGATGGTCGGCGCCACCACGCTGGACGAGTACCGCGAGCGGATCGAGAAGGACCCGGCCCTGGAGCGCCGCTTCCAGCAGGTGCTGGTCGGCGAGCCCAGCGTGGAGGACTCGATCGCCATCCTGCGCGGCCTCAAGGGCCGGTACGAGGCGCACCACAAGGTGCAGATCTCGGACGCCGCCCTGGTCGCCGCGGCCACCCTGTCCAACCGCTACATCACCTCCCGGTTCCTGCCCGACAAGGCGATCGACCTGGTGGACGAGGCGGCCTCCCGGCTGCGCATGGAGATCGACTCCTCCCCGGTCGAGATCGACGAGCTCCAGCGCTCGGTGGACCGGCTGCGGATGGAGGAGCTGGCCCTGGAGAAGGAGTCGGACCCTGCCTCGGTGGACCGGCTGGCCCGGCTGCGGCGCGACCTGGCCGACCGCAACGAGCAGTTGAGCGTGCTGACGGCGCGCTGGGAGCAGGAGAAGAAGAGCCTCAACCGGGTCGGCGAGCTCAAGGAGCGGCTGGACGACCTGCACGGGGCCCTGGAGCGCGCCCAGCGCGACGGGGACTTCGAGCGGGCCTCCAAGCTGATGTACGCCGAGATCCCGGCCGCCGAGAAGGAGCTCGGCGACGCCCAGGAGCGCGCGGCGGACGAGGACGCCTCCGCCTCGATGGTCAAGGAGGAGGTCGGACCGGACGACGTGGCCGACGTGGTCGCCTCCTGGACGGGCATCCCGGCCGGCCGGCTGCTGGAGGGCGAGAGCGCCAAACTCCTGCGCATGGAGGAGGAGTTGGGCCGCCGCCTGATCGGCCAGCAGGAGGCCGTGCAGGCCGTCTCGGACGCGGTGCGGCGCACCCGTTCCGGCATCGCCGACCCGGACCGCCCGACCGGCTCCTTCCTCTTCCTCGGCCCGACGGGCGTCGGGAAGACCGAACTCGCCAAGGCCCTGGCCGACTTCCTGTTCGACGACGAGCGGGCGATGGTCCGGATCGACATGAGCGAGTACGGCGAGAAGCACTCGGTGTCCCGCCTGGTCGGTGCCCCGCCCGGGTACGTCGGCTACGAGGAGGGCGGCCAGCTCACCGAGGCGGTCCGCCGCCGCCCGTACAGCGTGGTGCTGCTGGACGAGGTGGAGAAGGCGCACCCGGAGGTCTTCGACGTCCTGCTCCAGGTGCTGGACGACGGCCGGCTCACCGACGGCCAGGGCCGCACGGTGGACTTCCGCAACGCCATCCTGATCCTCACCTCCAACCTGGGCAGCCAGTACCTGGTCGACCCGACCACCCCGGACGCGGAGAAGCGGGAGCTGGTGCTGGGCACCGTCCGGTCCGCGTTCAAGCCGGAGTTCCTCAACCGGCTGGACGACATCGTGGTCTTCGAGCCGCTGGGCACCGCCGAGCTGAGCCGGATCGTCGACCTCCAGGTGGCCCGCCTGGGCGAGCGGCTGGAGGAACGGCGGCTCACCCTGGAGGTCTCCGCGGCCGCCCGCGACTGGCTGGCGCTCACCGGCTACGACCCGGCGTACGGCGCCCGCCCGCTGCGCCGGCTGGTGCAGTCCGCGATCGGCGACCAGCTGGCCCGGGCGATCCTGTCGGGGGCGGTGCACGACGGGGACACCGTCGTGGTCGATCGGGACGAGACGGGCGAGCGCCTCACCGTCCGCGGCCGGGGGCCGCTGGAGAAGTAGCACCCCCGGCGCCCGGCGCACGGGCCGTCCCCTCCGCTCCGGCGGCGGGGGCGGCCCGTCGGCGTCGCTCCGCCGCCAGCCGCACTGGCGCCTGCCGGTGCAGCTCGGCCGCCTGGGCGTCCGGCAGGTCCCAGGTGCGGGTCAACAGCCGCAGCGTGGACACCCGCGGGCAGGACACCCCCCGCTCCAGGCCCCGGATCGAGCGCACGCTCAGGCCGGTCGCCTCGCCCAGCTGCTCCCGAGCGCCACGCCGTCCCCGTCACCGCTCCCTCCGCCGCTCGTTCCGGACAGCCCACCCCAGGCAGCTCAACTACCCGGTTTAGTACGGGACTTGAGCGAGGCGGAGTCCGTCGCACGCTAACCGCATCCGGCCGCGACGGCAGCCGAACCGGTACGCCGGACGCATGACCTGCCCCACGCGCGCCCCGTCCGTCGGCCCGCACCCCCGCCCCCGCGCACCCTCCGTGACCGCCGGCCGCCCGACCTCCGCCGAGGCCCCCGGAGGACGGTGGGGAGAGCACCGGACGAAGATCGACGCACCCTCGGCCGCCCCTGTGAGCGGAGCCCCGAATGAGGCAGGATGGGAGGTGGAAAGGGCGGCCTCTCATTGCCGGCCACCACGTGCACTGAGGAAGAGGACCCCCATGAGCATCGACCCGTCGTCCATCCCGTCCTTCGGCGTTCCCCAGGGCGGCCAGCCCGGCGGCCAGGGCGGGCGACCGGCCGGCCCGCCGCCGATCGTCGTCCCGGACCAGGCCCTGGTCACCCAGCTGCTGGACCAGATGCAGCTCAAGCACGTCGTGGACGAGGAGGGCGACCTCACCGCCCCCTGGGAGGGCTTCCGCGTCTACTACATGTTCCGTGGCGAGCAGAAGGAGCTCTTCGCGGTGCGCGCCTTCTACGACCGCGCGTACCCGCTGGAGAAGAAGGGCGAGGTGCTCGACCTGATCGACGAGTGGAACCGCGAGACCCTCTGGCCCAAGGTGTACACCCACACCCACGAGGACGGCGTGGTCCGCCTGATCGGCGAGGCCCAGATGATCGTCGGCACCGGCGTCAACCTGGACTACTTCGTCACCACCACCGCCAACTGGACCCAGGCCGCGGTCGGCTTCGAGCAGTGGATCGTCGAGCGCCTCGGCCTCCAGAACGAGATCGAGGGCGAGGACGGCCAGGGCACCGAGGGCACCGACGAGGCCTGATCCCGCCCCGGCACACCGGTCCGGCCCGCCACCGCCTCCGCGCGGGCGGCGGGCCGTTCCCGTTCCCGTTCCCGTCCAGCGCCCGGCTCCCGGGACGGGCAGCGGGTGCGCGTCCTTGTCCCCCGCTCACCGGCCGTCGGAGGATGGCCCTCACGACGAGCCGTGAGGAGCCACCGATGGGTACCAGGCCACTGCTGAACCGCCGACTGGCCGGGATGGGTACGACGATCTTCGCCGAGATGTCCGCCCTGGCCACGGCCACCGGCTCGATCAACCTCGGCCAGGGCTTCCCGGACACCGACGGGCCCGAGGAGGTCCGCGAGGCGGCCGTACGGGCGCTGCGCGAGGGCCGCGGCAACCAGTACCCGCCCGGCCCCGGCGTCCCCGAGCTGCGGCAGGCCGTCGCCGAGCACCAGCGGCGCTTCCACGGCCTCTCCTACGACCCCGACACCGAGGTCCTGGTCACCGCCGGCGCCACCGAGGCCATCGCCGCCGCCCTGCTGGCCCTGCTGGAGCCCGGCGACGAGGTGATCGCCTTCGAGCCCTTCTACGACTCCTACGCCGCCTGCATCGCCATGGCCGGCGCCCGGCGGGTCCCGCTCACCCTGCGTGCCCCGTCCTTCCGCCCCGACCTCGACGAACTGCGCTCGCTGATCACCCCGCGCACCCGGCTGCTGCTGGTCAACACCCCGCACAACCCGACCGGCACCGTCCTCACCGCCGGGGAGCTCGCCGCCGTCGCCGAACTCGCCATCGAGCACGACCTGCTGGTCGTCACCGACGAGGTCTACGAGCACCTGGTGTTCGGCACCGTCCACCGCCCGATCGCCGCCCTGCCCGGCATGCGCGAGCGCACCGTCACCATCTCCTCCGCCGGCAAGACCTTCTCCTTCACCGGCTGGAAGGTCGGCTGGGTCACCGCGACTCCGGAACTGGTCGCGGCCGTGCGCACCGCGAAGCAGTACCTCACCTACGTCAGCGCCGGGCCCTTCCAGTACGCCGTCGCGGAGGCCCTGCGGCTGCCCGACGCGTACTTCGACACGCTCCGCGCCGACCTGCTGCGCAAGCGGGACCTGCTGGTCGACGGCCTCACCGCGGCCGGCTTCCGCGCCTTCACCCCCGAGGGCACCTACTTCGTCACCACCGACATCACCCCGCTCGGCGAGAAGGACGGCATCGGGTTCTGCCGGGCCCTGCCCGGCCGTTGCGGCGTCGTCGCGATCCCGAACGCGGTGTTCTACGACGACCAGGAGGCGGGCCTTAGCCTGGTCCGCTTCACTTTCTGCAAAAAGGACGAGGTCCTCCGGGAGGCCGTCGCCCGTCTACAGCGCATTTGAGGGGCTGCACGCCCCCTTTCACGCCCATCGAACAGGGCTGCCCGCGATCCGACACCAGTTCTGATGAATCATCAACCTCCTTGATCGGCTTGCTTGTTTGCCGCCGTTGCGGCAATCTGGCCGACCCTCCGGGCACTCCTCCGCCGCCCTCCATGCCCCGAGCCTGGAGGGCGGCGGCGTGTGATGCACCCGGACAGCGCACACCCGGCGCGCACGGCGCGCGATCCGGTGTTAGGGGCGCGCGCTGTGCAGACTCGCACAGGGGCTCGATCAGAGCCGGGAAGCAGATGTGCTCGAAACGGTGAATGCTTGACAAAGTTGGGTAAATCACCGGCGGACAGGACGTATTCGTGCTTCTCTGCTGCTGAATCTCCAGCCGGAATCCTTCCTTCCACGGTCGGCCGCGCCCAGGGCCGCACAGCCACGAACAGCCTCGCCATCGCCTAGGCCTACTCGCTGCTGCTCGGTGGGCGCGCACGGAGCTGAAACGCGGAGCCGAGCATGCTCACCACACTGCAGACCTCCTACACGGACACCCGCGCCGGTGACCTCGCCTGGTGCCTCGGCGGCGAACCGCTGCCCGCTCTCGCCGTCCGCGACCTGAGACTCGACGGTGGCGGCCGCCCGGACCCGTCCGGCACCCTCCAGCTGCGCCTGCTGGGCGCCTCCCACCAGGTGGTGATCGACGCGGGCCCCGGCCAGTGCCTGGAGACCGTCGCCTGTCTGCCCGGCCGCCGCACCCCGCTGCCGGCCCGGGTGGCCAAGCAGGTCGGCGGCTGGGAGTACGAGTTCGCCGCCCGGATCGAGGCGCTGCCGCCGCACGACTTCGCGGCCCGGGCCCAGGAGCTGCTGGCCCTGGTCGAGGGGCACCCCCGGGGCCTCGCCGGGGTCTTCCCGGGCGATCCGAGCGCCTTCACCGCGCTGGTCACCCAGGGCGGGCCGGAGCGGCTCCTGTGGCGCACCTGGCACGCCTACCCGCAGGAGGGGCAGCTGGTGTGCACCCGCTCCTCGCTGGTGGTGTCCGGGGCATGACCGCCCCCCGTCCGGACCGGAACCCCGCTCCGGCCACAGGTCTTCCGGCACGAGCCTACGAATCGTACGCAGGAACGGTTCGTCAATCCGAGGCCGCCCACTGTCCGTCGGATGGGCGCAGCCATCCGTCCCGCACGTCCCCTAGCGTTTGTTCGTGATCAACCATCCGGCCGGTCCGCCCGCACGCCCGCGAGTGGACCTCGACGACGGCGCCCCACCCCGGCCCGGGCGAGCCCTCGCCCCGCTCCTGCCCGCCCGCCGTCGGGCCCGGCTGCGCTCCCGCCCCCGGCTCGCCCGCCTGTCCGTCCTGATGGCCGCGTTCGTCTGTGCGGCCTGCGGACTCGTCTACGAGCTCGAACTCGTGGCGCTCGGCGACTACCTGCTCGGGGACACGGTCACCCAAACCTCCGTGGTGCTCTCCGTCATGGTGTTCGCGATGGGCCTCGGCTCCCTGCTCGCCAAGCGGCTCACCAGCCGGCCCGCCACCGCCTTCGCCCTGGTCGAGTGCGCGCTCGCGCTCACCGGCGGGCTCTCCGTGCTCGCCCTCTACTCCTGCTGGGCCTGGATCGGCCGCTACCAGGCCGCCATGGTCGGCCTCACCTGCCTGATCGGCATCCTCATCGGCGCCGAGATCCCGCTGCTGATGACCCTCATCCAGCGGATCCGGCGCGAGGACGCCGGGCGGGCCGTCGCCGACCTCTTCGCCGCCGACTACGTGGGCGCGCTGGTCGGCGGCCTCGCCTTCCCGTTCCTGATCCTGCCCGCGCTCGGACCGGGTGACGGCGCGCTGCTCACGGGCGCCGTCAACGCCGTCGCCGGGGCCGCCGTGGTGCTCTGGCTGTTCCGCGAGGAACCCGCCCCCGGGGTGCGACGGCTGCTCTGGGCCGGCTGCCTGCTGGTCCTCGGCCTGCTCGCGGCGGCCGCGGCCGGCTCGGACGCCGTCGAACGCGCCGCCCGGCACGCCCTCTACGGCGACCAGGTCCGCTACGCGACCCGCAGCCGCTCCCAGGAGATCGTGCTCACCGGCCCCGCCGAGGGCCCGCTCCGGCTCTACCTGGACGGCCGGCTCGCGGTCTGCGGGCCCGACGAGTACCGGGCCAGCGAGGGCCTCGTCCACCCCGCCATGGCGGCCGGGCCGGACGCCCGGGTCCTGCTGCTCGGCGGCGGCGACGGGCTCGCCCTGCGCGAGGTGCTGCGGCACCGGGGCGTCCGCAGCGTCCGGCTGGTCGACACCGACCCGGCCCTCCCCCGGCTCGCCCGCACCGACCCCGGGCTCTCCGCCCTCGGCGGCCGCTCGCTGGACGACCCCAGGGTCCGCACCACCGCCGCCGACCCGCTGGCCTGGCTGCGGCTCGCGGGCGCCTCCGGCGGGGACGGACCGTACGACGTGGTGCTCGCCGACCTCCCGGCCCCGGCCGACGGCGGGCCGGTCAGGTTCCACTCCCAGGAGTTCTACGGCCTCGCCACCCGGCTGCTCTCCCCCGGCGGACGGATCGCCGTACGCGCCGGGAGCGACCTGGACGGCCTCTGGCAGATCGAGTCCGGCCTGCGGACGGCGGGCCTCCAGACCGTCCCCTACGCCGTGCCGGGCAGCGCCACCGCCAGCTGCCGCCCCGGGCCGCCGGACGACGCCCAGGACTTCCTCCTCGCCGCCGCCGGACGGCCCCCGCTCACCCTCGCCCCCGACGCCCCGGCGCCCCGCGCCCTCAGCGCCGACGCCCTCCGCGCCGCCACCGCCCGCCTCACCGCCCTGCGCCCCGCCCATCCCCCGGCCGCCCTCACCCTGCTCGGGCCCCGCTGAAGCCCGGCGGGGAGCGACCCCGCCCACCCCGGGGGCAGCCCAGCCCCGGCCGCCCTCACCCCGCCCGGGCCCCACTGAACCCCGGTGGGGAGCGACCCCGCCCACCCCGGGAGCAGCCCAGCCCCAGCCGCCCTCACCCCGCCCGGGCCCCACCGGACCCCGGCGGGGCGCGACCCCGCCCACCCCGGGAGCAGCCCAGCCCCAGCCGCCCTCACCCCGCACGGGCCCCACCAGACCCCGGCAGGAGCCACACCCTTCCCCGGGGCGCGAGGAACAGGCACACACGAACCGCCCCACCCCCGGCCGCCCTCACCCCGCCCGGGCCCCACCGAACCCCGGCGGGGAGCGACCCCGTCCCCCGGGCAGCCGAGCCTCAGCCCCAGCCGCCCTCACCCCGCCCGGGCCCGCTGAAGCCCGGCGGGGCCACCCTCATCCCGCTCAGCTCTCACCAAGCCCCGGGAGGCAGCGCCCTCCCCCCAGCCACAGTGGGCGGGACGGCCGCCCTCACCCCGCGCGCCCCCCACCGAACCCCGGCGGGAGCCGCCCCCACCCCCCGGGCGCGATGGTGCGACGGCCAAGGGAACAGGTGGGGCGGGAAAATCTGGTGGTGGTGGGTAGGGACCGGGCGGGGCCCAGTCGGTAGGCTCCGTGACATGGAGCATGAGGTTGTCGTCCCGATGTCCGCCGAGCAGGTGCGGCAGGCCTTGCAGGATCCGGCGCTGCTGGCCCGGAGCGTGCCGGGGCTGAGCACCGAGCCGGCCGCGGTCGGGGCCGGCGCCGCCGAGGAGATCGGCGGCCGGCTGAAGCTGCGGATCGGCGGCTCCACGATCACGTACAAGGGCGTGCTGTCGCTGATCGAGGGCCGGGAGGGCGTGCTGACCGTGCTCGCCGAGGGCGAGGAGGCACGCGGCAGCGGCGAGGTGACCGCCACCGTCCGGGTCAGCGCCGCCGACGGCGCCGAGGACGGCACCGCGGTGATCCGCTTCACCGGCGACCTGAGTGCCACCGGCCGGCTGACCGAGTTCGACGCGGAGACCCTCGACACCACCGGCCGCCGCCTGCTGGACCGGTTCGCCGCCGCGCTGACCGCCCCCGAGGGCGAGCAGCCCCAGGAGGACAAGGAGCAGGAGCAGGAGCAGGACAAGGACCACGAGGAGACCGCGGCCGACGCCGGCGTGGTCTTCATCGAGGAGCGCCAGGACCAGCCCGGCGACGACCTCGACGACGACCTCTCCGACCTCATCGCCTTCTCCGACGCCGACGCCGAGCGCTTCGGCCTGCCCACCGGCTCCGCCGAGGACGAGGAGGACGACGTCGATGAGGCGTCCGGCTCCGAGCAGGACGGCGTCGCCGAGGACCTCCCCGCCGAGCCGCTCTTCGCCTACGAGGACGAGCCGGTGGGCGGCGGCCCGGTGCGCCGCAGCATCGTCGGCCGGTCCGCCGAGGAGGTGGACCACGCCCCGCCGCGCGGGCCGTACGCCCCGGCGCTGCCCGCCCGCAGCGCGCGGGCCCGGGCGGCGTCCCGCTGGGGCGGGGAGGCCGGCGGGATCGTGGTGCCGGGCACCGGCGGCCGCAGCGCGGTGCCGTGGGTGATCGGCGGCTCGGTGGCCCTGCTGGGCGGTGCCGTGGTGCTGGTCAGGGCGCTGCGGCGGCGCTGAGCCGGGCGGGCCGCAGGGGCGGCCCCGGGCTTCCAGGCCCTAGACTGAACGCTCATGAGCAACGACCGCGACGCCCTGCTGGCACAGATCAAGGACAAGGCCGTCGTGCACGGCAAGGTCACCCTCTCCTCCGGCAAGGAGGCCGACTACTACGTCGACCTGCGCCGGATCACGCTGGACGGTGTGGCCGCCCCGCTGGTCGGCCGGGTGATGCTGGACGCGACCTCGCACCTGGAGTACGACGCCGTCGGCGGTCTGACCCTGGGCGCCGACCCGGTGGCCGCCTCGATGCTGCACGCCGCCGCCGCGCGCGGGCAGCAGCTGGACGCCTTCGTGGTCCGCAAGGCCGGCAAGGCGCACGGCCTCCAGCGCCGGATCGAGGGCCCGGAGGTCAAGGGCCGCCGGGTGCTGGCCGTCGAGGACACCTCCACCACCGGCGGCTCGGTGCTGACCGCCGTGGAGGCGCTGCGCGAGGCGGGTGCCGAGGTGGTCGGCGTCGCGGTCATCGTGGAGCGCGGCGGCGCGGCCGCCGTCGAGGCCCAGGGCCTTGAGTACGTGACCGCGTACACCCTGGAGGACCTGGGTCTCTGACCCGTCCGGCACGACGAACGACCGAGGGCCGGTGCTGTTTCACGTGAAACAGCACCGGCCCTCGCCCTTCCGGAGCGGCGGGCGCTCAGCCCCGCCGGTGCCGGCCGCCGCCGGCCTGGACCTCGTCGACGGCCTCGGCGCCGACGCCGGCCCGCTTCTTCTTCCGCTCGCGCAGGACCTCGACCAGGATCGGCGAGACCGACAGCAGGACGATCAGCAGCACCGCCGGGATCAGGTACTTGTCGATCACCGGGGCGAGCGCGTCACCGAAGAAGTAGCCGATCAGCAGCATGGACTCGGTCCACAGCACGCCGCCGACCACGTTCCAGACGAAAAAGGTCCGGGCGGGCATCTCCAGGGTGCCCGCGACCGGGTTCAGGAAGGTGCGGATGATCGGCATGAAGCGGGCCAGCACCACGGCCTTGCCGGAGCCGAACTTGTTGAAGTACTCCTCCGCCTTCACCACGTAGTCCCGGCGGAAGATCTTCGAGTCGGGCTTGTCGAACATCTTCGGTCCGACCTTGGCGCCGATCAGGTGCCCGAGCTGGGCACCGGCGATCGCCGCGACCGGGCAGCCGATCAGCAGGACGGCGATCGGCAACTTCGCGCCGTCGCCGAGCACCGAGGAGGCGGCGTTCGAGGCGGCGACACCCGCGAGGATCAGCAGCGAGTCGCCCGGGAAGAAGAAGCCGACCAGCAGGCCGGTCTCCGCGAAGATGATCGCGATCAGCCCGATGGCGCCGAGGGACGAGATCAGGGATTTGGCGTCGAGCAGGTTGACGGCCAGCTGGTTGTAGTCCACGGGCGCAGGATAGCGGGCGCACCCGGCCGACGGAGCGGGCGTACGGGCCTACGGCGCCCGGGCCGGGCCGCTCCCCGGCCCCGTCGGGGCCGCCCGCAGCCCGCCGTGCGCCCGGGCCGTGCGACGTTCCGCATGGCGGGCTCCTGCTGACCCGCGGGCACGAGTCTGGGAAGATGGCACAGGCGTCCGGTCCGCGGTGGCACACCACCCTCATGGCCGTACCGCGCAGGTCGCCGCGAACGTGCCGGAGAGCCACCACCGCAACGCCGCGCGTCGGCGGGCCGGCACGGAGTCGTCACGAAGGCGTACACAGCGTCGGACAGCACCGTCCGTACGCCGCAACCCGACAGGAGCGGATCGCATGCCCATCGCAACTCCCGAGGTCTACAACGAGATGCTGGACCGGGCCAAGGCGGGCAAGTTCGCCTACCCGGCCATCAACGTCACCTCGTCGCAGACCCTGCACGCCGCGCTGCGTGGTTTCGCCGAGGCCGAGAGCGACGGCATCATCCAGATCTCGACCGGTGGCGCGGAGTTCCTGGGCGGCCAGCACAACAAGGACATGGTGACCGGCGCCGTCGCGCTCGCCGAGTTCGCCCACATCGTCGCCGCCAAGTACGACGTCACCGTCGCGCTGCACACCGACCACTGCCCGAAGGACAAGCTGGACGGCTACGTCCGCCCGCTGCTGGCGGTCTCCGCCGAGCGCGTGGCCAAGGGCCGGGACCCGCTGTTCCAGTCGCACATGTGGGACGGCTCGGCCGAGACCCTCGCCGACAACCTGGCCATCGCCCAGGAGCTGCTGGCCCAGGCCGCCGCCGCCAAGATCATCCTTGAGGTCGAGATCACCCCGACCGGTGGCGAGGAGGACGGCGTCACCCACGAGATCAACGACGAGCTGTACACCACCGTCAACGACGCCGTGCGCACCGCCGAGGCGCTGGGCCTGGGCGAGAAGGGCCGCTACCTGCTGGCCGCCTCCTTCGGCAACGTGCACGGCGTGTACAAGCCGGGCAACGTCGTGCTGAAGCCGGAGCTGCTGCGCGAGCTCCAGGACGCGATCGGCAAGCAGTACGGCAAGACCGACCCGTTCGACTTCGTCTTCCACGGCGGCTCGGGCTCGACCGCCGAGGAGATCGCCACCGCGCTGGAGAACGGCGTGGTGAAGATGAACCTGGACACCGACACCCAGTACGCCTTCACCCGCCCGGTGGCCGGCCACATGTTCGCCAACTACGACGGCGTGCTGAAGGTCGACGGCGAGGTCGGCAAGAAGAGCACCTACGACCCGCGCACCTGGGGCAAGCTGGCCGAGGCCGGCATGGCCGCCCGCGTGGTCGAGGCCGCCGAGCAGCTGCGTTCGGCGGGCAAGCGCCTGAAGTGAGGCCCGCGCCCCGCGTGACCCCGCGGGGCCCGCGCCCCGAGCGCGACAGACGGGTGCCCCCGGCGGAGACCGCCGGGGGCACCCGTCTGTCGGGGGTGTCTACTGCTTGAGCTCCGCGTACGCCTCCGCGCTGCTGTCCTTCAGGAACTGCCAGCAGCGGGCCTCCTCCTCGGTCTCCTTGATCGCGCCGGCCGCCCGGGCGAGCGCCGCCAGGCAGCGCAGGAAGCCGCGGTTGCCGCGGTGCTCCCACGGGACGGGGCCGTGGCCCTTCCAGCCGTTGCGGCGCAGCGCGTCCAGGCCGCGGTGGTAGCCGGTGCGGGCGTAGGCGTACGACTCGACGTACCGGCCCGCCGCGTAGGCGTCGTCGGCCAGCATCGCCCAGGCCAGGCAGAAGGCCGGGAACTCGGCCGCCACCTGGGTCGGGGAGGCCGACTCCTCCGCCAGCATCCGGTAGGGCCGCTCCTCCTCCGGGAGCAGGGTCGGTTCGGGACCGTCGAGAAGATTCCTGTGAATCGCCATGCCCTGAAGTCTGCCACCCGAGACGCAGGGGTCAACCGCCGTCCCGAACGGTCCGCCCCGGCGGGTGCCCGCAGCGCACCCGAAGTGTGTGGACATTCACCCGTTCGCCGTGCCAGTGTGAAGATCATGTCCGCAGCCCGATCCGTCGGCCGGCGCACCGCACCGCCCCGGAAGGGCGGTCGCCGACGCCGCCGGCCGCGGCGCAGGCCCGGCCCTGGCATGCTCACGGCACTCGTGGTCCCGGTGCTGGCGCTGGGCGTCACCGCGGTCGTGCTGAACCGCCCCGCCGCGCCCCCGTCCGCCACCCCGACCACCCAGGCGAGGGTCGCCCCGTCGGCCGAACAGGCCGCCACCGCGGCGCCGACGCCCGAACAGGCCCCGCCGCCCGCCACCACCGCGGCGCCGACGGCGACCGCCCCGCCCGCCACCACCGCGCCGGACCCAGGCCCCGCCAGCGGTGCGGGCACCTTCACCGTCGCCCCCGCCACCGCCAAGCCGGTCGGGCGCGGCACCGTGCGCCGCTACCGGGTCGAGGTGGAGGACGGCATCGGCATCGACGCCCCGGCCGCCGCCGCGCAGGTCCACGGCATCCTCGGCGACGGGCGCGGCTGGACCAACGACCGCAGGAACGGCTTCCAGCTGGTCGCCGGGGGCTCGTACGACTTCACCGTGAAGATCGCCTCGCCGGCCACCGTGGACCGGATCTGCGGCGCCTCCGGCCTGGACACCCACGGCGAGGTCAACTGCAACGTGGGCAACCAGGTGCTCGTCAACTCCAAGCGCTGGAACACCGGTTCACCGCAGTTCAGCGGACCGCTGGAGGAGTACCGGGCCCTGATCGTCAATCACGAGGTGGGCCACCGGATCGGCCACGGGCACGAGGGCTGCCCCGGCGAGGGCAGACCCGCCCCCGCGATGATGCAGCAGATCTACGGCCTCCAGGGCTGCACGCCCAACGCCTGGCCCTACTCGGCGCAGGGCACCTACCTCGGCGGGCCGTCCGTCCCCTAGCTAGGGCGTGTCCTGGTCGAGCAGCGGCAGGTAGCCCCGCAGGTCGCTGCGCTCCCCCGAGGCGGACACCTCGGCCGCCTCCACCGCCGCCGCCCAGTCCAGGCGGCCGGTGGCCAGCCGGATCCAGGTCAGCGGGTCGGTCTCCACCACGTTCGGCGGCGTGCCCCGGGTGTGCCGGGGCCCCGGCACCGCCTGGACGACCGCGTACGGCGGCACCCGCAGCTCCACCGCACCGCCGGGGGCCTGGTCGGCGAGGGCGTCGGCCAGCAGCCGGGTGACGGCGGCCACCGCCCGGCGGTCGTGCGGGAAGGCCCCCTGCCCGAGCGCGGCGGCCAGGTCGTCGGCGTGCACGACCGTCTCCACCAGCCTGGTCACCAGCATGTCCGGGAGGGCCATCGAGCCCAGCCGGATCTCGAACCTGCGGGCCGGGTCGGCAGCCTCGGGCCGCTCCAGCAGGGCGGTCAGGGCGTCCGCGGCCCGGCCGAAGGCGGCCGCCACCGAGGCCGCGTCCCCGGCGAAACCGACCGCGCTCCGCTCCCGGGCCTGCTCGTCCAGCAGCGGCGCGACGGTGCCGACCCGGGCCACCCAGCCCAGCAGGTCCAGCGGCGCGCGGCCGGCGGGCAGGTCGTCCAGGTGCGTCGGGACGTGCTCCAGCTGGACGGCGAGGTGGGCGAGCAGCTCGCGGACCCGCCACTGCCCCAGCCTGGTCGGCAGGTCCAGCTGCCCGTCGTCGAGCCCGGCCACGGCGGCACGCAGCGCCGCGGTCTGGCCGGCCAGCGCGGCGCGGACCTTCTGCGGTTGGTAGGTACGGGACTTGGCAGGCATGGGGCCCAACATACGCCGAGGGGCGGACGGTTCGGAAAGAACCGTCCGCCCCTCGGGAGCCGTGCGTCAGGCCAGCAGGGCCTCGATGACACCGGTGTGGGCGTCCTTCAGCTCCGCCAGCGAGACGCTGAACTGGCCCTGGACGTCCAGGCTGTCGCCGTCCACGACACCGATCCGGGTGGCCGGCAGGCCGCGCGCGGTGCACATGTCGTTGAACCGGAGCTCCTCGCTGCGCGGCACCGCCACGACGGCGCGGCCGGCCGACTCCGAGAACAGCAGGACGAACGGGTCCTGGCCCTCCGGCACGACGATCCGCGCACCGTGGCCGCCCTTGAGGCAGCTCTCCACCAGCGCCTGGCCGAGGCCGCCGTCGGACAGGTCGTGCGCGGCGTCGATCATGCCGTCGCGCGAGGCGGCGATCAGGATCTCGCCGAGCAGGCGCTCGCGCTCCAGGTCCACCTTGGGCGGCAGGCCGCCGAGGTGGTCGTGGACGGCCTGCGACCAGGCCGAGCCGCCGAGCTCGTCCGCCGTGTCGCCGAGCAGGTAGAGCAGCTGCCCCTCCTCGGCGAAGGCCAGCGGGGTGCGCCGGGTGACGTCGTCGATGACGCCGAGCACCGCGACCACCGGGGTCGGGTGGATGGCGACCTCGCCGGTCTGGTTGTACAGCGAGACGTTGCCGCCGGTGACCGGGGTGCCGAGCACCAGGCAGGCGTCGGCCAGGCCGCGGGTCGCCTCGGCGAACTGCCACATCACGTCCGGGTCCTCGGGGGAGCCGAAGTTGAGGCAGTCGGAGACGGCGAGCGGCTTGGCGCCGCCGGCCGCGACGTTGCGGTACGCCTCGGCCAGGGCCAGCTGGGCGCCGGTGTACGGGTCCAGCTTGGCGAAGCGGCCGTTGCCGTCGGTGGCGACCGAGACGCCGAGGTTGGTCTCCTCGTCGATCCGGATCATGCCCGAGTCCTCGCCGACCGAGAGCACGGTGTTGCCGAGCACGTAGCGGTCGTACTGGTCGGTGATCCAGGACTTGGAGGCCTGGTTCGGGTGGCTCGCGACCTTCAGCAGGTCGGCCTTGAGGCCCTCGCCGGTGGTCGGGCGGGCCAGCCGCTCGGCGGTCGGGGCGTCGGCCTGGAGGGCGTCCTGCCAGCTCGGGCGGGCGTACGGGCGCTGGTAGGTCGGGCCCTCGTGGGCGACGGTGCGCGGCGGGACGTCCACCACGAGTTCGCCGTGCCAGAAGATCTCCAGGCGCTCGCCGTCGGTCACCTCACCGATGACGTTGGCGATGACGTCCCACTTCTCGCAGATCTCCAGGAAGCGGTCGACCTTGTCGGGCTCCACGATCGCGCACATGCGCTCCTGCGACTCGCTCATGAGGATCTCCTCCGGCGAGAGCGTGTGGTCGCGCAGGTGCACGGCGTCGAGCTCGATCCGCATGCCGCCGGAGCCGGCCGAGGCCAGCTCGCTGGTGGCGCAGGACAGGCCGGCGCCGCCGAGGTCCTGGATGCCCTTGACGAGCTTCTCCCGGAAGATCTCCAGGGTGCACTCGATCAGGAGCTTCTCCTGGAACGGGTCGCCGACCTGGACGGCCGGCCGCTTGGCCGGCTTGGTGTCGTCGAAGGTCTCGGAGGCGAGCACCGAGACGCCGCCGATGCCGTCGCCGCCGGTGCGGGCGCCGTACAGGATGACCTTGTTGCCGGCGCCGGAGGCCTGCGCGAGGTGGATGTCCTCGTGCTTCATGACGCCCACGCACAGCGCGTTGACCAGCGGGTTGCCCTGGTAGCAGGAGTCGAAGACGACCTCGCCGCCGATGTTCGGCAGGCCCAGGCAGTTGCCGTAGCCCCCGATGCCCGCGACGATCCCGGGCAGCACCCGGCGGGTGTCCGGGTGGTCGGCCGCGCCGAAGCGCAGCGGGTCCATCACGGCGACCGGGCGGGCGCCCATCGCCAGGATGTCGCGCACGATGCCGCCGATGCCGGTGGCCGCGCCCTGGTAGGGCTCGATGTACGACGGGTGGTTGTGCGACTCGACCTTGAAGGTGACGGCGTAGCCCTGGCCGACGTCGACGACGCCGGCGTTCTCGCCGATGCCGACGAGCATCGCGTCCGAGTCCGGCTTCTTCTCGCCGAACTGCTTCAGGTGGACCTTGCTGCTCTTGTACGAACAGTGCTCCGACCACATGACCGAGTACATGGCGAGCTCGGCGCCGGTCGGGCGGCGGCCCAGGATCTCCCGGATGCGCGCGTACTCGTCCTGCTTGAGGCCGAGCTCGGCCCAGGGCTGGGCGGCGTCCGGGGTCTGCTCGGCGTTCTTGACGGTGTCGAGGCTCATCAGGCGTTCACCAGCTGCTTCAGGACGGAAGTGAAGAAGCCCAGGCCCTCGGTGCTCGGACCGGTGAGCGGCTCCACGGCGTGCTCCGGGTGCGGCATCAGGCCGACGACGTTTCCGGCGGCGTTGGTGATGCCGGCGATGTCGCGGTACGAACCGTTCGGGTTGACGTCCAGGTAACGGGCGACGACCCGGCCCTGCGCCTCCAGCTCGTCCAGCACCCGCTCGTCGGCGACGAAGCGGCCCTCGCCGTTCTTCAGCGGCACGACGATTTCCTGGCCCTCGGCGTAATCCCCGGTCCAGGCGGTGCCGGCGTTCTCGATGCGCAGCTTCTGGTCGCGGCAGACGAAGTGCAGCGAGTCGTTCCGGGTGAGCGCCCCGGGCAGCAGGTGCGATTCGCAGAGCACCTGGAAGCCGTTGCAGATACCGAGGACGGGCATTCCGAGCTTCGCCTGCTCGATGACGGTCTCCATCACCGGCGAGAAGCGGGAGATGGCACCGCAGCGCAGATAGTCGCCGTAACTGAATCCGCCCGGCAGGACGACGGCGTCGACCTGGTGGAGATCCTTGTCACGGTGCCAGAGGGCGACCGGCTCGGCGCCGGCGAGGCGGACCGCCCGCTGGGCGTCGCGGTCGTCGAGGGAGCCGGGGAAAGTGACGACGCCTACGCGGGTGGTCACTTGCCCTCCTCCTCGACCCGGACGGTGAAGTCCTCGATCACGGTGTTGGCGAGAAAGGTCTCGGCGGCTTCGCGGATACGGGCGAGCGCCGCGTCGTCGACCGGGCCCTCCACATCCAGCTCGAAACGCTTGCCCTGGCGGACGTCGGCGATCCCGGTGAATCCGAGACGGGGCAGTGCGCGCTGCACCGCCTGTCCCTGGGGGTCGAGGATCTCCGGCTTGAGCATGACGTCGACTACGACGCGTGCCACTGGCACTCCCGGTGGTGTCTTCGGTGAGGCGGGGGAACTCCAGACTACCGGTGGTTTCGGGCAGGATTGCTGGCCGGGCATAGCGACGCGCGTAGACCCGAGACCCTTACGCCGCAAGGGATCCGGGCCCCTCACCGCCCGCCGGCACCACCGGGTTTCCCGGGATTCGGCACTCGGAACCCGGACCTCCGGAGAACACCCGAATACGGCACTTGGGGACAGATCCGCCCGTCCCGCACGCCGGTATCAAGGATCCCCGCGAAGAGACGTGAATATCCGGAAAAGAATGCCGGACTCTTCGATTTCGGCGCCCTTCGGGTGCAGAATAGGGCCACCTGTCGCGGCAAGTGCTGCGTATCAGGCGAGCCGCCCGGCCCGCCCGTACGTGCTTGCGCGAGTTGGTGCACATCAGGCCCCGGTACCCCCTCGGACCGGCGGCCGAATTGCCCGAGAGGATTGACACCCATGGCTCAGCGTGTAGTTGTCACGCTCTCCGACGACCTGGACGGCGGCGCCGCCGCGGAAACCGTCCACTTCGGCGTCGACGGGAAGTCGTACGAGATCGACCTGTCCGTGGACAACGCGGAAAAGCTGCGGGAGGCCCTCGCTCCGTTCGTCGCCGCCGGCCGCCGCCAGAGCCGCACCGGAAAGTCCTTCCGTCGGACCGCCCTCACCCCGGACCCGGCCGCCGTCCGCGCCTGGGCCCTGTCCCGCGGGATGGAGCTGCCGGCCCGCGGCCGCATCCCCAAGCACGTGTACGAGGCGTTCGCCGAGGCGAACTGAGCCCCGCGGGAGCCCGCTCCCGGTCGCCCCGCCCGCCCGGACCGAAAGGGTGGGGCGACCACCCCGAACGATGCTGTAGAGTATTCCTCGTCGCCGCAACGGAGAGATCCGAAGAGGCGGCCGGTGCCCCACCAGGCACCGTGCGGACGTGGCTCAGTTGGTAGAGCATCACCTTGCCAAGGTGAGGGTCGCGAGTTCGAATCTCGTCGTCCGCTCGCAGTGCGCGAGCACAGCACAACTCAATAGTTTGACCTGCGGACGTGGCTCAGTTGGTAGAGCATCACCTTGCCAAGGTGAGGGTCGCGAGTTCGAATCTCGTCGTCCGCTCCGATCCGAAGGGCCCCCTCGTCGAGGGGGCCCTTCGGCATTCCCCGTCGGAAGCCGGCACCCCGGAGTCGGCTCGGACTCGGAGTCCGGCTACGGCGGCTGCGGCTCCGACTGCCGTTCCGGCTCCCGGCGATATCGGCCATGACATTTGTCATCGCCGACCCGTGCGTCCGCACCGCGATGTCATGACACCGCGCACTGCCCGCGGGGCCCGGCCGGCGGAAGGCTTGGGGCATGGAAACGAGCCGGCCCTCCCGCCCCAGCGACGACGTGATCGAGGTCACCGACCTGCACCGCCACTACGGCGGCGGCACCACCGGGTACCACGCCGTCCGCGGCGTCGACCTGACCGTCCGCCGCGGTGAGCTGTTCGCCCTGCTCGGCACCAACGGGGCCGGCAAGACCTCCACCATGGAGGTCATCGAGGGCCTCGCCGCCCCCACCGGAGGCAGCGTCCGGGTGCTCGGCCGGGACCCCTTCGGGGAGCGCGCCGCCGTCCGCCCGCGGATCGGCATCATGCTCCAGGAGGGCGGCTTCTCCGGCGAGCTCACCGCTGCCGAGACCGGCCGCACCTGGGCCGGCATGACCAGCGGCGCCCGGCCCGTCGCCGAGGCGCTGGACCTGGTCGGCCTCGGCCACCGGGCGAACGTCCGGGTCAAGCAGCTGTCCGGCGGCGAGAAGCGCCGGCTGGACCTGGCGATGGCCCTGCTCGGCCGCCCCGAGGTGCTCTTCCTGGACGAGCCCAGCACCGGCCTCGACCCGGAGGCGCGGGCCGCCGTCTGGCGGCTGGTCCGGGAGCTGCGCGCCCAGGGCACCACGGTGCTGCTGACCACGCACTACCTGGAGGAGGCCGAGGAGCTGGCCGACCGGCTGGCCATCATGCACGGCGGCCGGGTCGTCACCGCCGGCACCGTCGCCGAGGTGATCGCCGGCCGGCCCTCCCGGATCACCTTCGAACTGCCCGACTTCGCCGGGGTCGCGCTGCCCGTCCTGGCCGGGGCCGAGATCGGCATCGACGGCCGCAAGGTCACCGTGCAGACCCTCGCGCTCCAGGACGTCCTCACCGACCTGCTCGGCTGGGCCCGCCACCACGGCATCGCGCTCGGTGCCCTGGACGCCCGCAGCGCCTCGCTGGAGGAGGCCTTCCTCGCGATCGCCTCCGAGGCCGCCCACCAGAGCCCCCCGCAGGCGCCCGCCGCCGCCGACCGCCCCGCCCGCCGCCTGATCGGATCCGCTCGATGACCACCGCCGTCCCCACCGCCACCGCCCCGCGGAGCACCGCCGTCCGCCGACTGCTCGCCCTCGGCCGGGCCGAGGCCACCCTGCTGATGCGCAACCGCACGGCCCTGTTCACCGCCCTGGTGCTGCCGCTGGTCCTGGTCTTCACCCTGAAGAGCACGCTCTCCCAGCAGGCCGAGTCCAACCCCGGCCTGGACGTCGACTCGCTGCTGGTCTACGGCTCGGTCGGAATGATCCTGGCCTTCGTCGTGTACTACAACCTGACCGCCGCCTACGTCGGCCGGCGCGGCGAGCTGGTCCTCAAGCGGCTGCGCACCGGCGAGGCCCGGGACATCGAGATCCTGCTCGGCACCGCCGTCCCCTCGCTCGCGCTCGCCCTGCTGATGGCCGCCCTGATCGGTATCGGCGGCAGCCTCGGCCTGCACCTGGCGGTGCCGGTCAACCCGGTGCTGATGCTGGTCGGCCTGCTGCTGGCACTGGCCACCATGATCGCCCTGGCCGCGCTGTCCAGCGCCTTCACCAGGACGGTGGAGAGCGCGGGCATCACCACCCTGCCGTTCATGCTGGTGATGCAGCTCGGCTCCGGCCTGTTCGTGCCGTTGGAGGTCATGCCCAGGCAGCTGGCCGACATCTGCCGCCTGCTGCCGACCACCCCGGCCTTCCAGCTGGTCCGCGTCGGCTGGTTCGGCACCGACGGCTCGGCCGCCGCGACCGGTTTCGCCGGCTCCTGGGGCGCGGCCGGCCCGCACCTGGTGACCGGGACGATCTGGCTGGGCCTGGCGGTCTGGGGCGCGGTGCGCTACTTCCGCTGGGAGCCCCGCCGCTGACCATGGAGCGGCAATCCGAAGGAATGCCCCCGGTCCGACCTCTGATATGAAGGCCGAAAGCAGGATCGTGGTCGAACTGGGGGCAGAGGAATTGAGAATGCGGTCGCCGCTCCGGCGCTGGACCGACCTGAGCAAGCCCCAGCGCACCGAGCTGTACTTCCGCTGGTCGCTCTACACGATGCCGCTGCTGGTGCTGCCGAGCACGCTGGTCGTCGCCGGGGCGCACGCCGGCCGGGAGGATTCCCTCCCGGCGGTGCGGACCACCCTGCTGGTCGCGCTCGCCTCGACACTGCTGGGCCTGCGGGCCTGCCGCGCCTCGCTCGACCACTACCTGGGGCGTCCCACCGACCACCTCCGCCGGCTGGCCGTCAGCGGCGCGTTCGCGGTGGTCGGCTCCTGGGCCGTCCTGCTGCTCGGGCCGGACGCCGGCGGGGCGGACGGCGCCCAGGGGACGGCCTTCCCCGCCACGATCACGGTGCTCCTGCTCGCCATGGCCTTCGGCCCGGCGTCCGTCGGGCTGTCGCTGCCGAGGGCGGCGCTGGCCGCCCTGGGCGGCTTCCTGCTGGTGGCGCCGGCGATGGTGCTGGCCGGGCACGGCGTCGCCGGCACCGCCGGACTGCTGCTGGGCGCCCTGGTCATGCTGCCCCTCCTCGGCGGGACCTGCCGCAGCTTCGCCTGGCTGACCTCGGTGGTCTGGGAGCTGGACGCCGCCCGCGAGGCGCAGTCCCGGCTGGCCGTCGCCGAGGAGCGGCTGCGCTTCTCCCGCGACCTGCACGACGTGATGGGCCGCAACCTCACCACCATCGCGCTGAAGAGCGAGCTCGCCGTCCAGCTCGCCCGCCGGGGCCGCGCGGAGGCCGCCGACCAGATGGCCGAGGTGCAGAAGATCGCCCAGGAGTCCCAGCGCGAGGTCCGGGACGTCATCCGCGGCTACCGCACCGCCGACCTGCACGCCGAGGCGATCGGCGCCCGGGCGGTGCTGCGCTCGGCCGACATCGACTGCGAGATCGACCTCGGCGAGCACGCCGACGAGCTGCCGGCCCCGGTCCAGTCGGTGTTCGGCTGGGTGATCCGCGAGGCCACCACCAACGTGCTGCGGCACAGCGAGGCCGGCCGCTGCCTGATCCGGCTGCGCACCGCGGACGGGCGGGCCGTGCTGGAGCTGGAGAATGACGGGGTGCCCGCCGTCCCGTTCCCCTCCCAGGGCAGCGGCACCGGGCTGCACGGGCTGCGCGAGCGGCTCGCCGCCCACGACGGCGAGCTGACCGTGCCGGCCGCCGGAGCGGGCGTCTTCCGGATGCTCGCCACCGTCCCGCTCCCCCGTTGAGCCACCGTCCCGCTCCCCCGTCGAGGAAGAGAACCGCCCGATGACCGAGAACGCCGCGCCCGTGCGCGTCCTGCTCGCCGACGACGAGCACCTGATCCGGGGCGCGCTGGCCGCGCTGCTCTCGCTGGAGGACGACATCGAGGTGGTCGCCCAGGCCGGCTCCGGCACGGAGGCCCTGGCGATGGCGACGGCGCACCGCCCGGACGTCGCGGTGCTGGACCTCCAGATGCCGGGCCGGGACGGCATCGAGGTGGCCGACCAGCTGCGGCTGCTGCTGCCGGACTGCCGCTGCATGATCGTCACCGGCCACGGCCGCCCGGGCTACCTGAAGCGGGCCCTGGAGGTCGGGGTGCGCGGCTTCCTGCCGAAGACCGTCTCGGCCTCGGACCTGGCCGGCATCATCCGCACCGTGCGCTCCGGCGGCCGGTACGTGGATCCGGAGCTCGCGGCCGACGCGATCAGTGCCGGGGAGACCCCGCTGACCCCGCGCGAGACGGACGTGCTGGAGCTGGCCGCGGACGGCACCTCGATCGCCGGGATCGCCGAACGCGCCTCGCTCTCCCAGGGCACCGTGCGCAACTACCTGTCCTCGGCGGCCACCAAGCTGGGCGCCGAGAACCGGCACGCGGCGGTGCGGATCGCCCGCGAGCACGGCTGGATCTGAGGTCCGTGGCGCCCGCGGGCGGCCGTCGCCGGGCTCAGGCCCAGCTGGTGCCGGTCAGCCGCTCGTACACCTCGATGTAGGTGGCCCTGGTCCGCTCGACGATCTCGCTCGGCAGCGCCGGCGGCGGCTGCTCGCCGTAGCGGTCCCAGCCGGAGGCCGGGGAGACCAGCCAGTCGCGGATCAGCTGCTTGTCGAAGGACGGCTGCGAGCGGCCCGGCTGCCACTGGTCGGCGGGCCAGTAGCGGGAGGAGTCCGGGGTGAGCACCTCGTCGCCGATCACCAGCTCGCCGTCCAGCAGGCCGAACTCGAACTTGGTGTCGGCCAGGATGATGCCGCGCTCGCGGGCGATGTCCCGGGCCCGGGCGTAGACGTCCAGGGTGGTGCGGCGCAGCTGGGCGGCCAGCTCGGCACCGATCCGGCGCGCCGTCTCCTCGTAGGAGACGTTCTCGTCGTGCTCGCCGACCTCGGCCTTGAGCGCCGGGGTGTAGATCGGGGCGGGCAGCTCGGAGCTGTTCTCCAGGCCCTCGGGCAGCGCGATGCCGCAGACCGTGCGGCTCTCCCGGTACTCCGCCAGGCCGGAGCCGGCCAGGTAGCCGCGGGCGACCGCCTCGACCGGGACCATGTCCAGGCTGCGGCAGATCAGGGTGCGGCCCTTCCAGTCGGCCGGGGCGCCGGCCGGGACCTCGGTGGAGAGCACGTGGTTGGGGACGATGTCGGCGATCCGCTCGAACCACCACAGCGAGAGCTGGGTGAGGATGCGGCCCTTGTCGGGGATCTCGTTCGGCAGCACCCAGTCGTGGGCGGACGTCCGGTCGCTGGCCACCATGACCAGCTCGCCCGCCTCGGTGCGGTAGAGGTCGCGCACCTTGCCGGTGTGCAGGTGGACCAGGCCGGGTACCTGGACCGGCTCGGGCTTGGTGACAAATCCGCTCAAGGTGTTCAGTCCTCAGGGGTCGTTCGCGGCGCGGGGCACGGCGAAAGGGGAGGTCACTGCCCCCGCAGTCTTTCACGACGCCCGTGCGCTAGTTCTTGCAGAGTCGGTCCAGCAGGTTGGCGGTGGCCCGCTGGATCCGCTCGTCGGTCAGGCCGGGGCGGCCCAGCGCGGGCGACCAGGCGAAGGTCCCGGCCGCGAAGACGTACGCGCCGCTGGGCGCCCGGTAGAGCGAGGTCTCCTGGTAGCGGGTGCGGCCGGCCGGGTCCTGGTAGGGCGAGTGGGCCAGCAGCACCCGCTCGACGTACTCGGGCAGCGCCACCTTGGGGTAGTAGCGGTCGGCCTCGCCGGCGACCAGCCCGGGCAGCTCCTCGCCCTCCTGGAGGCCGGTGCCGTCCCAGAACCAGTGCGCGGTGTGCCGGGCGACCAGCGGGACGGGCGCGGCGACCCTCCCCGAGTACTGGACCCCGAGCAGCTGCTGCTCGGGCTCCCCGGCGTCCCGCCACAGCGCGCTGGCCGCGCCCGGCGCACCGGCGGCCGGGGAGCCGGGCCGGACCTTCTGGCGCTTGCGGCAGTTGAGCAGCCGGTTGGGCTCGCCGGAGGGGGCGGCGGTCAGCTCGACCCGCCAGTACATGGTGTTGGCGGAGAGGAACACCAGCGAGGTGCCGCCGTCCCGGGCCCGCTCGGCGGCCCGGCGCATCGGCTCGGACCAGTACTCGTCGTGGCCGGGGAAGACCAGCGCCCGGTGCCGGGACGGGTCCACCAGGCCGGCGTGCAGGTCGGTGGCGGTGGCGTAGGAGAGGTCGTAGCCGAAGCGCTCGGCCCAGCGGATGAAGTCGTACGCGTGGCCGACGTGCAGCGGCAGCCCGGCGGTGGCGTGCGGGCGGTCGAAGGAGACGGTGACGGCCGCCTCCTGCTCGCCGACCAGCCCGCCCCGGCCGTCCCAGGCGTGGTAGAGGCTGGCGCCGGTGCGCCCGTCCTCGGGGAACAGGTTGTACGCCTGCCAGGTCACGTCCGGGAGCACCAGGAGCAGCTCGGCGGCGCGCGCCCGGTCGTCCGGGTCCCGGACGGTGAAGGGGATGTGGCTGCGGTGCAGCATGTCCGCGGTGGTCAGCACGGCGACGTAGGCGCCGGGCTTCCAGTGCGACGGGATCTGGAGCCGCCAGGAGTGCCACCAGTGGTGGCAGGAGACCGTCCGGTCCGCCACCAGCGGGGCGGGCTGGGCGAGGCCGGCGATGTGCGGGGTGGTGGTCATGAAGCGGGCGCCGTCGCCGCCGTAGTGGCCGATCCGGAAGACGTCCACGGTGAACTCGCGGGGCGGGTTGACGGTGACCCGGAAGTCCACCGAGCCGCCGGGGCGGATCACCCCGGCCGAGGCGAAGCCCTTGATCTGCTGGTCCACGTCGTTGGCGCCCTGCGGGCTGCCGACCGAGGGCTTGGGGCGGGTGCCCGCGGCGAGCGGCTGCTGGCCGGGGGCGTCCACCGAGACGTACCAGGGGACGGCGCCCTCCGCCCCGGCCAGGTACTGGTCCGGGCTGCGCAGCCAGGGCAGCGGGCCCTGGCCGAAGGGGTCCGAGACGCTGTAGGCGTGCGTCCCCGACTCCCAGCGGCGGTTGAGTTCCGTCCCCACGCGCCCCTCCCAGGTGCACCTCCGCCCGGTTGGCACGTGCCCCCCGGATGTGCGTGCGGTCTAATACACCACAGAGTGCTGCCGCGAGGTCACCCTCCGGTAGCGATTGGTGCGGGCAATCTCACGCGCCTCCCGGACAGGGCCTCCGGCCTGCGAAGACGCCTGGCAGCCGGTCTTTTTGGGGGCGCGCAGCGCAGGCCCGAGCGCCCTCCTGGGACGCCCGGGACGTCAGAGGCGGACGGGTTTCTCCAGGCGGACGTCGGCGGCGTCCAGCCAGGCGCGCAGCGGGCCGTCCTGCCCCTGCTCGACGGCCTGGGCGACGGGGCCGGCCAGGTCGGTGCGGCGCACCCCGCGGAGCAGCAGCACCGGTCCGTCCAGCCAGTCCAGGCCGGGGACGCCGCCCGCGGTGTCCACGGCGGCGCAGCAGACCATCGCGGTGACGTGGTCGACCAGCAGGTCGCGGCCGCTGCGGTCGGGTTCGAGCAGCGGGGCCGGGGCGGTGGTGCGGGCCAGTTGGGCGGTGAGCGCGGCGGCCAGCAGTTCGCCGTCGCCCTCGGCGAGCCGGCCGAGCAGCCGGGTGAGGGTCGGGGCGCCGGGGCGGGCCTGCGGGGCGAGCCGGTCCAGCGCGGTCTGGAGCGCTGCGGCGCCGGCCCGCCAGCCGGCGTCCACCACCTCGGCCGGGTAGTCGGGCCACTCCAGCTCGTGCCAGCCGCCGGCCGCGGGGCGGCCGAAGAAGAGGTCCGCGGCGAGCCGGGAGACCGCCCGGTCGACGGTTCCGGGCTCCTCCAGCAGGTCGCAGGCGGGGCGGTCGCCGAGCCGGCTGCCGTAGCCGTCGGCCAGCCGGTCGCGCCGGGACAGTTCGGTGAGCGCGGCGACCACGCCGGCGTTGAGGTGCGAGGGGTGGCGGCCGAGCCGCCAGGCGGGCAGCGCGACCCGGGTGAGCAGCCGGTCCCAGCCCGCGTAGGCCAGGCCGACCTGCTCCTGGGCGGCGATCCGCAGGCCGTAGTCGACCGACCTGGCCTGCTCGGAGGCCCAGGCCGCGACCGAGCGCTCCAGCTCGGCGGAGTGGCCCCGGCAGGCGCCGAGCAGGCGGCGGACCACTCGGCGCACGACCCGGTCGGCGAGGCCCGCCGGCCCCCGCCGGGGCGGCCGGGGCGGAGCGGCCAGGGTGCCGCCGCCGAGGCCGGGGGCCACGCCGCCGCCGGAGTCCAGGCAGGCGTCCAGGCGGCGCAGGAAGCGGCGGGCGGCCGCGATCTCCGGGTCGGCGGAGGCGGCGGTGCCGGCCACCACGGGGGCCAGCAGGGCGCGCAGCTCGCCGGCCCGCATCCACCAGAGGAAGGGCGAGCCGATCACCAGGACGGGGGCGGGCTCCGCGGGATCCCGCGCAGCGCCCGGCGCCTGCGCCGGAGGCAAGGACGGGGACGGGGACGGGGACGGCCGGCCGGTCGCCGGGACGTCCTCCAGCCAGCTGTCGCAGTCCGGGGTGAGGGCGACGGCGGAGGGCGCGGGCACGTCCAGCCGGTCCGCCAGCTCGTCGATCAGCCGGTACAGCTCGGGGGCCCCGGCGCGGTCCAGCGGGACGGCCGGGGTGTGCGGCGGGACGGCCCGGCGCAGGGCCCGGGCGGTCAGCCCGGCCACCAGCAGGGTCAGCGCGGCGACCGCGCAGACCACCCAGCGGACGACGTCCCAGCCCGTCGCGTCGGCGGCCCCGGGCGCGCCGATCCGGCCGGTGAACCGGCCCGCGAGCAGGACCACCGCGACGGCGGCGGGCAGGACGGCGGCGGCCCGGGCGAGGCCTCGGACCCGCAGGACCGCCTGGGCGTGAGCGCGCGCGTTGTCGACTGCGGCCATACGGTGCGGCACCCCCTTCGGAGCCCTCGGGCGCCCGGCTTCGGGCCCTGAGCCGACTCGAAACGATCAGTTCCGACCGGGAAGCGGAGGTGTCCGATCCCCGGTAGTGCATGCTGCGTGGCGCTACTGACATTTTCGACGCCCCGGTCCGGGTGGGCGTTCCGGATCACCCCGGTTTCCACTCGTCCCGGTGACACCGGCCGGTCGTCCCGGTGACGCCGGCCCGGACGTTCCGGTGGCGCCGACCGGTCGCCGACGGCCGGTCCGGTGCGAAGCACCCGAGGACCGCCCGACCGGACGCCGTCCAGCATCCCCCCGTGGGAGCACCGCTACCCGGCGGCGACCCCGGCGCGCGGGCGCCGCGCACCGCGATCCAGCGCACCATAAGGCCGGGCAGCCGGTTGCGTCAGCCGGATGCGGGTGCTGTCACCCGATGGGCTGGAATCCGTCGGCCGAACGGTGCGTCCGCCCCCACCGCCCCTCCGGCCCCGAAACGCCCGCGGCACTGCGCCCATGGGGTTGACCGGTGGGCTCGGGCGTTCGAGCCTCGCTCGCGCCTGCCGGCGGCCGCCCGCACCGGGCCGGGACGCGCCGCGGCCCCCGTACGAGCGGTTCGTACGGGGGCCGCGGGCGGGGCGGGCACGGACGCCTCAGGCGGTGGCCGCCCTGAGCGCGATGTCGGTGCGGTGCTGGCCGCCCTTCAGGGAGATCCGGTCCACCGCGGCGTACGCGCGCTCGCGCGCCTCGGCCAGGTCGGCGCCGGTCGCGGTGACCGACAGGACGCGGCCGCCGGCGCTCAGCACCCGGCCGTCCCCGTCGGCCTTCGTCCCGGCGTGCAGCACGAACGCGGTGCCGTCCGCCTCCGCCTCGGCCAGGCCCTCGATCGGGTCGCCGGTGCGCGGGGCGGCCGGGTAGCCCTCGGAGGCGACGACCACGGTGACGGCCGCGCCCTCGTCCCAGCGCAGCGGCTCCAGCTGCTCCAGGGTGCCGTTGGCGGCGGCCAGCAGCACGCCCGCCAGCGGGGTGCGCAGCCGGGCCAACACGACCTGGGTCTCCGGGTCGCCGAAGCGGGCGTTGAACTCGATCACCCGGGTGCCGCGCGAGGTGAGCGCCAGGCCCGCGTACAGCAGGCCGGAGAACGCGGTGCCGCGGCGGCGCAGCTCGTCCACGGTCGGCTGGAGGACCGTCTCCAGGACCTCCTCGACCAGCCCGGCGGGCGCCCACGGCAGCGGCGAGTAGGCACCCATGCCACCGGTGTTGGGGCCCTCGTCGCCGTCCAGCGCGCGCTTGAAGTCCTGGGCGGGCTGGAGCGGGACGACGGTGGTGCCGTCGGTGATCGCGAACAGCGAGACCTCGGGGCCGTCCAGGTACTCCTCGATGACCACCCGCTCGCACGCGGCGGCGTGCGCCAGCGCGGCCTCGCGGTCGGAGGTGACCACGACGCCCTTGCCGGCGGCCAGGCCGTCGTCCTTCACCACGTACGGGGCGCCGAAGGCGTCCAGCGCCTCGGCGGCCTCGGCGGCGGTGGTGCAGACGTAGGAGCGGGCGGTGGGGACGGCGGCGGCGGCCATCACGTCCTTGGCGAAGGCCTTCGAGCCCTCCAGCCGGGCGGCCTCGGCGGACGGGCCGAACACCGGGATGCCGGCCGCCCGGACGGCGTCCGCGACGCCGGCCACCAACGGGGCCTCCGGGCCGACCACGACCAGGTCGGCGTCGAGCCGGCCGGCCAGCGCGGCGACCTGCGCACCGTCCAGCTGGTCGACCGGGTGGACCGTCGCGACCTGCGCGATCCCGGCGTTGCCGGGGGCGCAGTGCAGTGCGGTCACTGCGGGATCTTGGGACAGGGAGCGGCACAGGGCGTGTTCGCGGGCGCCGCCGCCGATGACGAGGACCTTCACGCCTGGCAGCGTAGTCGGTGGCCTGTTCCGACCGCTCTCCGGTCCCGTCTGATCCTCCAGCCGGGAGAATCCGTGCGCGCAGCGGGTCGGAGGATCCTCCAAGCCCGGCGGGGCCGGTTCGGCAGCGGGTGTCCGCGTCACGACGGGCGGTCACCGGAGCCTCGCTCGGACGGGTGAAATCTCGCCGCCTCCCGCAACCCGCCCACCTCGGCCTCCGTTGGCCGAAACCGGTAACGATCACCGGAGAAGCGCCCCCACGGTCAGCCATTTGGCGGTAAGAAGTGCTGTTGGAGAACCACCGGCGGACACCACGTCAGCCGTTGCGCCGACAGACCAGCAGTCCGCCCGCCACAGGGAGCCCCACAGGTGAGCCAGCCGGAAATGCAGCCCGAGGAGAGTGCCTGGGGCAAGGAGATCGGTGAGGAGGACCCGCCCGCCGCCGCCGTCGTCCGGCGGGCCTCCACCCGCCGCCGAGCCGATCTGAGCACCCGACAGTTCCCGCTCGGGGACTGGGGCGAGCCCGCCGAGCGGCTGGAGGAGCTGTACCGGTGGTCCGAGGAGCGGGCCGTCGAGGCGATCGAGTGGTACCGCCGGGACCGCATCTGGAAGCGCCACTGGGCGCGGCTGCTGCGGTTCGGCGCGGCCGGCTTCGCGGTGGGCGGGGTGGTCGCCCCGCTGGTCGAGCTGGCCGGCGCCTTCGCGCACGGCACCGGCTGGGGCTACGTCGGCTTCGCGCTCTCCGCCGCCTGCCTGGCCGCCGACCGCGTCTTCGGCCTCACCTCCGGCTGGATGCGGGACGTCTCCACCGGGCAGGCCCTGCAACGCCGGCTGGAGGCCTTCCAGTTCGACTGGGCCTCGGAGTGCGTGCGCGAGGTGCTCGGCCCGACGGAGGGCACCGCGGGCGAGGCCGCCGAGCGCTGCCTGGGCGTGCTGCGCCGGTTCTGCGAGGACGTCTCGGACATGGTCCGCTCCGAGACCTCGGAGTGGATGCTGGAGTTCCGCGCCTCGATGACCCAGCTGCCCACCCAGACCGGCGGGGCCTGGGGCGGGCGCAGCGAGCCGGGGGTGGGCGCCCAGGTGCGGGTGCTGCCGCCGCCGGGCACCCGGCCCACCATGCCGCGCCAGCGGCCGCCGGAGGGGCCGCTGCGCTAGGGCGTGGACCAGGGACGGCGGCCGGGAGCCGGGGTCAGGCGAAGACGATCATCGAGCCCTGGGCGACGCTCCTGGTCGCCGCCGCGTACAGGCCCGCCCAGGCGTGCCGCTCCCGGGCGAAGGGGTGCACGTCGTCGATCGGCGGCCCGAACGGCTGCTCCAGGCCGGTCGGGCCGAGCGGCCTGGTCGGGCCCGGCGGGTTGAGCGGATCGATGCCCAGCAGCGGTGCGACGGCCTGGAGTTCGCGCAGCAGCCCGTGGCTGGAGCCGAGCGGCCCGCCGGAGGCGAGCAGCGTGTCGTCCACCAGCGGCGTCGCGAACTCGACCGGCACGTACGCTCCGGCGTGGTCGAAGTGCCAGACCAGGTGCGACTGTTCGGCGCCGGCCTCGAACATCTCCAGCAGCTGCTCGTAGTCGCCGCCGAGCGCGTCGACCGGGGTGACGTCCAGTCCGGAGAGGCCCAACAGGTAGGCGCGGCGCAGGAAGTGCAGCGCGTCGTAGTCGAAGGCGGCTATCGGCTCGACCGTGCCGCTGATACCCGGGACGAAGCGGTAGACCGGCACCTCGGGCAGTCCGTTCGAGGCGAGCACCGCGTTGTAGAGCGCGAGGTCGTCCCGGAAGGGGTTGTCGGGGCTTTGGCTCAGCACGTCCACCAGCGGGACGAGCCAGAGGTCGCAGGCCATGGCCGGGCGTTCCTCTCCGGAGGCGGGGATCGCCCGCGGAGACGGGGCGACGACGGGGGCTGGGCCGGTACCCGGACGGCCCTCTCGCGGGCGCCCGGTCCGACGCCCGCCCACCCTACCGGCCCGGCGCGGCGTGCGGGTCGGAGCGTCCCCGCGGGGGCTCCGGGGGCGGCTCCGGAAGCCGTCGGCCGAACCGTCCGTACGGGGTGGTGCGCGGCTGCGGCACCAGGCCGAGGCCCAGGCCCAGCTCGCGGCCGAGCTCCCGGCCCACCTCGTCGCCGCGGCGGCCGCGCTCGGCGCCGGCGGCACCGGCCACGGGCCCGGCGGCCGGCTCCGGCGGGGCCGGCGGCGCGGGCGGGGGCTCGACCGGCACCGGTGGCGGCTCCTGCCCGACGAACTCGGTGAGCAGCCCCAGGACCGTCACCGACTCCAGCGGCTGGCCGGCCAGCCCGGCCAGCAGCCGGACGGTGTACAGGTTGTACTCGCAGACGATCCGGTGCGCGCCGACCGAGTCGCGGGCCTCGATCGCCCGGACCAGGTCCTGGTGGCGCTCCCAGCAGACCCCGCCCAGCGCGGGCAGCTCCCGCAGGTAGCGCGCGGCGAACATCCAGGACTGCACCCGCAGCCAGTCCAGGTAGTCGGCGATCCGGCGGTTGCCGAGCAGCGCCCCGACCTCCTGCCAGAACCGGCGGTCGCAGCCCACCATCACGTCCAGGTTCCCGGCCCGGGCGGCCCGCACCGCGGCATCGGCCCGGCGGTGCAGCGAGGGCAGCCGGCTGAGGTCGGGCAGCGCCCGGCGGGCGACGTACTGGCGGTGGAAGCTGTCGGTGATCAGCACCCGGGACTCGAAGATCTCGACGAAGTCGTCCCAGCCCAGCTCGGGCACGGTGAAGCCGCGGTGGTGCTCGGCCCGCAGCAGGCCCTGGGCGCCGAGGTCGACCAGGGCCTCGCGGGCCGGGGTCGCGGAGACGCCGTACAGCTCGGCGATCTCCTTGACGGTGAAGTTGCGGCCGGCCGCGAGTCGGCCGGCCATCATCTCCTCGCGCAGCGCGCCGGCGATCTGTTCGCGCAGGCTGTTGCGGTGGATGACGGGGCGGGGGGTGTCGCCTGCGCCGTTGTCTGGCATGGGCGCGACCTCCTCGGGCGGGCCGACCGGGCAGGCCCTGGCACGGGCCGGCGGGGAACACGACGAGTGCTCATCTTCTCAAACCCGATCGACCCAGGTACGAACCAACCCTCCGGAAGGCCCGGCGGAAACTCCCGGCCCCGGCCCCGCTCAGCGCTGGACGGGCGCCGGGATCCCCAGCAGGCGGTCCCGCAGCACCGGGAACTCCTCGCGCGCCGCGGCCACCCCGGCCGGGTCGAACTCGACCGTCAGGACCTCCTCGTCCGCCCCCGCCTCGGCCAGGACCCGGCCCCACGGGTCCACCACGATGCTGTGCCCGGCCTGCTCCACCCCGGCGTGCGTCCCGGCGGTGTTGCAGGCCAGGACGAAGGCCTGCTCCTCCACCGCCCGGGCCCGGGCCAGCAGCGTCCAGTGCTCGCGCCGCCGGGCCGGCCAGGCCGCCGGGACCACCAGCAGCTGCGCGCCGGCGTCCAGCAGCGCCCGGAACAGCTCCGGGAAGCGCAGGTCGTAGCAGGTGGCCAGGCCCAGGGTGGCGAAGTCGGTGGGGGCGGTGACGATCTCCTGCCCGGCGCCCATCACCACCGCCTCCCCGCTGTCGAAGCCGAAGCGGTGGATCTTGCGGTACGTGTGCACCAGCTCGCCGTCCGGGGAGAACAGCAGCGAGGTGTTGTAGATCGGACCGTCCGGGTCGCGCTCGACGACCGAGCCGGCGTGCAGCCAGACCCCGGCGGCCCGGGCGGCGGCCGACATCGCGTCCGAGGTGGGCCCGTCCAGCGTCTCCGCGCCGTCCGACCAGAGGTCGTACGCGAAGCCGCCGAGGGGCCACAGCTCCGGGAGCACCACCAGGTCGGCGCCCTGCTGGGCCCGCACCAGGGCCGCCGCCCGGGCCCTCCGCTCGGCGGGCGGCTCCGCGTCGGAGACCGCGAGTTGGATCAATGAAGCGCGCACAGTACCACCGTCCACGACAAGAGACCTACGATCGTCACCCGAAAGCGCTGCCCAGCTGTCTCCCGGCAGCGTAACGTGCGGTTAGCGTGTGCGCCCGGAAAGCCGGACCATCCCGGTCCGCCGCGACCGCGGGGCACAGGCGGCAAGGAAGCTGACGGAGGGCCGGAGATTCCCGTGACGGACAACCAGACCGTGCAGGCTTACACCGAGGCGTGGACCCAGACCATCGAGTCCATATCGGAGCTGGTCGCCCCCCTTCCCGAGGGCTCCTGGAACCGGGCCACGGAGTGCCCCGGCTGGTCCGTGCGGGACGTCGTCTCGCACGTGATCGCGGTCGAGTCCGACCTGCTCGGCGACCCCCGCCCGATCCACTCGCTGCCGCGTGACCTCCGTCACGTGACCACCGAGTTCGCCCGCTACGTCGAACTGCCGGTCGACAAGCGCCGCTGCCACACCGCGCTGGAGATGACCAGCGAGCTGGAGTACACGATCATCCGCCGCTCCCGGGCGCTGCGGAACGCCAAGCAGACGCCCGAGGAGCCGGTGCGCTGGCCGGCCGGCCCGCTGGCCAGGGACGTCCCGTACCACGAGCTGCTGCGGATGCGGGCCTTCGACGTCTGGGTGCACGAGCAGGACCTGCGCCGGGCCCTGGAGGTCCCGGGCAACCTGGACGCCCCGGCCGCCCTGATCACCCGGGACCTGCTGCTGGAGCTGCTGCCCAAGGCCGTCTCCGACAAGGCCGGGGTGCCGGCCGGGACGGCCCTGGTGCTGGACGTCACCGGCCCGGTGGAGTTCCTGCGCACCGTCCGGGTGGACGCCGCCGGCCGCTGCACCGTGGACGAGTCGATCAGCCTGGCGCCGGACGTCCAGCTCACCATGGACTGGGAGACGTACCTGCGGCTCGCCTGCGGCCGCGGCCGGCCCGGCCCGGTCACCGTCGAGGGCGACCGGGAGCTCGCCGAACGGGTGCTGGCCAACTTCTCGGTCACCCTCTGAGGCCCGGAGCCCGCGAGCCCGGGGCCGGCGGGCTCCGGGCTCAGCCCGCCTGCGCCGCGACCTTCCGGCGCAGCCGCAGGATCATCGCCGTGCCCACCGCCAGCGGGACGTACTGCCAGCAGAACGCCCAGCGGAAGGCGGTGGCCGAGTACGCGCCGGCCCCGGCCGGGGAGAGCGCGTCCAGCAGCACCCCGATGCCGAACAGGGTGATCATCGTGCCGATGAAGCCGCCCATGTTGACGATCCCGGAGGCGGTGCCGAGCCGCTGCGCGGGGTTGCGGGCGCGCGCGTAGTCGAGGCCGACCAGCGAGGCCGGGCCGTTGCTGCCCATCACCAGGATGATCCCGACCAGCAGCCAGGTCGGCGGGTGGCCGCCGGGCCAGGCCAGCACCAGCGCCCAGCCGAGCGCGGTGGTCGCGATGACGGTCAGCACGATCGGCATCCTGGCCCGCGCCGAGGCGGAGAGCAGCCGGCCGAAGAGGAAGCCGAAGCTCATGTTGCTGAGCACCAGGAGGGTCAGCAGCCCGCCCGCCCCGCCTCGGGTCATCCCCTGCGCCTGCACCAGGTAGGGCAGGCCCCAGAGCAGGCCGAAGGCGTTGCCGGGGAACTGGGTGGTGAAGTGGATCCACAGCCCGAGCCGGGTGCCCGGCTCCCGCCAGCAGGCGAGGACCTGGCGGCCGACCTTCGGCCGGGCGCCGTCCGCGCCGTCCGTGCCGTCCGTCCCGGTCGCGCCGTCCGTCCCTCCCGGCCCGGGCCGGAGGGCGGCCTCCCCGTGCGGCGGCGCGTCCCGGAGGAAGACGGCGACCAGCGCGAACACCGCCACGCCCAGCAGCGCGATCGCGGTGAAGGTCGGCGTCCAGCCCTCGCTGTGCAGCGCCCGGGCGAGCACCACGGTGGTGACCAGGTTGCCGCCCATCCCGGCCAGGCCGGTCAGCTGGGCGACGAACGGGTTCCGGGCCGCCGGGAACCACCGGGCGGCGATCCGCAGCACGCTGATGAAGGTCATCGCGTCGCCGCAGCCGAGCACCGCCCGGGAGGCCAGCGCGGGGCCGAAGGAGGAGCTGAACGCGAAGGCCAGCTGGCCGGTGCTCAGCAGCAGCACGCCGAGCAGCAGCACCCGGCGCGGCCCGAACCGGTCGACCAGCAGGCCCACCGGGATCTGCATGGCCGCGTAGACCAGCACCTGGAGGATCGAGAAGGTGGAGAGCGCCGAGGCACCGATGCCGAAGCGGTCGGCGGCGTCCAGTCCGGCCACGCCCAGGCTGGTGCGGTGGATGACGGCCAGGATGTAGACGCTGACGCCGACGGACCAGGCCAGCCAGGCCGCGCGGCCGCCGGGCGGCTCGGGCGCGGACCGGGGCCGGGCCGGGGGCTCGGCGGTGGATCGGGGAGCGGGGACGGACAGGGACGGGGCTGAACGAGCGGGCTCCACGGTCATAGTCCGACCAGATTAGTCATCCTATGATCCGACGCCCAGATCCGGTCCTGCTCCGGCCTGATCCGGCCTGACCGAGGCCTGATCGGGGCCTGATCGGGGGCCCGACCGGGGCCTGATCGGGGGGTGCGGATCCGGGAGCGGTCCTGGTGCGGATCCGGGCGGTCCGGCGGCCGGTCCGGCCTCAGCCGGTCAGCGTCCAGGACACCGAACGGGTCATGTAGCGCTCCCGGAAGGCCTCGTCCCGCACCCAGTCGGTGGTGTCCCGGACGGTCGCCGTCACGGTGGCCGTCCGGCCCGGGGCCAGTTCCAGCGCCGCGGTGTCCAGCCAGGAGCCGTCCGGGGACTGCGGCACCACCGGGACGCCGTCCACCTTCCACTCCACGCTCAGCCGGCGCGGGCCGGTCAGCGGCAGCGGCCGGACGTCCAGCCGGGGCCGCCCGGACACCTCGCCGGGGGCCGGCACCGGGGCGTCCGTCGGCCGGACCCTGCGGTACAGCTCCTCGATGATCGCCTCCCGCGAGGGGAGGTTGTACGCGCTGCCCAGGGTGCGCATCACCGAGTCCGGGGTGGGCCGGTAGAGGCCGTTGGCACTGCGGTACGCCCCGATCACCCCGGCGCCGTCCGGGGACTCGGCGCCCAGCCAGCGCCACCACTTGGTCTGCTTCCGACGCATCTCGTCGGCGTTGACGGTGGCGAGGTTCGGGTAGTCGGCGTCGTCCGGGGCACTGTCGTACTCGTCGCCGAGGTCCCCCACGGTGTGCCCGATCTCGTGCTGGATGATCCGCCCGGCGTCCGGGCTGCCGCCCGCCAGGGTGGTCACCCCGGTGCCGCCGGCCCCGCCGTACTCGGTGGAGTTGGCCAGGGCTATCAGGTACTGCGGCCCGGCGCCCGTCCCCGCGTACCGGGCGGTGGCGGCCTCGTCGGCGCAGAGCAGCCGGGCGGTGCCCTCGCACCAGAAGTGCATGCCCAGCGGGGTGGTGGGCCGGTGGCCGCGGCTCCCGGACTCGGCGATCCCGGAGACCGGGGAGACCACCTCGACCCGGCGGATGTTGAAGAAGCCCTGGTAGGTGCGGAACGGCTCGATGTCCATCAGCGCGTGCCACGCCCGGTCGGCCTGCCGCCGGAAGAGGTCCTGCTCGCCGGCCGTGTAGCCGTCGCCCAGCAGCACCAGGGTGATCCGGTTGGCCGGGTCCCCGGTGCGGCGTATGTCGACGGTCGGGGCGGCCGCGGATATCCGCTGGTCGGCGCGGAGGGCGGTGTGCGGGGGCACCGCGCGGTCGGCCGGGGCCCCCGCCCCGATCACGCCGAACGGCGAGGGGCCGAACAGCTCCAGGCCGGCCGGGAGGGCGGCGGCGGACACCAGCACGAGTGCGGCCAGACTCCGGACGAGACGGCCAGGGTTGCCAGGCGGCATGCGGTGCGTCCTCCGGGGTCCGGGCACCCGGCGTCGCCCGGGTGGGGGAGCGGAGACGTACCCGGGCGGCCGGGACTCCCCTGTCCGGCCGCGAAAAAGTCACCGACCTGGCCGAACGATCCGTACTTTCCGGATCATTCAGGTCATACCAACCATCACTCGGAAGGCCTCCGAGGCCCGCCGGGGGAACCCCGAAAAGTTTTTTGGATCCGCCTGCAACCCCCGCCGGGGACGCGCGTCTATACGGATGAAGGCACGGAGAGCGAGACCGGCGGAGCCGGGGGGCGCTTCCACTCACGCGGAGCGGAGCCGGCCGTCTTCACCCACTCACACCACCAGCACGACCTCCCTGGGGACCTACGCCATGCGCACGTCCGTTATTAACCGTTTTGCGAAGAATGGCCGCTCGCTCTCCGGCCGCCGCGCCCTCGGAGCCGGCGTCCTGGTCGCCGTGCGCCGGCTGCGCCACCAGCGCTGACCCCGCCCGCGGGGCCGGACCGCCGAGGCCCCCGGACAGCCCGAAAAACTTCTTCGAATCCGCCTGCAACCCCCGCCGGGGATGCGCGTCCATACCAGTGAAGGCACGAGACCGGCAGAGCCCGGGGGGCTCCCGCCCGACAGGAGCGGGGCCGGCCGTCTTCACCTCCACACACCGTTCGCCCATGACCATTGGGGAGTCACGTCATGCGCCTGTCCGTTATCAACCGTTTCGCGAAGAACGACCGCGTGGGCTCCGGCCGCCGCCGCCTCGCCACCCTCGCCGCGACCGCCGTCCTCGTCGGCGGCGTGCAGCTGCTCGCCACCGACACCGCCTGGGCCTGCGGCGCCCCGGACGACGCACCCGTCACCGCTCCGGCGAAGCCCTCCGCCGCGGACGAGCAGGACCGGTCCGTCGAGCTGCACGGCCAGGGCGCCACCAGCGCGTTCCTCAAGGCCCCCGCCGCGATCACGGCCGGCGGCCCCGCGGTGGAGTTCAGCGTGCGGTTCTCCAACAGGACGGGCGCCGACTACCACCGGATCTTCCCCGGCATCTCGGTCTTCAACACGAAGGGCGCCACCCCGAAGCCCTCCCAGGTCACCGCCGAGGTCATGTCGAACGGCAGCTGGAAGCGCGTGACGTTGCGCAACGGCTGCGACCCGGCGGTCGGGGGCACCGTCCCGTCCCTGGGCGCGCCGCTCGCCGACGGCCGCTCTGTCGACTACCGCTTCCGGCTCGCGCTCTCCGCCGACGTCGCCAAGGGCATCGACGGGCTCCAGGTCACCGTCGCACCGAACGAGGGCCGGGGCGCCAGCACCGAGGTCGCGGTGGTGCACCCGGCGGCGCCCGCCAAGCCGACCGTCCCGGCCAAGCCCAAGCCCACGCCGACCAAGGAGGCCAAGGAGGCCGAGCCCGCCGCCGAGAAGGCCGCCGGGACCGGCAAGGCCGAGGGCACCGCCCCGACCGCCGCCCCGGCCACCACCGCACCCGCCGGCACCCCCGAACTCGCCCAGACCGGCTCCTCCGGCACCAACACCTTCCTCGCCCTCGGCTCCGGGCTGTTCCTGGCCCTCGGAGCCGGCGTCCTGGTCGCCGTGCGCCGACTCCGTCCCCAGCGGTAGTCGGACGGGCGGTCACAGCGGAAGGGGCCTTCCCCCGCACGATGGTGCGGGGGAAGGCCCCTTCTGCGGCCCCCGGGGCCGTCAGCCCCAGGTGATCAGGCGCTTCGGGCGCTCCAGCAGCGCGGCCACGTCGGCCAGCACCTTGGAGCCCAGCTCCCCGTCCACCAGGCGGTGGTCGAAGGAGAGCGCGAGCGTGGTCACCTGACGCGGGACCACCTTGCCCTTGTGCACCCACGGCAGCTCCCGGACCGCGCCGAAGGCCAGGATGGCGGCCTCGCCCGGGTTGAGGATCGGAGTGCCGGTGTCGACGCCGAAGACGCCGACGTTGGTGATGGTGATCGTGCCGCCCTGCATGTCGGCCGGCGGGGTCTTGCCCTGACGGGCGGTCTCGACCAGCTCGCCGAGCGAGGCGGCCAGGCCCGCGAGGGTCTTGGACCCGGCGTCCTTGATGTTCGGGACGATCAGGCCGCGCGGGGTGGCCGCGGCGATGCCGAGGTTCACCTGGCCCTTGAGGACGATCTCCTGGGCCGCCTCGTCCCACTGCGCGTTGATCTCCGGGTGCCGCTTGATCGCGGTGACCAGCGCCTTGGCGACGATCAGCAGCGGGCTGACCCGGACGTCCCGGCCCAGCTCGCCGCTCTCCTTGAGCCGGCGGACGAACTTCATCGTGCGGGTCACGTCGACCTGCACGAACTCGGTCACGTGCGGGGCGGTGAAGGCCGAGGCCACCATCGCCTGCGCGGTCGCCTTGCGGACCCCCTTGACCGGCACCCGGACGTCGCCCGCGGCGGACACCGGCGCCGGCAGCACGGCCGGCTCGGCGGCGGTCTCGACCGCCGGGGCGGCCGGGGCGGCCTGGGCGGCGGCGTGGGCGTGCACGTCCTCGCGGGTGATCACGCCGTCCCGGCCGGTCGGGGTGACGGCGCGCAGGTCCACGCCGAGGTCCTTGGCCAGCTTGCGCACCGGCGGCTTGGCCAACGGCCGCTCCCCGCCGGCCGCTTCGACGGCCGGAGTCGGGGCCGGGGCCGGGGCCGCAGCCGCCGGGGCCTCCGGGGCCGCGGCCGGAGCGGGCCTGGTCGCGGCGACCTTGGTGGTGGTCGTCCGCCGGGCCCGGCGCTGGGCGGCGCCGGTGCGCGGGCCGTACCCGACCAGCACCTCGCGCCGCTCGGGCTCGGCCTCCGCGGCAGCCGCCGGAGCCGCGGCCTCGGCGGGGGCGGGGGTGGCCGGAGCCTCGGCCCCCGCCGCCCCGGCCACCGCGACCGAGATGATCACGGTGCCGACGTCGACCGTCGCGCCCTCGGGGAAGTGCAGCCGCTCGACCACCCCGTTGAACGGGATCGGCAGCTCCACCGCCGCCTTGGCGGTCTCCACCTCGCAGACGACCTGCCCGTCGGTGACGGTGTCACCCGGCTTGACGTACCAGCTGAGGATCTCGGCCTCGGTGAGGCCCTCGCCCACGTCGGGCATCTTGAACTCGCGGAGCGAGCGAACTTCGGTGGTCATCTTCGCTCCCCGTGATCAGTACGCGAGCGCGCGGTCGACGGCGTCGAGCACGCGGTCCAGGTCGGGCAGGAAAGCCTCCTCGACCCGGGACGGCGGATACGGCGCGTGGTAGCCGCCGACCCGCAGGACCGGTGCCTCCAGGTGGTAGAAGCACTTCTCGGTGAGCCGGGCGGCCAGCTCGGCGCCCATGCCCAGGAAGACCGGCGCCTCGTGCACCACGACGGCCCGACCGGTGCGCTTGACCGACTCCTCCAGGGCGGCGAAGTCCACCGGGGAGAGCGAGCGCAGGTCGACGACCTCCAGCCGGCGGCCGTCCTCCTCGGCGGCCGCGGCGGCCTCCAGGCAGACCTTGACCATCGGGCCGTACGCGATCAGCGTCGCGTCGGTGCCGGGCCGGACGATCCGGGCGTCGTGCAGGCCCAGGTCGGCGGCGTCGCCGACCTCGCCCTTGTCCCAGTAGCGGCGCTTGGGCTCCAGGAAGATCACCGGGTCGTCGGACTCGATCGACTGCCGCAGCATCCAGTGCGCGTCGTGCGCGCTGGCCGGGGTGACCACCCGCAGGCCGGCGGTGTGCGCGAAGTACGCCTCGTGCGACTCGCTGTGGTGCTCGACCGCGCCGATGCCACCCGCGTAGGGGATGCGCACGGTGACCGGCAGCTTGACGTGGCCCAGCGCCCGGGCGTGCATCTTGGCCAGCTGGGAGACGATCTGGTCGAAGGCCGGGTAGACGAAGCCGTCGAACTGGATCTCCACGACGGGGCGGTAGCCGCGCAGCGCCAGGCCGATCGCGGTGCCCATGATGCCGGACTCGGCGAGCGGGGTGTCGATCACCCGGTCCTCGCCGAAGTCCTTCTGGAGGCCGTCGGTGATCCGGAAGACGCCGCCGAGCTTGCCGATGTCCTCGCCCATCAGGACAGTCTTCGGGTCGTTCTCCAGCGACTTGCGCAGCGCTCCGTTCAGCGCCTTGGCGATGCTCAGCTGACCGGCCATCAGTGGGTCTCCCCCGCCTCGAAGGAGGCCGCGTACTCGACGTACTCGGCCCGTTCCTCATCGACCAGCGCGTGCGGCTCGCTGTACACGTGGTCGAAGATCAGGGTCGGGTCCGGGTCCGGCATGCTGCGCACGCCCTCGCGCACCCGCAGCCCCAGCTGCTCGCTCTCGGCGTCGACGGCGGCGAAGAACTCCTCGTCGGCCAGGCCCTCCTTCTCCAGGAGGGCGCGGAGCCGGGTGATCGGGTCCTTGGCCTTCCAGGCCTCGGTCTCCTCGGCGTGCCGGTAGCGGGTGGGGTCGTCGGAGGTGGTGTGGGCGCCCATCCGGTAGGTGAACGCCTCGATCAGGACCGGGCCGTTGCCGCTGCGGGCGTGGTCGAGCGCCCAGCGGGTGACCGCGAGGCAGGCCAGCACGTCGTTGCCGTCGACCCGGACGCCCGGGAAGCCGAAGCCGGAGGCGCGGCGGTACAGCGGGATCCTGGTCTGGGTGGTGGTGGGCTCGGAGATCGCCCACTGGTTGTTCTGGCAGAAGAAGACCACCGGCGAGTTGTAGACCGAGGCGAAGGTGAAGGCCTCGTTGACGTCGCCCTGGCTGGAGGCGCCGTCGCCGAAGTACGCGATCACCGCGTCGTCGGCGCCGTCCTTGCTGATGCCCATCGCGTACCCGGTGGCGTGCAGGGCCTGCGCGCCGATCACGATGGTGTACAGGTGGAAGTTCTTCTCGTTCGGGTCCCAACCGCCGTGGTTCACGCCGCGGAACATGCCGAGCAGGTTCAGCGGGTCGACGTCGCGGCACCAGGCCACGCCGTGCTCGCGGTAGGTGGGGAAGGCGTAGTCGCCGGGGCGCATGGCCCGGCCGGAGCCGACCTGGGCGGCCTCCTGGCCGAGCAGCGAGGCCCACAGGCCGAGCTCGCCCTGGCGCTGCAGCGCGGTGGCCTCGCCGTCGAACCGGCGCACCAGCACCAGGTCGCGGTAGAGGGCGCGCAGCTCCTCGGGAGTGGTGGTGAGGGGGTAGTCCGGGTGCTCGACCCGCTCGCCTTCCGGCGTGAGCAGCTGGACGAGCTCCGGCTGGGCGTCCTTGCCCGTGGCACGGAGGGTGTCAGGGACGCCGGGGGCCGCCTTCTTGCGAGCCCTCGCCGTGCTTTTGACGGTCACGTTCACTCCTCGGTCTGTCCGGCCGCCCGGGGTCGCCGGTGACCGGTCCGGTCACCGCCTCGCGGGGCGCGCGTGGGTGTGCGCTCCCACTGCGGGGCAGGTGGTGATCCTGTTCCGACGGCGTCCCTCACGAGAACGTTACCCAGCGTCCGCCCTCGACGCGCTTGCGCTAGGACGTCCTACTTGTTCAGGGCCTACAACCCCGAGGGTGCCGCGTTCGGCTCGCCGTCGAAAGGGTGGGGGTGACGGCCGGCGTGACGCAGCTCTCAATTCGAGCGCCTTCAGGACACCAGCGCACGTTATCCGGGCGGACGCCCGTACGTAAGGGGGTTCTCGGTATCGGTTTCGGACGGTCCCGGCCGGATCGCGGGGGTGGGGAGATGTGAGTGACAGGTCTTTCGTACGGTGATATGGGAGGCTTTGGACGTGACTGATAACGGACGAATCAGGGTGTTCCTGCTCGACGACCACGAGGTCGTCCGGCGGGGCGTGCACGACCTGCTCTCGGTCGAGGACGACATCGAGGTGGTCGGCGAGGCCGGCACCGCCGCCGAGGCGCTCACCCGGATCCCGGCGGTCCACCCGGACGTGGCGGTGCTCGACGTCCGGCTGCCGGACGGCAACGGCGTCGAGGTCTGCCGCGAGGTCCGGTCCAGGCTGCCGGAGATCAAGTGCCTGATGCTGACCTCGTTCTCGGACGACGAAGCGCTGTTCGACTCGATCATGGCCGGCGCCTCCGGCTACGTGCTGAAGGCGATCCGCGGCACCGACCTGATCACCGCCGTCCGGGACGTCGCGGCCGGCCGCTCGCTGCTCGACCCGGTCGCCACCAGCAGGGTGCTCGCCCGGCTGCGCGACGGCGGCGAGAAGGAGGACGAGCGGCTCGCCCAGCTCACCAAGCAGGAGCGGCGGATCCTCGACCTGATCGGCGAGGGGATGACCAACCGTCAGATCGGCAACGAGTTGCACCTGGCCGAGAAGACGGTGAAGAACTACGTCTCCAGTCTGCTCGCCAAGATGGGCATGGAGCGGCGCACCCAGGCAGCCGCCTTCGTGGCGCGGCACCAGGCCGACCACCAGTACTGACCCGGCGGCTTTCACAGAACTGACGGTTTGTCAAGGGCCCCCGCAAGAAGGCCATAACCTCTGCACGTGACTTTCAGCCAGACCCTCGCCTGCGCCCCGGCCCGCCCCGATCCCTCCGCACCGCCGATGGGGACCCTCAGTCCACCCGTACCGAGGGAGGCGCTCGCCGAGGTCCTGGCCCGCTACCGGGTGGGCCGGCTGCTGACCGCCGAACCCGTCGCCGAGGGCCTGCTGAACCGGGGGTACCTGGTCACCACCGAGGCCGGTCCGTACTTCCTGAAGTGCTACGTCGACTCCGCCACCGCCAGCCGTCCGAAGATCCTCGCCCACCACCGCGCGATGGCCGCGCTGCACACCCTCGGACTGCCCGTCGCACCCCCGCTGGCCTGCGCCGGACGGTCCGGGACGGTGGCCGCCTGGGGCGGCCGGATGTTCGCGCTGTTCCCCTGGGTCGACGGCCGGCACCGGCACGGCGACGAGCTCGACCCCGCGCAGTGCGACGCGCTCGGCGCGCTGCTCGGCCAGCTGCACGGCGCACTCGACGACGTGTGCGCCCCACTCGAACAACCGGCCGGCTACGCCAGCGCCGACCCCGTGGACAGCGCCGGACTCGCCCGCGAGCTGCGGCGCCGCGCCCGGGAGCACCACCCGGCCGGGGACCTGGACGCCCTGGTGGTGGAACGGCTCACGGAACGGCTGGAACTGCTCGCCGAGCACGCCGGGCGCCGCCCCGCTCCGGAGGCCGCCCCGCCCACCGGCTGGACCCACGGCGACTTCCACGGCCTGAACCTGCTGTGGGACACCCGCGGCGGCCGGGTGGCGGCCGTCCTGGACTGGGACAAGCTCGGCCCGCAGCCGCGCGCCGAGGAGGCCGTACGGGCCGCCACGCTGCTCTTCAACGACCGGGCCTCCGGCGTGCTCGACCTGGTGCGGGTCCGCCGCTACTCGCAGGCCTACCGGGCCTCCGGCGCCGCCACCGCCGAACACCTGGCCGCCGCCGTCCACCGGGTCTGGTGGGAGCGGCTGAACGACTTCTGGATGCTCCAGTGGCGCTACCAGCGGGCCGACCACCGGGCGGACGCGCTCTACCCCGCCTCGGCCGGCCAGCTGGCGTGGTGGTGCCAGGAGTACGAGCAGGTCCTGGACGCCTTCGCCAACTGACCGAGCCGGGGCGGCTGCGTAGGGCCGCGCCGGGCGGCTACGGGACGACCGGGACCGTCGTCTTGGTGTCCGGCGGCGGCTTCGTCGCGCCCCCGGTGGGGCCGGAGGTCGCCGGCGGCGCCGTCGAGGCCGGCGCCGTCGTGGCCGGCGCCGTCCCGGTCGAGCTGCGGGTGGGCGTCGGGGTGGGCGTCGGGGCCGACGTGTGCCTGGACGGGCCCGGCGAGGGCGACATGTTGGTGCCGTTGTTCCAGCTGCCGGTGCCGTTGGTGCCGTTGGGGTCGCTCGGCTGCTGCGTCTTCCGGCCGCCGGAGGACGACGGCGGCGGGGTCGTCACCCCGCCGCTCTGGGACGGCGCGACGGTCTCGGTGCTGGTGACCGCCGGGGGCTGCGTCGGGGGCACCGAGTGGTCGGGCTTGTCGCCGCCGCTGAACGCGAACGCGATGCCCGCGCCGGCCGCGACCACCACGGCGATCGCACCGGCCACCCAGGCCCACGGCCCGCGCCGGCGCCCCTGGCCGTGGCCGTCGCCGTCCTCACCCTGCCCGTCGCCCCCGTACCCGCCGGGCGCAGCCGGGTAGGCGGTGTGCGCGCCGCCCGTCGGGTACGGCAGCACGGAGGTCTGGTCGCCCGGGCGCACGGCGCCGAAGGCCGCGGTGGCCGCGGTCTGGTCCGGCCGCAGCACCTGGGTCGCGCCGGTGTCGCCCGCGCCGGCCCAGGCGGCCCCGCCCGCGCCGTGCATCTCGCGCAGCGCGTGCTGGACGTGGGCGCGGAACTCGTCGGCGTCCTGGAAGCGGTCGTCCGGGTTCTTGGCGAGCGAGCGCAGCACCAGCGGGTCGAGGCCGGTCGGCACCCGGCCGTTGGCCTGCGAGGGCGGCACCGGCGGGTCCTGGACGTGCTGGTAGACCACCGACAGCGGGGTGTCGCCGGTGAACGGCGGGCGCAGCGTGAGCAGTTCGTAGAGCATGCAGCCGGCCGCGTACAGGTCCGAGCGGTGGTCGACCGGCTTGCCGAGCGCCTGCTCGGGCGACAGGTACTGCGGGGTGCCCATGACCATGCCGGTCTGGGTCATCGTGGTGGCCCCGCCGGTCAGCGCCCGGGCGATGCCGAAGTCCATCACCTTGACCGCGCCGGTGTTGGTGATGATCACGTTGGCGGGCTTGATGTCGCGGTGGACGATGCCGCTGCGGTGGCTGTAGGCGAGCGCCTCCAGCACCCCGGCGATGATGATCAGCGCCTGGTCGACCGGCGGCGCCTCCTCGTCCGCCAGCAGCTCGCGGACGGTGCGGCCCTCGACCAGCTCCATCACGATGTACGGCGTGGACTCGTCCCCGACGTACTCCTCGCCGGTGTCGTAGACCGCGACGATCGAATGGTGGTTGAGCGCCGCGACGGCGTGCGCCTCGCGGGTGAAGCGCAGCCGGGCGACGTCGTCCTGGGCCAGCTCGCCGCGCAGCAGCTTGACCGCCACGGTGCGCCCGAGCCGCACGTCCTCGGCGGCGAACACCTCGGCCATGCCGCCGCGCCCGAGCCGGTGGGTCAGCCGGTAGCGGCCGTCGCCGACCGTGCTGAGCGGCACGGCGGTGCCGCGGCCCGGGGTCTGCGGGCCGCCCGCGGCGACCGGCGGCAGCGCCGAGGTGGGAGCCTCGCCGCCGGGCTCGGGAATCCTCGGGCTCGCGCCGGTCCGGCCGACCGCCCGGACACCCGCGTCGTCGTCCGGCTGCTGCGTCTGTGCCATCGCTCCTCGCCCCGGGCGTTCGCTCGGATCGCGGTGCCCTGTCGCTTACGTATCCCCGAACGCTACCGCTTCCGGCGGACGACCGTGGCACCCCCGAACCGGCCGGAAACCGTCAGAGCAGGCCATTGCGGTCGGCGGGGGCGTCGAGGACCAGCACGGCTGCGGGGCTCTGTGCGTGGCCGAACTTTCCGCCGGTCTTCTCGTTCGCCTTGTTGACCACGATCGCGATGATGATGCCCGCGAGCACCAGCACGCCGACGATGATGCCGATCACGACCACGGCCGTCGAGCAGCCGCCGCCGGCCGCCTTCGGCTGCTGGTACGGCGGCACCGGCCGCGGCGGCGGGGTGTGCGCCTGCGGCGCCCCCTGCTGGAGGAACTGCGGGTGGGGCGTGTGCGGCGCCTGGTAGGCGGGCGGCGGGGTCTGGTAGGCCGGCGGCGGGGTCCGGTACTGCGCCTGCGGGGCCTGCGGCTGCGGGGTCTGGTAGGCGGGCGGCGGCGTCCGGTACTGCGGCTGCGCGCCGCCCTGCTGGGGGTACTGCGGCGCGGGCGTCTGCGGGGCCTGCGGAGCGGCGTGCACCGCGCGCGGGCCCTCGTTGATCACCAGCGGGGTGCTGGCCTGGAGCTTGTGCCCGCTGCCGCCGCCCTTGGCGGCCGCGATCAGCCGCTCCGCCTCGTCCCGCATCTCCGCGGCGCTCTGGAACCGGTGCGCCGGGTCCTTGCGCAGCGCCCGGGCGACGAAGGCGTCCACCTCGGGGGTGATCGCGCGGTTGAGGGTGGAGGGGGCCGGCGGCTCCTCCTGGACGTGCTTGTAGGCGATCGAGAACGCCGAGTCCCCGTCGAAGACCAGCTGCCCGGTGACCATCTCGAAGAGCATCACGCCGACCGAGTAGAGGTCGGAGCGGGCGTCCACCGGCTTGCCGAGCGCCTGCTCGGGCGAGAGGTACTGGGGGGTGCCGACCACCATGCCGGTCTGGGTCATCGACGTGACGCCCGATTCCAGCGCCCGGGCGATGCCGAAGTCCATGACCTTGACGTTGCCCTTGCGGTCGAACATGACGTTGCCGGGCTTGATGTCGCGGTGCACCAGGCCCATGTCGTGCGAGGCCTCCAGCGCGTTCAGCACGCCGACGGTGACCTTCAGGGCCTCCTCGGCCGGCATCGCGCCGTACTGGCCGACCGCCTCGTTGATCGCGTCCCGCAGGCCCTTGCCGTCGATCAGCTGCATGACGATGTACGGCGTGCTGGAGCCGTCCGGGGCGACGTCCTCGCCGCTGTCGTACACCGTGACGATGTTGGGGTGCTCCAGCCGGGCCACCGCCTGGGCCTCGCGGCGGAACCGCTCCTTGAACGAGTCGTCCCGGCCCAGCTCGCTGTGCATGCTCTTCAGCGCGACCTGCCGGTCCAGCACGCGGTCGTGGGCCAGGTGCACGGAGGCCATGCCGCCCTCGCCCAGCAGCCGCTGCAGCACGTAGCGCCCGTTGCCCAGGGAGAAGCCCTCGACCGCCGCGTTGCCCTGCTCGCTCATGGTCCTCTGCTCCCCCTCGGCGCGGGCGTGCTCGCCGCAGCCTGACGTTCGGTCTCGTCCGTGCGTGGTGGGCCCGGCCCGCTGGCCTGGCGGACCCCTGCCGCGGCGGTTCCACCGGCGGCGACAGGGGCCAGGGTATCGGCTCGCGCCGACGGTGATCGGTCCAGGGCCGCGGGCCGTCGTCCCCCGGTCCCGGCGGCCCGGCCCGGGACGGGCCGTCCCGGTGCGTCCGGCCGGCGGCGGCCGGGCGGGACCGGACGGACCGGGCCCCGGCTACCGGCGGGTACCCCGCCGGGCGCGGCTACAGGTAGGGGCCGGAGCGGGTGCCGCGGCCCTGGCCGGGCTCGTCCTCGTCCGCCTCGCCGCTGGTCAGGCCGGGCGGCAGCGCCCGCCGCATCTGCTCCAGCTGGGCCCGCGCCGCCATCTGCTGCGCGAACAGGGCGGTCTGGATGCCGTGGAACAGGCCCTCCAGCCAGCCGACCAGCTGGGCCTGGGCGATCCGCAGCTCGGCCTCGGTCGGGATGGTGTCGTCGGTGAACGGCAGCGACAGCCGCTCCAGCTCGGCGACCAGCTCCGGAGCCAGCCCCAGTTCGAGCTCCTTGATCGAGCTCGCGTGGATGTCCTTCAGCCGGACCCGGCTCGCCTCGTCGAGAGGCGCCGCCCGGACCTCTTCCAGCAGCTGCTTGATCATGCTGCCGATGCGCATCACCTTGGCCGGCTGCTCGACCATCTCGGTCACCGGGAGCTCACGCGGTGCGTCGCCCTCGTCGTCCCCGTCCCCGGCCGCACCGGCGAACCCCTGGCCGACGGGCAGCCCGTCCGGTCCGACGATCAGCACCTTCTGGCCGTCCTGCGACTGCCCGCCGGCGGCCCGGAAGGGCTCCTGCGACGGGCGCTCGTTCATCGGATTCGTCATGAACAACATTCTCTCTCACTGGGGTTGGTCGGGCGGAAGCCCCCGGTGTCCCGCCGTCCTGCGCCACCTGTGACGACGGTACGCCCCCGGGCCCCGCGCCGGTATCCGTACGGGTACTCAGTTCCCGCGCGGCGCCCGGCCGCGCGGCCGGGCGCCGCCCCTCCGTCCTCGCCGCCCTCAGCCCTCGCAGCGGCCCTCAGCCCTTGCGCAGCCGCACGCCGACCAGGCCCAGGCCGCAGCCGATCAGCCCCAGGCCGACGCCGAGCGGGAGCTGGGTGGTGGAGGCGTCCTGCCAGCGGGCGGGGAAGACCGTGGGCACGCCGGCGACGGCCGCCACCGGCTGTCCGGCGACGGCCGCGGCAGGGTCGGGGGCGGTCCGGTCCGGGGCGGCGTCGCCAGGGGTCTGCCCCTCGGCGGTGTCCGGCTCCGGCTGCGGCTGCTCGGCCTCGCTGCCCTGCTCGGGAGCCTGGTCGGCGGCCTGCTCCGGCGCCTGCTCGGCAACCTGCTCCGGTGCCTGCTCGGGGGTCTGGTCCGGTGCCTGCTCGGCAACCTGCTCGGGGGCCTGCTCCGGTGCCTGGTCCGGCGCCTGGTCCGGGGCGGCCTCGGAGCGCTCGGGCGCCGAGGCCGGGCGGTGCCGGTGCCCCGGCGGGAGACCGCCGCCCGGGTGCGGACGCGGCCCCGGCCGGCGCGGTGGCAGGGCCCTCGGCCCGTCCGCGGCCCGGTCCGCGTCCTGGTCTGCGCCCGGCTCGATGCCCGGCTCGGCGCCCGGCCCGCCCGGATCCGCCTGCGGCGGGGGGAAGGCCGTGGGCAGCGAGAGCACCCCCGGCACGGGCAGGGCCGCCGCCGGGGCGGCGGCCAGCGGGAGCGCGAGCCCCAGCACGGCCGCCGCGACCAGCCGGCGGCCGCGGCCCGGGCAGCGCGGGGAGGTACCGCGGGCGGGAGTTCGACGGTGGTGCTTCGTCACGGGCAGCGGCCCGAGGGATGCGTACGGTGATGCGGCCACGGTCGGAGTCCTTCCGACGGCCGACGGCGCCCGGGGGCGGGATCGGCGGCGGGACTGCTCCGGACCAGATTCGCACGGCCCGACCGCTACGGCACGTCGGGCCGCCCGTGCCCCTGCGCCCCGGCCCCCGGCCCCGCCACCGGGCGCCGCCCCGCTCAGACCCGCAGCACGACCTTCCCGACCTGCTCCCCGCGCTCCAGCACCCGGTGCGCCTCGGCCACCTCGGCCAGCGGCAGCACCCGGTCCACCACCGGCCTGACCACCCCGGACTCGACCAGCGGCCACACGTGCTCCCGCACCGCCGCGACGATCGCCGCCTTCTCCGCCAGCGGCCGCCCGCGCAGGTTGGTGGCGATCACCGCCCCGCGCTTGCGCAGCAGCGTGTTGAGGTCGAGCTCGCCCTTCACCCCGCCCTGGAGTCCGATGATCACCAGCCGCCCGTTGACCGCCAGCACGTCCACGTTCCGCTGGAGGTACTTGGCGCCCATGATGTCCAGCACCACGTCCGCCCCGGCCCCGCCGGTGGCCTCCCGGACCACCTCCACGAAGTCCTGCTCGCGGTAGTCGACCAGGATGTCCGCGCCCAGCTCGGCGCAGCGCGCCAGCTTCTCCGGGCCGCCCGCGGTGACGGCGACCCGGGCCCCGACCGCCTTGGCCAGCTGGATCGCCATCGTCCCGATCCCGCTCGCGCCACCGTGCAGCAGCACCGTCTCCCCGGGCCGCAGGTGCGCGGTGAGGAAGACGTTGGACCACACCGTGCAGGCGACCTCGGGCAGCGCCGCGGCCTGCTCGGCGGACAGCCCCGCGGGCAGCGGCAGCAGCTGCCCGGTCGGCACCGCGACCCGCTGCGCGTAGCCGCCGCCGGCCAGCAGCGCGCACACCTCGTCGCCGACCGCCCAGCCGGAGACCCCGGGGCCGAGCGCGACGATCCGCCCGGCGCACTCCAGCCCCGGGTAGGGCGAGGCGCCGGGCGGCGGGTTGTAGGAGCCCTGCCGCTGGAGCAGGTCGGCCCGGTTGACGGCGGTGGCCGCCACCTCGACCAGGACCTCGCCCTCGGCGGGCACCGGGTCGGGCACCTCGGCCCAGACCAGTGCCTCGGGGCCGCCGGGTACGGGAATCGTCATCGCATGCATGCCCCGAACCTACTGCGGGCCGGGGCCGTCCGACGGCGCGACGCGGGCGATCGGCACGGCGCCGGCGTACGGCCCCCGCCGGGCAGCCGGTACGGCTCAACCGGCCGGCGCCGCCGTGCTGGACTTGATGACGATCACCCGGTCGGTGAGCTGGAGCACCGCGGCCTCCGGCTCGGTGTAGTTGAGCACCCGCCGGCCCCGGACCACCGCGACCACCAGGTCCGCGCACTCGCGCGGGCTGTGCCCGGCCTCGGCCCGGGTGACCGGCCGCTCCACCACGTCCAGCCCGTTGCCGTACGTCAGCAGGTCCTCCATGACCGCACCGGCGTGCGGGCTGAGCATCGACATCCCGAGCAGCCGCCCGGCCGAACTGGAGCTGGTCACCACCACGTCGGCGCCGCTCTGCCGCAGCAGCGGCGCGTTCTCGTCCTCCCGGACGGCGGCGACCACGGTGGCGGCCTTGTTCAGCTGCCGGGCCGTCAGGGTGATCAGCACGGCGGTGTCGTCCCGTTCCGGAGCCACCACCACCCGCGCGGCGGTGGGCAGTGCGGCGCGCACCAGGGTGTCGGTGCGGGTGGCGTCGCCGACCACCCCGACCAGTCCGTGCTGGGCGGCGTGGTCGATCACCTTGCGCTGCGGGTCGACGACGACGATCTCCTCCTTCCGCACTCCCTGTCCGAGCAGGGTGTCGACGGCGCTGCGGCCCTTCGTCCCGTAGCCGATGACGACGGTGTGCTCGCGCACGGTGGACCTCCAGCGGTTCAACCGCCATTGCAGGCGGGTCCGTTCGGTGAGCACCTCCAGGGTGGTGCCGACCAGGATGATCAGGAACACCACGCGCAGCGGGGTGATCACGAAGATGTTGGTGAGCCGGGCGGTGTCGCTGTACGGGGTGATGTCGCCGTACCCGGTGGTGGAGAGCGTCACGGTGGCGTAGTACGCCGCGTCCAGGAAGCTCACCCCGCCCCCGGCGTTGTCGTTGTAGCCGTCCCGGTCGAACCAGACGATGAACGTGGTGGCGACCAGCACGGCGAGCGCCAGCAGCAGCCGGGAGCCGACCTGCCGGACGGCGGGCTCGGCCCGGCGGGCGGGCAGCACGATCCCGGCGTCCGCCCAGGGCTCGGTGCCGGGCGCCATCGTGCGTCGGATCCGGTTCACGGCACCTCCAGCAGTTCGACCGTCTCCCCCGCCGCCGCCCCGCCGGGCGGCACCACGGCCAGCGCCTCGGCCCGGACGAGCCCGCGCAGCATCGCCGGTCCGTCGAAGGCCAGCGGCAGGACGCCCTCGGCCGCCCGCCGGACCGGCTGGAGCCGGGTGTCCGTCCGGTGCCCCGGCAGGTCGACCGCGGCCGGGGCGAGGACGGGCGCGCCGACGGTCCGTCCGCCGCGGGCGTGCAGCAGCGGCAGGACGAGGGTGACCATCCCGGCGACGGCGGCCAGCGGGTTGCCCGGCAGGCCCACCAGGTGGCGGCCGCCGGGCAGTTCGGCCAGCACCATGGGGTGCCCGGGCCGCACCGCGACGCCGTCCACCAGCAGCCGGGCCCCGGCCTCGGTGAGCGCCCGGTGCAGGAAGTCGACCGGGCCGGCGGCGGTTGCGCCGGTGGTGACCACCAGGTCGGCGGTGGAGTGCCGCAGCGCGTCCCGGAGCAGCCCGAAGTCGTCCCGGACGTAGCGGACCTCGGGCGTACCGGCCCCGGCGGCCCGCAGCCAGGGCGGCAGCAGCGGCCCCAGCGCGTCCCGCACCAGACCCGGCCCGGGCACCCCGGAGGTGAGCAACTCGTCCCCCAGCACCAGCAGTTGGACCTCCGGTCGGCCGTGGACCGGAAGCCGGTCGTGGCCGCAGGCGGCGGCCAGGCCGAGCACGGCCGACCCGACCGGCGTGCCGGCCGGCAGCAACTCCTCGCCCCGGCGGCACTCCTGGCCGCGCGGACGGACGTCCTGACCGTTGGTCAGCGGCCGAGGGCCGCGGTCGTGCAGCAGCGCGCCGTCCGTCCGCCCGTGCTCACGGCGCAGGACGGCGGTGGCACCGGGCGGCAGTTGGGCGCCGGTGGCGATCTCCACGGCGCCGCCGTCGGCCAGCGGCGCCGGCTCGGCCCGTCCGGCCAGCACCCGGCCGGCCACCCGCCACGGGCCCGGCCCGGCGACCGCCCAGCCGTCCATCGCGGAGGTGTCGAAGGCCGGCAGGTCGGTCAGTGCCCCGAGCGGCTCGGCCAGGGTGCGCCCGAGCGCCTCGGCGAGCGGGACGCAGAGCCCGGGCAGCGGGCGCAGCCCGGCCCGCCGCGCGGTCTCCCGGGCGAGCTGCCAACTCCGCGCGCGGGGAACGGCGGACGGTGCGGCCGCGCTCGGCTGTCCGACCGCGCTCACGACTCGCCCGGCCGGTCGGCGGCGCCCCAGCCCTCGGCGAGGGCCTCGGTCCGCCGGGCCGCCTCCGCGACGGCCGCCGCCCCGCCGCCCCGCTGGGCGGCCGCGTAGCCGATCAGGAAGGCGGTCAGCGGCGCGGCCGGCCGGGCCACCCCGTGCGCGACCACCCGGGCCACGTCGAGCAGGCCGTGGACGTCGACGTCCAGGTCGATGCCCAGGTCGGCCTTGACCTCGGCGATCCAGTCTTCCAGCGTGCGCTCCATGCGCCCATGCTGCCCGATCGGCGGTTTCACCGAGGTGTCCGCCCCCCGGGTGCGGGGCGCGTCGTTTCGCCCACCCGTCGGTGGCCGGCGCGGTGGGCCTCAGCTCCGGTCGCGCGCGCGGGCCCGCTCCAGGTCCTCCCAGGTGTCGCAGTCCTGGGCGACGCCGGCGGTGTCGGCCACCCGCAGCCGGGCCAGCCCGCCGACCAGCCGGCCCAGCGGCCGGCCGGCCGGATCGCCGAGGCCGGCCAGCGCGGCGCGCAGCGGGGCGGTCCGGTAGGCGGCGGCGAGCGGCTGGTCGCGGCCGCCCGCGTCGACCAGGACGGCGCACTGCCCGTCGGCCCCGGCCCGGTCGAGGGCGGCGACCAGCCGTTCCACCGTCCACCGGTCCAGGAAGGGCAGGTCGGCGGCGAGCAGCAGCACGGTGTCCGCGGTGACCAGGTCGAGCCCGGCCGCGACGGCGGCGACCGGCCCGCCACCGGGCGGCTGCTCCCTGGTCCAGCGGACGCCGGCCCGCGCGGTCGGGCGGACCGGGCCGACCACGACGGTGGTCCGGGCTCCCGCGCAGGCGGCGAGCACCCGGTCGAGCAGGGTGGTGCCGCCCACCGTCAGGCCGGGCTTGTCGGCGCCGCCCAGGCGCCGGGCGCCGCCGCCCGCCGGGACGATCGCGTCGTACGGCGTCATGCGGCCAGTATCCGCCCTACTCGGCCGCGGGCCCGCCGCCCTGCTCGGACTTCCCCTGCCCGGGCTCCCCCTGCCCGGGCCCGCCGCCCGCGGACTCGCCCGCCCCGGGCTCGCCGCCGGCCTCGCCCCGCGCCGGGGCCGAGGCCGCGCGGGCGGTGTTGGCCGCCGCGGCCAGGGCCAGGAAGGACGGCAGGGTCAGCTCCCCGTACCGCTCGTTCATGGCCGTGACCAGCGCCTCCGGGTCGTCCGGGTGCTCGGCCAGCAGCCGGTCGAAGTCCTGGAGGTACTCGCCGGTGAAGGCCAGCACCCGGGCGGCGTCGTCGCCCTGGCCCGGGGCCCGGTGGCCGGCGATCACCCGGTCCGCGCCGAGGTCGGCGATCCGGCCCAGGTTGTGGCCCCAGGTGGTGCGCTGGGCCGGGGTGGTGTCGGCGGTCCAGGGGTGGGTGCCGTTGTGGACGAAGTCCCCGGCGATCACGGTACGGATGCTCGGCACGTGGACGACCGTGGAGTCCCCGCAGTCGGCCTGGCCGAGCAGCAGCACGGGGATCACCTGGCGGTCCAGCATCAGCGGCTGCGGCAGCAGCGGGGCGGGGATCAGCGGGTGGTCCGGGATGTCGTCGCCGTACACCGGCTTCCACTGCGCGACCTTGGCGGCGACGGTGCGCCGGATGCCCTCGACCACGGCCGGGGCGGCCAGCAGCTGCGCGTCGGGGAAGAGCCGCAGCACCTCCTCGGCACCGAAGTAGTGGTCCGGGTGCTGGTGGGTGACCACCACGGCGAGCAGGCGTCTGCCCTTGCCCGCGACCCACTCGGCCAGCTCTCGCCCGGCGCTGCGGGTCAGCTGGGCGTCCACCAGGATCGCGGTCCGCTCGCCGAGGATCAGCGTGGAGGTGGCGAAGAACGCCGACTCGGGGCCGGTGAAGACGGCGACCTCCAGCGGGCGGGCCGGCTGCCCGGGCTCCGGCGGCACGGAACCCGCGGCCGGGCCGTCGGGGCCGGAGGGCGCGGCGGGGACGGCCGGCCCGTCCTGGGCACGCTCCGCGCCGGCGCTCTCCTCGGGCGGGGACGTCGTCACGGGCTGCTCCCTCTGGTCGGCGGTCGGATGTCCTGCGCCCTACAGCATGGGAGCACCGGCGGCCGATTGCGCGGAAGGCGCGCCAGGCGGGGCCCGGCTCCGACCGACGTCACACCGCGGACCGGACGGCGCCCGCCGGGGTGGCCCGGACGTGCGGGAGGGCGCGTCCACCGGCTCCGGCGGGCGGGCCCTCCCACGGGCGGGTCCGGTCGGTCAGCGCCGCGGGGCGCCGCCGCGCAGGCGGGCCAGCCGGTCGCCGACGCCCCAGGTGGTCACCCGCCACAGCGCCTCGACCACGATGTTGCGGCTCATCTTGGAGGCCCCGAGCTCGCGCTCGACGAAGGTGATCGGCACCTCGGCGACCTTGAACCCGGCCTTCACGGTGCGCCAGGCCAGGTCGACCTGGAAGCAGTACCCGGCCGAGGCGACCTCGTCCATGCCCAGGCCCAGCAGGGTCTCCTTGCGGAACGCCCGGTAGCCGCCGGTGACGTCCCGGATCGGCACGCCCAGCATCAGCCGCGAGTAGGTCGAGCCGCCGCGCGAGAGCAGCAGCCGCGACTTGGGCCAGTTCACCACCCGGCCGCCCGGCACCCAGCGCGAGCCGAGCACCAGGTCGGCGCCGCGCAGCGCGCCGAGCAGCCGGTCCAGCTCCTCGGGCTGGTGCGAGCCGTCCGCGTCCATCTCGACCAGGACGTCGTAGCCCCGGTCGATGCCCCAGCGGAAGCCCGCGAGGTAGGCGGCGCCCAGGCCCTCCTTGCCCTTGCGGTGCAGGACGTGGACCTGCCCGTCCTCGGCGGCCAGCTTGTCGGCCAGCTCACCGGTGCCGTCGGGGCTGTTGTCGTCGGCGACCAGGACGTGCGCCTCGGGGACGGCGGCACGGACCCGGCCGACGATCCGCTCGACGTTCTCCGCCTCGTTGTAGGTCGGGATGATCACCAGGACCTTGCCGAGATCAGCAAAACTCTGCTGGTTCACGGTCACGTACAAACCTCTCGGCCGATGGCGGGGGGTCTCGGAACACCGGCGCCCGCACTCTGGAACGCGGCTCCGCCGGCAACCCGCCGGGAGGACCCCGGTGGCGAACTGCGCGCAGGGCGGAGGCTACTGCGTCCTGGCATCCTACTACCGCGCCGGGAACCACCGGCCCGGCCGCGGCACTCCCACCCGGTGCCCGCCGTTTCCCCTCGGGAGACACCGGTCGGCTAGGGTCGTTTCCCTTGCCCGTGCCCGGCCTCCCGCGCCGACGGGCCCCGCCCCGGCGATCCGGACCCGGGACGTCCGGGGCCGCCCAGACAGCGAAGGAGTAGGACCGCGCGCATGGACAGGCTCGTCAACACCGTCCGCCCGTACGCCTGGGGGTCGCTCACCGCCCTGCCCGAGCTGCTCGGGCAGCGGCCGACCGGTGAGCCGCAGGCCGAGCTGTGGATGGGCGCCCACCCCGGTGCCCCGTCGCGCGCCGACCGCGGCGAGGGCCCGCGCCGGCTGGACGAGCTGATCGCGGCCGACCCGGAGGGTGAGCTGGGCGCCGCGAGCGTGGCCCGGTTCGGCCCGACCCTGCCGTTCCTCCTCAAGGTGCTGGCCGCGGGCACCCCGCTGTCCATCCAGGCCCACCCCACGCTCGACCAGGCCCGGGCCGGCTTCGCCGCCGAGAACGCCCTCGGGATCCCGCTGGACGCCCCGGAGCGCAACTACCGGGACGCCAACCACAAGCCCGAAATGGTCTGCGCGCTGGGCGAGTTCGAAGGTCTGTGCGGCTTCCGCAGCCCGGCCGGGGCGGCCCGGCTGCTGGCCGGGCTCGGGGTGCCCGGGCTCGCCCCGGTGATCGAGCCGCTGGCCGCCGGCGGGGGCACCTCCCGGCCGGAGGCCGGAGGGGAGTCCGCGGCCCTGCGCGGCGCCCTGACCGCCGCCCTCGCGCTGGACCCCGCCACCGTCCGGCAGACCGTCCGGGTGCTGGCGGGGACGGACCCGGACGGGGAGTACGCCCCGTACGCCCGGATCGCCGAGGACTTCCCGGAGGACCGCGGCGTGGTCGCCGGCATGCTGCTCAACCACGTCCGGCTGCGGGCCGGCCAGGCGCTCTACCTGGGCGCCGGGGTGCCGCACGCCTACCTGTCCGGCGTCTGCGTCGAGCTCCAGGCCAACTCCGACAACGTGCTGCGGGCCGGCCTCACCCCGAAGCACATCGACGTGCCGGAGCTGCTGGAAGTCCTGGTCTTCGAGGCCGGCTCCCCCGAGCCGCTGGAGCCCGCCGCGGTCGAGGGCACCCCGGGCGAGCAGCTCTACCCCGTCCCGATCGACGAGTTCCGGCTCTCCCGCTTCGTCCTGGACGGCGCCGAGCGCGAGGTCGACGGCCGCACCCCGCAGATCCTGCTCTGCACCGAGGGCGGCGCCCGCCTGACCGCCGCCGACGGCACCGTGCTGGACCTGGCCCGCGGCCAGTCCGCCTTCCTCCCCGCCACCGGCACCCCGACCCGCCTCGCCGGCACCGGCAGCACGCTCTTCCGCGCCACCGTCACCGTCTGACGCCCGGGGCCCGCGCTCAGTCCCGGGTCATGTCGACGAAGCGCGAGTAGTGGCCCTGGAAGGCCACCGTGATCGTCGCGGTCGGGCCGTTTCGGTGCTTGGCGACGATCAGGTCGGCCTCGCCCGCGCGCGGGGACTCCTTCTCGTAGGCGTCCTCGCGGTGCAGCAGGATGACCATGTCGGCGTCCTGCTCGATCGAGCCGGACTCGCGCAGGTCCGAGACCATCGGCCGCTTGTCGGTCCGCTGCTCGGGGCCACGGTTCAGCTGGGACAGCGCGATGACCGGCACTTCCAGCTCCTTGGCCAGCAGCTTGAGGTTACGGGACATGTCCGAGACCTCCTGCTGGCGGTTCTCGGCCCGCCGGGAGCCGCCGGACTGCATCAGCTGGAGGTAGTCGATGACGATCAGCTTGATGTCGTTGCGCTGCTTCAGTCGGCGGCACTTGGCGCGGATCTCCATCATCGACAGGTTCGGCGAGTCGTCGATGAACAGCGGTGCCTCGCTGACGTCGGGCATCCGGCGGGCGACGCGCGTCCAGTCGTCGTCCGTCATGTTCCCGGAGCGCATGTGGTGCAGCGCCACCCGGGCCTCGGCGGAGAGCAGGCGCATCGCGATCTCGTTGCGGCCCATTTCGAGCGAGAAGATCACGCTCGGCAGCTTGTGGTGGATCGAGCACGCCCGCGCGAAGTCCAGCGCGAGCGTCGACTTGCCCATCGCGGGGCGGGCCGCGATGACGATCATCTGGCCCGGGTGCAGGCCGTTGGTGAGCTGGTCGAAGTCGGCGAAGCCGGTCGGGACGCCGGACATCTGGCCCTGCCGGGAGCCGATCGCCTCGATCTCGTCGAGGGCGCCCTCCATGATGTCGGCGAGCGGGGCGTAGTCCTCGTTGGTGCGCTGCTCGGTGACGGCGTAGATCTGCGCCTGGGCGGCGTTGACGATCTCGTCCACGTCGCCCTCGGCCGCGTAGCCCATGCCGGCGATCCGGGTGCCGGCCTCGACCAGGCGGCGCAGGACGGCGCGCTCGTTGACGATCTGGGCGTAGTACTCGGCGTTGGCCGCGGTCGGGACGGAGTTGACCAGGGTGTGCAGGTAGGAGGCGCCGCCGACGCGCTGGAGCTCGCCGCGCTTGGTCAGCTCGCCGGCCACGGTGATCGGGTCGGCCGGCTCGCCGCGGGCGTAGAGGTCGAGGATCGCGCCGTGGATCATCTCGTGCGCGGGCCGGTAGTAGTCGGCCGGCTTGAGCACCTCGACCACGTCGGCGATGGCGTCCTTGGAGAGCAGCATGCCGCCGAGGACGGACTGCTCGGCCGCGAGGTCCTGCGGGGGGACGCGCTCGAAGCCGTCCACCTCGCCGCCGCTGCCGCCCCCGCCGTCGCCCTCGTCCCGGCGCTGCCAGCCGCCCTCCGACCGGCCGCCCTTGCCGCCCTTCTGGAAACCCACCTTCGGGAAGCCGTCCTTCGGGGAGCCGCCCTTCGGGAAGCCGTCGCGGCCACCGCCCTGACGCCCCTCGCCGCGGCCGCGCGAGACCGGCAGCCGGTCGCCCGGGCCGTCCGGGAAGGGCGCGTCGTCGAAGGCACCGGCCGGGAAGGGGTCCTCGGCGGTCTGCCAGTCCTCCTCCGGCGGCGGGGCGTCGTGGTCGTCGTACTGGGGGCCGGTCACGCGTGTTCCCCGTTCAGCGAGTGGTGCGTAGGTGGAGCGGGATTGCCGGTGGCTGGGTGGAGCGGAACCGCTCCTCTTTGTACGCCACGGCTCCGACAAATCGGACGCCGGGGGCGGCGGGAGTGTCGGGCGGAGGGCCCACGCTAAGGCGCCGGACGCCCTCACGCCAAGGCGGTTATCCACAGGGGGTGTGGACGACCGGCCCTCTCCTGTGGAGAACTGCCGCAAAGCTGTGGACACCCCTGTGGACGTCCCTGTGGACAACCGGACGATCGATCCGCCGTCAACCTCTTGACCTGGGATTACCTCTTCCAGGGCCTGTGCATGAGAAATTCTTCACACGGCTCGGAGCGGCTGTGGGCACAGAGCGGACGAACCGCACCGCTCAGGATTTCGAGTAATAGTCATAAGGCACTTACATCCATTACCTGTGGATGAGTAGCCTGGAGCCCATGACCGCCTCGTCCCCGCCCCCGGCCCCGGCCCCCTCACGGCGCCGGCACGACCGGGAGATCCTCGCCCTGGCCGTCCCGGCCTTCGGCGCCCTCGTCGCCGAACCGCTCTTCCTGATGGCCGACTCGGCGATCGTCGGCCACCTCGGCACCCCCCAGCTGGCCGGGGTGGGCGTCGCCTCGGCCGCGCTCTCCACCGCGACCGGCGTGTTCGTCTTCCTCGCCTACGCCACCACCGCGGCGGTCGCCCGCCGGATCGGCGCCGGGGACCGCCGGGGCGCCGTGCAGCAGGGCATCGACGGCATCTGGCTCGCCCTGGGCCTGGCCGTACCGGTGGTCCTGCTCACCCTGCTGCTGGCCCCCTGGGCGGCCGACGCGCTGGGCGCCTCCGCGACCGCCGCGCCGCACGCGGTGACCTACCTGCGGATCAGCTCCCTCGGCATCCCGGCGATGCTCATGGTGCTGGCCGCCACCGGGGTGCTGCGCGGCCTCCAGGACACCCGCACGCCGCTGGTGGTGGCCGTCGCGGGCTTCGCCGCCAACATCGGCCTGAACGCCGGCCTGGTGTACGGTGCCGGGCTCGGGGTGGCCGGCTCGGCCTGGGGCACGGTGCTCGCGCAGACCGGGATGGCGGCCGCCTACCTGGTCGTGGTGGTCCGGGGCAGCCGCCGCGAAGGGGCCTCGCTGCGGCCGGACGCGGCGGGCATCCGGGCCGGAGCGAAGGCCGGCGGCCCGCTGCTGGTCCGGACGGTCAGCCTGCGCGCGGTGCTGATGACCGCCACCGCGGTGGCCGCCCGGCTCGGCGACGACCAGGTGGCCGCGCACCAGATCACCATGGCGCTGTTCAACTTCCTGGCCTTCGCGCTGGACGCGATCGCGATCGCCGGGCAGGCCATCATCGGCCGCTACCTGGGCGCCTCGGACGTCCCCGGGGCCCGGGCCGCCACCCGCCGGATGGTCGAGTGGGGCATCGTCTCCGGGGTGGTGCTGGGCCTGCTGGTGGTGGTCGCCCGCCCGCTGTACGTCCCGTTGTTCACGCCCGATCCGGCCGTCCGGGCCCAGCTGGACACCGCCCTGCTGCTGCTCGCGCTGACCCAGCCGGTGGCCGGCCTCGTCTTCGTGCTGGACGGTGTGCTGATGGGCGCCGGGGACGGCCCCTACCTGGCCTGGGCCGGGCTCGCGACCCTCGCGGTGTTCGTCCCGGCGGCCCTGGCCGTCCCGGCCACCGGCGCCGGGCTGGCCGGGCTGTGGTGGGCGATGAACCTGTTCATGCTGGTGCGGGCCGGCTTCCTGGCCTGGCGCGCCCGCGGCGGCCGGTGGCTGGTGACCGGGGCGGTACGCGGCTGAGGCGCCGCCGCGCCGCGGGCCCGGAAACCGACCGAGGGCCCGGAAACGACCGAGGGCCGGACTCCCGGAGGAGTCCGGCCCTCGGGCCTGGTGCTACGGAGCTCAGGCAGCCACGACGGCGACGTCGAGGTTGGCCACGACGTCCGAGTGCAGCTTGACCGAGACCTTGTGGGAGCCCACGGTCTTGATCGGCGAGGCGATCGCGACGGCGCGCTTGTCCACCGCCGGGCCGCCGGCGGCCTTGATGGCCTCGACGACGTCGGCCTGGGTCACCGAGCCGAACAGACGGCCGGCGTCGCCCGAGCGGACGGCCAGCTTGACCTGGACGCCCTCGAGCTTGCCCTTGACCTCGTTGGCGGCCTCAAGGGTCTGGATCTCGTGGATCTTGCGGGCGCGACGGATGGCGTCGACGTCCTTCTGACCACCCTTGGTCCAGCGGATGGCGTAGCCACGCGGAACCAGGTAGTTGCGGGCGTAGCCGTCCTTGACCTCGACGACCTCGCCGGCGGAGCCGAGACCCGGCACCTCGTGCGTGAGGATGATCTTCATTACTCGGTCACCCTCTCTTAGCGCGCGGTGCTGGTGTAGGGCAGCAGCGCCATCTCACGGCTGTTCTTCACGGCCGTGGCGACGTCACGCTGGTGCTGGGTGCAGTTGCCGGTCACCCGACGGGCACGGATCTTGCCGCGGTCGGAGATGTACTTCCGCAGCAGGTTCGTGTCCTTGTAGTCAACGTAGTTGACCTTGTCCTTGCAGAAGACGCAAACCTTCTTCTTCGGCTTGCGAGCAGGCGGCTTCGCCATTGTGTGCTCCATTTGGGGTTCACGGCCCGGCGGGCGTCCGGGGACGCCGGCTGCCGGGCCGCACGAAATCTGTCAGCTCTTAGAACGGGGGCTCTTCCGAGTAGCCGCCACCACCGGACGGGGCACCCCAGCCGCCGCCCTGGTTGCCACCGGACGGGGCGCTGGAGGCCCAGGGGTCGTCGGACGGGCCGGACTGGCCGCCGCCGGAGTTCCCACCCCAGCTGCCGCCGCCCTGCTGGCCGCCACCGCCGCCCCAGTTGCCACCGCCCTGGCCGCCACCCTGCTGGCCGCCGAAGCCGCCACCGGGGCCGCCGGACCGGTTGGCCCGGGTGACCTTCGCGGTCGCCGAGCGCAGGCTCGGACCGACCTCGTCGACCTCGACCTCGAAGACCGTCCGCTTCTCGCCTTCCTTGGTCTCGTAAGACCGCTGGCGCAGTCGGCCCTGCACGATGACGCGCATGCCGCGCTGCAGCGACTCGGCCACGTTCTCCGCCGGCTGCCGCCAGACGTTGCACGTGAGGAAGAGGCTCTCGCCGTCCTTCCACTCGTTCGTCTGACGGTCGAAGGTGCGGGGGGTGGACGCGATGCGGAACTTCGCGACCGCCGCACCCGACGGGGTGAAGCGCAGCTCGGGGTCGTCGACGAGATTGCCGACGAGGGTGATGACGGTCTCGCCTGCCATGGTGGTGATGACCTCTCGGGAAGATGTCCGTTCACCGCTGTTTCACGTGAAACAGCGGACGCGAGCTACCCGAGACCCGAAGGCCTCAGAGGTGGCTCAGTGGGTGTCCGGGCGCAGGACCTTGGTCCGCAGAACCGACTCGCTCAGGCCAAGCTGGCGGTCGAGCTCCTTGACGACCTCAGGCGTGGCCTTCAGGTCGATGACCGAGTAGATGCCCTCGGACTGCTTGTTGATCTCGTAAGCCAGACGGCGGCGACCCCAGGTGTCGACCTTCTCCACCTTGCCGCCGGCGTTGCGGACGACAGCGAGGAAGCTCTCGATCAGGGGGGAGACAGCGCGCTCCTCGACCGAGGGGTCGAGGATGACCATCACCTCGTAGTGACGCATGAGTAACCCACCTCCTTTGGACTCAGCGGCCACGGTCTCTCCGTGGCAGGAGGGTTGTGCGTAGCGTCGGCACCGGAGCAGTGACGACTCCGGCCCACCGTAGCGGGCGGGTCCGACAGCCGGCCCCGCTCCGCCCGGAAGCGGGCGTCGCCCGGAAGAGGGCGCAAAGGGGGCACAACTACACCAGTGCAGACGGCACAGCCTACCTGCACCCGGACGGCCGAACAAAACGCATAGGGGTTGTGAGAGCGACCCAAGCACCGCAATCTGGACGGAACGGGATTCCTGCCCGTTCGTCTCCACGCCAGGAGGTGGGACCCATGGCCCAGTCCGTCCACCGCATGCCCGCCCTCACGCTGAACACCGACGGCCACCCGCACCCCCGCGAGAACACCCTGGTGGGCGTCACCGTCCTGCTGGGCGCGATCGCCTTCACGACCTCGTTCTTCCACCACCTGCACCTGCTGACCTCGTGGACCGGCCTGTTCGGCATCGTCACGGGCCTGTGGGGCATGTTCGTCTCGGTCACCACCGCCGAACGCTTCGTCCTGATGATCGGGCTCGGCGCCTCCGCGCTCGGCTTCTACCTCGGCGTCGCCCGCGGCGGCCTCTGGGGCTGAACCACCCCCCGCACGCCCCCTGCACCGCCTCCGCGCGGCCACCCGCGCCGTCCGCGCGTCCCGCTGGAACCGCCAGCACCGCCGGGCACCGCCGGGCCCGCCGGGACCTCCTGGGACGGAGCCCACAGGGCCCGCCCGGAACCCTCGCCGCCCCCGTCGCGTATCTGCAAGAGGAGACAGGTACCCGACGGGGGCGCCGCCGTGCCCGCAGCGACGGGCGCCGGAGCCCCGGACGATAAGGTCAGCCCGAGAACCTGGGGCCACCGCAGCCCGACCGACGAGGAGCACCGAGCAATGAGCCTGCGCCTGAGGACGATCACCCGCGAGGAGCACCTCGCCTTCATCAGGAGCCGCGCCTCGGCCAGCCACATGCAGGTGCCGTCGTGGGGCGACGTGAAGGCCGAATGGCGGTCCGAGTCGATCGGCTGGTTCGACGAGGCCAACCAGCTCGTCGGGGCCGGCCTGGTCCTCTACCGCCAGCTGCCCAAGCTCAAGCGCTACCTCGCCTACCTGCCCGAGGGCCCGGTCATCGACTGGTTCGACCGCGACCTCGACCGCTGGCTCTCGCCGATGCTGGCGCACCTCAAGTCGCAGGGCGCCTTCTCGGTGAAGATGGGGCCGCCGGTGGTCATCCGCCGCTGGAACGCCCCCACCATCAAGGAGGCCATCGCCGCCAAGCAGGCCAAGCGGCTGCGCGACGTCGAGGCCGACTGGTACGAGGCCCGCGCCTTCGAGGTGGCCGACCGGCTGCGCAAGGCCGGCTGGCTCCAGGGCGAGGACGGCGGCGCGGGCTTCGGCGACGTCCAGCCCCGCTACGTGTTCCAGGTGCCGCTGGCCAACCGCTCGCTGGACGACATCCACAAGAACTTCAACCAGCTCTGGCGCCGCAACATCAAGAAGGCCGAGAAGAGCGGCGTCGAGGTGGTCCAGGGCGGCTACGACGACCTGCCGATCTTCCACCAGCTCTACCTGGTCACCGCCGAGCGCGACAAGTTCACCCCGCGCCCGCTGGCGTACTTCCAGCGGATGTGGAAGGCCCTCGTCGCCGAGGACCCGAACCGCATGCGCCTCTACATCGCCTACCACGAGGGCGAGCCGCTGGCGGCGACCACGATGCTGGTGGTCGGCGAGCACGTCTGGTACTCCTACGGCGCCTCGGCCAACCACAAGCGCGAGGTCAAGCCGTCCAACGCCATCCAGTGGCGGATGATGCGCGACTCCTACGCCCTGGGCGGCGGGGTGTACGACCTGCGCGGCATCAGTGACACCCTGGACGAGAACGACCACCTGTTCGGGCTGATCCAGTTCAAGGTCGGCACCGGCGGCCAGGCGGCCGAGTACCTCGGCGAATGGGACTTCCCGCTCAACAAGCTGCTGCACAAGGCTCTCGACCTCTACATGTCCCGCCGCTGAGGAGGCTGCCCGATGACGCTGTCGCTCTACCTCGACACCGAACGCTGGCGCAACCACCAGCGCTCCGTCCTCGCCGAGTTCCCCGGCCTGGTGCCGGTCGCCAAGGGGAACGGCTACGGCCTGGGCAACCACCGGCTGGCCGAGGAGGCGACGCTGCTGGGCACCGGGGTGCTCGCCGTCGGTACCGCGTACGAGGCGGCCGACGCCGCCGAGTGGTACGGCGGCGAGCTGCTGGTGCTCACCCCGTACCGGGTCGGCGAGGAGGTGCTCCCGCTGCCGCACGCCCGGGTGATCCGGACGGTGGCCGGCGTGGACGCGCTGCGGGCGCTGCACGGCGCCCGGGTGGTGCTGGAGTGCATGACCACCATGCGCCGGCACGGCGTGAGCGCGGCCGACCTGCGCACCGCCGCCGCCGAGCTGGAGGGCGTCGCCTTCGAGGGCTTGGCCCTGCACCTGCCGATGGACCGGCCGGACGGCTCCGACCCGGTCGAGGAGGTCGCGTACTGGGTGGACACCGCCGCGGCGGCCGGCATCCCGGTGCACACCGTCTTCGTCAGCCACCTCGGCGCGGCCGGCATGGACCAGCTGGCCCAGCGCTACCCGCAGACCGTCTTCCGGGCCCGGATCGGCACCCGCCTCTGGCTCGGCGACCACGCCGCGCTGGAGGTGCGCGCCACCGTCCTGGACGTCACCCCGCTGCAGAAGGGCGAGCGCTACGGCTACCGCCAGCACCCGGCGCCCTCCGACGGCCACATCCTGGTGGTCGCCGGCGGCACCGCCCACGGCATCGGGCTGGAGGCGCCCAAGTACGTGGCGAGCATGGGCGCGCGGGCCAAGGGCATCGCCCGGGCCGGCCTGGCGACCGTCAACAAGACCAAGTCGCCGTTCCACTGGGCCGGCAAGCAGCTCTGGTTCGCCGAGCCGCCGCACATGCAGGTCTCGCTGCTCTTCCTGGACGGGGAGACCAAGCCCCCGGTGATCGGTGAGGAGCTCGGCCTCCAGGTCCGGCACACCACCACGCACTTCGACCGCGTCGTGGACCGCTGAGGCGCTGAGGGCGCCCGCCCGCTACGGCCGCTCGGCCGGCTCCGGCAGTCCCGGCTCGTCCAGCCACTGCTCGGCGCCGGCCGGCGCGTACGCGGCGTAGCTCTCCTCCTCGCGCAGCCGGCGGGCGGTGCCCAGCACGGCCACGTCCGGGGCGTGGTCCAGCACCCCGCCGGAGGGGTCGTCGCTGCCGTCCCAGCGGACCGGGTCGTGCTCCGGGTGGAGCACGTCGCGGACGACCAGGCCCACCAGGTAGAGCGTGCCCAGCAGGTGCAGCCCGATCGCGAAGTGGTACCACCCCTCGCCGAGCCCCTGCTGCCGGGAGCCGGTGACCAGGCCCAGGTGCGACCAGATGCCCAGGGTGTAGAGCACCTCGCAGGCCTGCCAGACCAGGAAGTCCCGCCAGCGCGGCCGGGCCAGCACGGCGAGCGGCAGCAGCCAGAGCGCGTACTGCGGCGAGTACACCTTGTTGACCAGCACGAACAGCGCGACCACCAGGAAGGCCAGCTGGGCGAAGCGCGGCCGGCGCGGGGCCGAGAAGCCGAGCCACGCTATGGCCAGGCAGCCCACCACCATCAGCACGCCGATGTAGGCGTCGAGGTCGGCCAGCCCGGCGCCGCGGCGCTGCATCAGGATCAGCCAGAACGAGCCGTAGTCCTCGCCGCGGTGCTTGCTGAACACGTAGAAGGTCGACCAGCCGCGCCAGTTGGCCAGCATGACCGGCAGGTTCACCACCAGCCAGGAGCCGACCGCGCCGCCCAGCATCACCCGGAACTCCCGCCACCTGCCGGCCCGCCAGCAGAGCACCAGCAGCGGGCCGATCAGCAGCAGCGGGTAGAGCTTGGCCGCGGTGGCCAGGCCGATGAAGACACCGGCCCAGCCCGGCCGGGCACCGGCCCACCAGGCCATCGCCACGGCGGCCAGGGCGACCGCGAGCAGGTCCCAGTTGACGGTGCCGTTGAGCAGCAGGACGGGGGCGAGCGCGAACAGCAGCGCGTCCCACGGCCGGCGCCGGTGGGTGCGCGAGAGCGCCACCACGGCGACCACCGCGCAGGCCATCAGCATCCCGGCGTTGATCGCCCAGAACCACTGCTCCTGGCCCTGCCGGTCCCCGCCGCCGGGCGTCAGCCAGGCCGCGACCTGCATGAACAGGCCGGTCAGCACCGGGTACTCCAGGTACTGGAGGTCCCCGGAGGAGCCCGGGATGCGGTCCACGTACGGGTGCAGCCCGGCCGCGAAGCCGCGTCCGGAGAACAGGTGCGGGATGTCGCTGTAGCAGGCGTGGACGTACTGCGGCGAGCCCGGCTGGAACCAGGCCTGCTCGTAGCAGGGCAGCTTCTGCACCATGCCGAGCACCGACACCACGATCACCGCGAGCGCCAGGAAGCGCGCCGGGACCCACCAGGAGACGCCGAGCAGCGCGCGGCGGCCGGGGGGCCCGCCGAACACCTCGCTGCCGGCCGCCGCCACCGGGTCCTCGTCGGCCGGCACGACCACGGTGTTGGCCGGCGGCGCGGCCGTGGCGACGGCTGCCGGGAGGGGCCCTGCGGCGGCGCCGGACCCGACCGGGTCGGCGGTTTCGTCACGATCGCTCGTCGTCATGCCGGACATCCTGCCGCACCGGCCCGCCCGGGACGAGGAGGACCCCGCAACGGTCCGGGCCGCGAGGCGGCGGGCCGGGGGCGCGAATCGTGGCGAAAACGGCGGTCGTGCGGACGAAAGCGGCGGCGGTGCGGACGGTGGGCGGCGGCCCGGACGAGAACGGCGGTGGGGGGCCCCCCGGGGGGGGGCCCCCCCCCCCCCCCGGGAGACGGGGGGGTAAGCACCGGGCGCGCGCCCGCCCGCACGCGCGCCCCCGGGGGGGGGGGGGGGGGGGGCGCCGCGGGGGCCCCCCCGGGGGGGGGGGGCCCCCCGCGGGGGGGGGGGGGGGGGGGGGGGGGGGCCCCCCCCCCCCCCGGGGGGGGGCCCCCCGGGGGGGCCCCCCCCCCCCCCCCGCTTCCTGTTCCGTCCGGCTACTGCCCGGCCGGCAGGCCCTGCAGGCCGCCGCCGCTGGTGCTGGTCGGCGTCGGCTTGCCGCCACCGCCGCCCGGCGGACGGCCGCCGCCGTTGCCCCCGGAGGGGGTGGTCTCCGTCGGGCCGGGCGTCGTGCAGCCGACCACCGGCAGGCAGCTGTTGCCCGGGTTCGGGTTCTTGCTGTGCGACGGGCTCGGCTGGTCGCCGGGGCAGTCCACACCGGACACGCAGGTCTGGGTGGGCTGCGGCTGCACCGGCGGCTGGGGCGCCTGCGACTGCTGCTGGGCCGGGGCCGTCGGGGTGTCCGTCGCGGTCGGGACCGCCGTCGGCGAGTTGGTGGACGGCGCCCCGGAGGAGTCCACCTCGGTGCCGACCGGCTGCGGGGTCGGGAAGTCCATCTTCTTCTCGTTCGCCAGCGCGGCCTTCATGTACCGGGTGAAGACGTCCGTCGGGATGTCACCACCGTGGATGGACTCCTTGCCGCCGGTGCCGTTGAGCGACTGCCGCTCGTGCTTGGCCGGGTCCTCGCGCCACATCGCGACGCTGGTCGCCAGCTGCGGGGTGTAGCCGACCCACCAGGCCGACTTGTTCTGGTCGGTGGTACCGGTCTTGCCGGCCACCGGGCGGCCCAGGTCCTTCGTCTTCTTGCCGGTACCGTTCACCGCCACGTTCACCAGCACGTCGGTGACGTTGTCGGCGACGGCCGGCTCCAGCGCGACCTTGGTCTCCTTCTTGCCGAAGCCCGGCCGCTCCACGCCGCTCACCTCGACCTTGGTGACCGAGTACGGCTCGGCCTCCTTGCCGCTGGCCGCGAGGGTGCCGTAGGCGGTGGCCATCCGGATCGGGCTGATGGTGGAGGTGCCGAGCGGGAAGGTCGCCGTCTTCGGGTCGGCGAGGCTCTCCTTCTTGACGCCCATCTGCACCGCGATGTCGGCCACGTTCGGGCCGCCGACGTCCTGGTTGAGCTGCACGAAGGGCACGTTGTACGAGTACTGCATGGCCTGCCGCAGCGAGACGTAGCCGCGCTTGCCGCTGTCCTCGTTCTTCTGCCGGTACGGCTTGCCGTCGTCGCCGATCACCAGCGAGCCGTCCGGCTTGCGGATCTCGGACATATCGTCGGCCAGGTAGCGGCTGTCGGCGTTGATCCGCTTCGGCTTGCCCTTGTCGTCCTTCGCGGTCTGCACGCCGGTCTGCATCGCGGTGGCCAGCACGAAGGGCTTGAAGGTCGAGCCGACCTGGACGCCGGTGGCGTCGGCGTTGTTGTCGAAGTGGCCGTTCTCCACGCCGTCGCCGCCGTAGAGGGCGACGATCGCGCCGTCGCCGGGGCGGATGCTGGCGGAGCCGAACTGGATGTTGGTGTCGTTGTCCGGCCGCTTCTGCGGGTTGAGGTTCTCCGCCTTGACGTCGTCGACGGCCTTCTTCAGGGCGTCGACCTTGTCCTTCTCGAAGGTGGTGTAGATCTTCAGGCCGCCCCGGTCGATCATCTGCTGGGTGATCGTCTTGTCGGTGGCCATCACGTACTTGTTGGCGGTGTCGACCAGGTAGCTGATCTCACCGTTCATGTTGGAGCTGGGCTTCTGCGGGACCGGGTCCGGGAACACGTTGCACTTGGCGCGCTCGTCCGGGGTGATGGCCTTGGTGTCCACCATCTGGTCCAGGATCCAGTTCCACCGGCCCTGGGCCCGCTCCTTGTTGTTCGGGTTGGTGGGGTCGTAGTACGTGGCGCCCTTGAGCAGCCCGGCCAGCATGGCGCTCTGGCAGACGTTGAGGTCCTTGGCGTCGATCCCGTAGTACGCCTGGGCGGCCGCCTGGGCGCCGTTCGCGCCGCGGCCGAACCAGCTGGTGTTCAGGTAGCCGGTGAGGATCTCCTCCTTGCCCTTGTCCTGGTCGATCTTCAGCGTGATGAAGAACTCCTTCAGCTTGCGGCTGAGGGTCTGCTCCTGGCTCAGGTAGGCGTTCTTCACGTACTGCTGGGTGATCGTCGAGGCGCCCTGGGTCTCACCCCCCTTCGCCATGTTCCAGATGGCGCGGAGCATGCCCTTGGGGTCGATCCCGTGGTCGGTCCTGAAGCTCTTGTTCTCCGCGGCGATGACGGCGTTCTGGAGGTTGGGGCTGATGTCCTTGAGCTCGACGATCTGGCGGTTGGTCTGGCCCTTGCGGGTCATCTCCGTGCCGTCGGCCCAGTAGTAGATGGTGTTCTGGTCCTTCACCAGCTCGTTCAGCTCGGGGACCCTGGTGGTCTGGTACAGGTAGAACACCACGCCCACGAAGCAGCCGAAGACCAGCAGGAAACCGCTCAGCCACTGCTTCCAGGACGGCAGCCAGCGCCGGACGCCGGTCTTGCCGAACCGCGGGTAGTCGATGAACCGCTTCTTCCCCGGGCCGGCCGCCGCGGCGGCGGAGGCCGCGGCGGCACCGCGCCGGGCTCCCCCCTTGCCCTTCTTCTGGGCGGCCTTGCGCATCTCCGCACGGGTCATCCGGGGCTGCTGTGCGGTCTCCCTGACGCCCTGCGGGCGCCGTCGGCCGACGCCGTCCGAGCGCAGCTCGTCCGGCCCCGGCCCATCGCCCCGACGGCCACCGCCTCCCGGGGGCTGCTGCCCCTCACCGCCCGGGTTGGGCGTCCTTCGCCGTCGTTCGCTCATCTTCCAGCCACTCCTCGCGAGGCGTTTCCAGCCTGAAGGCAGGGTTCACGTCCGATGCCCGCAAAACCGCCCTGATCCCGGAGGTGGTCCTCGTGCACACGCGACAGCGTACGCAGCAGGGAAATACAACTAATCGGACATCAGTTGCCAATGCGCTCAAAACGGCGACAGATCATTACACGCCCGTTGCCAACACTCCCCGCGCGTCCGCTTGTGATCACGTTCACGCGCGTCCCCCTTGCCGGTTCCGGAGGTCGGGTTTACTGTTCTCGATATATCGAGCCGATACATCGAAGCGGAATACCGCCGGATGCGCCGGCCGACCGGTCGCCGAACGGGAGGAGGAGGACGGCAGTGGGCAGACGCTCAGGAGTGCTGGAGTTCGCCGTCCTCGGCCTGCTCCACGACGCCCCGATGCACGGCTACGAGCTGCGCAAGCGGCTGAACATCCTGCTCGGGACGTTCCGGGCGCTCTCCTACGGAACGCTCTACCCCTGCCTGAAGAGCCTGGTCGCCCAGGGCTTCCTGGTCGAGGACAACCCCGACGTGGAGTACGTCCCGGCCACCGCGCTCAACGGCAAGCGGTCCAAGATCGTCTACCGGCTCTCCGCCGAGGGGAAGCAGCGCTTCGAGGAGCTGCTCGCCGACTCCGGCCCGGACGCCTGGGAGGACGAGCACTTCGGCGTGCACTTCGCCTTCTTCGGCCAGACCGACCGGGCCGTGCGGATGCGCGTCCTGGAGGGGCGCCGCAGCCGGCTGGAGGAGCGGCTGGAGCGGATGCGCAACTCGCTGGCCCGCGCCCGCGAGCGGTTCGACGACTACACCGTCGAACTGCAGCGGCACGGCCTGGAGTCGGTGGAGCGTGAGGTCCGCTGGCTCAACGAGCTGATCGAGACCGAGCGGTCCAACCGCACCGGTCGGACCGGCCCCGACGCCGGCGGCACCGCCGCCGGCCCCCGCAGGACTTCGGACGGCCGTGGCCAGGAGACCGGGTCCACCGACCCGTCCGGGCCGCCGTACGACCGCCCGGGGCGCTCCGCCCAGGAGCGCTGACACCGCGCCAGCCCTGTGCCGCGCGGCAGCAGTGGGCGCCTCGCGCCCGGACATGCAGTCATCGAAGAAGCAGGACGAGTTCCGCCGACCCCGGCGGTCCTCATGAGATCACAGGGAGCAACCGGAATGGGTTCGGTTCGCGTAGCCATCGTGGGCGTGGGCAACTGCGCCGCGTCGCTGGTGCAGGGTGTCGAGTACTACAAGGACGCCGACCCGGCCGGCAAGGTCCCCGGCCTGATGCACGTCCAGTTCGGTGACTACCACGTCCGTGACGTGGAGTTCGTCGCCGCCTTCGACGTCGACGCCAAGAAGGTCGGCTTCGACCTGGCCGACGCCATCGGCAACAGCGAGAACAACACCATCAAGATCTGCGACGTCCCGCCGACCGGTGTGACCGTCCAGCGCGGCCACACCCTCGACGGTCTGGGCAAGTACTACCTGGAGACCATCGAGGAGTCCGACGAGGCTCCGGTCGACGTCGTCCAGGTCCTGAAGGACCAGCAGGTCGACGTCCTGGTCTGCTACCTGCCCGTCGGTTCCGAGGACGCGGCCAAGTTCTACGCCCAGTGCGCCATCGACGCCAAGGTCGCCTTCGTGAACGCCCTGCCGGTGTTCATCGCGGGCACCAAGGAGTGGGCGGACAAGTTCACCGAGGCCGGCGTGCCGATCGTCGGTGACGACATCAAGTCCCAGGTCGGCGCGACCATCACGCACCGCGTGATGGCCAAGCTGTTCGAGGACCGCGGTGTCGTCCTCGAGCGCACCATGCAGCTGAACGTCGGCGGCAACATGGACTTCAAGAACATGCTGGAGCGCGAGCGCCTGGAGTCCAAGAAGATCTCCAAGACCCAGGCCGTCACCTCGCAGATCCGCGACCGCGAGCTGGGCGCCAAGAACGTCCACATCGGTCCGTCGGACTACGTGGCCTGGCTGGACGACCGCAAGTGGGCCTACGTCCGCCTGGAGGGCAGGGCCTTCGGCGACGTCCCGCTGAACCTGGAGTACAAGCTGGAGGTCTGGGACTCCCCGAACTCCGCCGGTGTCATCATCGACGCCCTGCGCGCCGCGAAGATCGCCAAGGACCGCGGCATCGGCGGCCCGATCCTGTCGGCGTCCTCGTACTTCATGAAGTCCCCGCCGGTGCAGTACTTCGACGACGAGGCCCGCGAGAACGTGGAGAAGTTCATCCGCGGCGAGGTCGAGCGCTGAGCACGACGCACCGGGCACGACGCACCGGGCACGGTGCGCTGAGCACTGAGCACTGAGCGGGCCCGGCCCGCGAAAGGGCCCGCGATCCCCGGATCGCGGGCCCTTCACGTTCCCGTGGCCGATGTTTCACGTGAAACGGCGACCGGTTCCATGGCACCCTGGGCGGGTGGCGATCACCGAGAACGGCAGCACCCACCAGTCCGCGCACCGCGCCACGCTGCTCGACCTGATGAAGGGCCGCGACTTCCGCCGGCTGCTGACCGCCCGGGTGCTCTCCCAGCTCTCGGACGGCGTCTTCCAGGTCTCGCTCGCCGCGTACGTGGTCTTCTCCCCCGAGAAGCAGTCCTCCCCCGCCGACATCGCCTCGGTGCTGGCCGTGATGCTGCTGCCGTTCTCGGTGATCGGCCCGTTCGCCGGCGTGCTGCTGGACCGCTGGCGCCGCCGCCAGGTGCTCTACTTCGGCAACCTGGCCCGCTTCGGCCTCGGCCTGGTCACCGGCGCGCTGCTGCTGGCGCAGGCCCCGACCTGGCTGTTCTTCGCCTCGGCGCTGATGGTCACCGCACTCAACCGGTTCATCCTGGCCGGTCTGTCCGCCGCCCTGCCCCGGGTCGTCGAGCAGGGCCAGCTGGTCACCGCCAACGCGCTGTCCCCCACCCTCGGGACGGTCGCCGCCGCCTCGGGCGGGGGCATCGGGTTCCTGCTGCACCAGCTGATGGCCCCCGGGCCGAGGGCCGACGCCGCCCTGGTCACGGTGGCCGCGCTGCTCTACCTGTCGGCCGCGCTGGCCGCCCGCCGGATGGACCGCGACCTGCTCGGCCCGGACCAGCACGCGGACCGCCCCGGGCTCGGCCAGGCACTGGTCCGGGCCGCCCTGGAGCTCGGCGCCGCGGTGCGCCACCTGGTCCGGGACTGCCGGCCGGCCGTGCACGCGCTGGCCGCCGTCACCGCGGCCCGGTTCTGCTACGGCGTGCTGATCGTGGTCGTGGTGATGCTCGCCCGGTACACCTTCAACGACCCGACCGACAGCGCGGCCGGCCTGGTCACCCTCGGCCAGGCGGTGGGCCTGTCCGCCGCCGGGTTCTTCGTCGCCGCGCTGGTCAGCCCCTGGTGCACCCGCCGACTGGGCCTGGCCGGGTGGATGACGGCCTGCCTGGTCGCCCCGGTGGTCTTCGTCCCGGCACTGGGCCTGGGCTTCACGCTGGTGCCCTGCCTGGTCGCCGCGCTGCTGCTCGGGGTGGTCACCCAGGGCACCAAGATCTGCGCCGACACGGTGGTGCAGGAGACGGTCGAGGACGAGTACCGCGGCCGGGTCTTCGCCATCTACGACGTGCTGTTCAACGTGGCCTTCGTGGCCGCCGCGCTGATCACGGCGCTGGTGCTGCCGCTGTCCGGCCGCTCCGTCGCGGTGGTGCTCGGGGTCGCCGGGGTGTACGCCCTGACGGCGCTCCTCTACCTGCGGGCCGCCCGCCGCGGCCCGCTCCCCCGGTGACCAGGGTCGCCGGGCGCCCGCGGGGGCTGGGAGCCGACCGGGTCCGCCCGACTCGCTAAGGTACTCGGACCTGTCGGATCGACAGAACACTGTTTCGGGGGACGAACTGATGAGCACACCGCCCAGTCCGTACGGGCCGCCTCCGGCGGCGCCCGTGGGCCCGCCCGCCGCACCGCCGTACGGGGCGCCCGTCCCGCCGCCGGCCGCACCGTACGGGCCGCCGCCGGCCTACGGGCAACCCGCACCGCAGGGCCCGCCCGGTTACGGCCCGCCACCGGCCTACGGACAGCAGCCGTACGGGCAGCCGCCGAACGGCCAACCGCCCTACGGACAACCGCCCTACGGACAACCGCCGTACGGGCAGCAGCCGTACGGGCAGCCGGGCCCGAACCCGTACGGGCAGCAGCAGCCGCCCGCCCATCCGTACGGCCCCCCGCAGCCCGCGCCGGCCGCCAAGCGCGGCCTCCGCTCCAAGCTGCGGATCGTCGGGGTGCTCGGGGGCTGCGTGGCGCTGGCGGTGGGCTACTTCGTGGCCGGGCCGAGCGTCAGCAGCGCCAAGCCCGGCGACTGCGTGCAGGCCAGCGGCACCCGCGACGTCGAGATCGTCAAGTGCACTGACAGCAAGGCGAACTACCGGGTGCTGGCGAAGTTCGAGGGCACCACGGACATGACCCGCTGCCGGCAGACCCCGCAGACCACGAGCGTGGTCTCCGGCAAGAGCGGCCGCCGCTGGAACAAGAAGCGGTACGTGCTCTGCCTCGGTCCGCTGGCACCCGCCGCCACCACCGGCGTCCCGCCGGTGAAGAAGTCCTGACCCCTTCCGCTTCTCCGTCCCGGGGGACCTTCTTGTCCGCTCCGCCTCCGCCGCCCCAGCTGCCGTACGGCCCGCCGCCGGGCGACGGCAACCCGTACGCCACCGGCGGCTCCTTCGGCGCCCCGCCCCCGCCGCCGCCGGCACCGCCCGGCTACGGCTACCCCAGCGCCCCGCCCCCGCCGCCCGGCTACGGCTACCCGACCGCCGCCCCGCCCCCGCCGGGCGACCACGGCTACGCCTACGGCTACCCGCCGCCGCCGGCGGACGGCACGACCTGTCGGTTCTGCGGCGGCTACCCCGCGGTGGCCGCCACCGTCCGCGGCCACCAGGGCATGCTCGTCATGTACCGGATGCTGCGGATGACCGGCCCGTTCTGCCGCACCTGCGGGACGGCGACGGTGCGCGACATGTCGGCCCGGACCCTCGTCCAGGGCTGGTGGAGCCCGGTCTCCTGGCTGCTGACCCCGATCACCCTGCTGGTGAACCTCGTCCCGCACGGCCGGTTCAAGCGGCTGCCGCCGCCCGCCCCGGGCAGCCACGGGCCGCAGCTCGACCCGGGCGTCCCGCTGACCGGCCGGCCGCACCTCGCGATGCTGGTGCTGCCCCTCTCGCTCCTGGTCGCCGTGGTCCTGGCCGCCACCGGCGTGCTCGGCCCGACGAAGGACGACCCGGGCGCCGGACCGGTGCCGGCCTCCACCGTGCTGACCTTCTCGCCCCGGCCGCTGCCGATGCCGACCTACACGCCCCCGGTCATCCCCACGCCGACCTTCTCCCTGCCGGTGCCCACCCTGACGCTCCCGCCGGTCACCGCCCCGGACGACTCGGACAGCAAGGTGGACTCGGCCAACCCCGGCGACTGCCTGCACAACGCGAACGGCACCGGCGCGACCTCCGACACCCACCCGAAGGTCAGCGTGGTGCCCTGCACCGACGCCAAGGCGCAGTACAAGATCGTCTACAAGTACCTCGCCACCTCCGACGGGAAGGTCTGCGAGAAGCAGCCGAAGGCGGACAGCTCGTACTACAGCAAGCACCCCAACTCCCCGGCCCTGGACTACGTGCTCTGCCTCCAGCAGCTCAAGTAGCCCGGTACGGACGAGGGGTGGCCCCCGGCCGAGTGCCGGGGCCACCCCTCGCGTCGTTCCCGGGCCGCGCCGGGCCCGGCTCAGTCCTGCTGCTGCCCGGCCCACCAGGCCCGCAGCGCGGCGACCGCCTCGTCGTGCTCCATCGGGCCGTGCTCCAGCCGGAGTTCGAGCATGTGCTTGTACGCCTTGCCGACCTGCGGGCCGGGCCTGAGGCCGAGCAGCTCCATGATCTGGTTGCCGTCCAGCGCCGGGCGGACGGCGTCCAGCTCCTCCTTCGCCTTCAGCTCGCCGATCCTGGCCTCCAGGCCGTCGTAGGTGCGGGAGAGCGCGGCCGCCTTCTTCCTGTTGCGGGTGGTGCAGTCGGAGCGGGTCAGCTTGTGCAGGCGCTCCAGCAGCGGACCGGCGTCGGTGACGTAGCGGCGCACCGCGGAGTCGGTCCACTCGCCGCCGCCGTAGCCGTGGAACCGCAGGTGCAGCTCGACCAGGCGCGAGACGTCCTCGGTGAGCTCCTTGGAGTACTTGAGCTCGCGCATCCGCTTGCGGGTCATCTTGGCGCCGACCACCTCGTGGTGGTGGAAGGAGACCCGGCCGTCCGGCTCGAAGCGGCGGGTGCGCGGCTTGCCGATGTCGTGCAGCAGCGCGGCCAGCCGCAGGGTGAGGTCCGGGCCGTCCTGCTCCAGGTCGATGGCCTGCTCCAGGACGGTCAGCGAGTGCTCGTAGACGTCCTTGTGCCGGTGGTGCTCGTCCCGCTCCAGCCGCAGCGCGGGCAGCTCGGGCAGCACGTACTCGGCCAGGCCGGTGTCGACCAGCAGCCGCAGGCCCTTGACCGGGTGGGCGGCCAGCAGCAGCTTGTTCAGCTCGGCCTGGATCCGCTCGGCGGAGACGATGGTGAGCCGCTCGGCCATCGCCGTCATCGCGGCGACCACCTCGGGCGCCGGGTCGAAGTCCAGCTGGGCGGCGAAGCGGGCGGCCCGCATCATCCGCAGCGGGTCGTCGGAGAAGGACTCCTCGGGGGTGGCGGGGGTGCGCAGCACCCGGGCCTCCAGGTCCTCCAGGCCGCGGTGCGGGTCGACGAAGCCGCGGCCGGGCAGGTCGACGGCCATCGCGTTGACGGTGAAGTCCCGGCGGACCAGGTCCTCCTCGATGGTGTCGCCGTAGCTGACCTCGGGCTTGCGCGAGGTGCGGTCGTACGCCTCGGAGCGGTAGGTGGTGATCTCGATCAGGAAGGAGCCCTCGGGGGTGTCCTTGCGGGCGCCGACCGTGCCGAAGGCGATGCCGACGTCCCAGACCGCGTCCGCCCACCCCTTCACCAGCTTGAGCACCTGCTGCGGACGGGCGTCGGTGGTGAAGTCCAGGTCGTTGCCGAGCCGGCCCAGCAGGGCGTCCCGGACGGACCCGCCGACCAGCGCCAGCCGGTGACCGGCCGCCTGGAACCGGCGGGCGATCTCGTCGGCGACCGGCGACACCCGCAGCAGCTCTTGGAGGCCCAGCGTCTGGGCCTCGCTCAGGCCTGGGACGACCTGGACGGCGGTGCTGGGACGGTCGGTGCGCGCGGTGGGCTCATTGGCAGTGGACACGGCTCACAAGGGTACGTGGCCCGACAGGTCAACCGCCCGCGCGTTCCGGGCGTCTCACCCCACAGCCCGCAACACTGCGCGGCGGGCCGCATCGTTACCATGCCGGTGGACGAGTCTCGGGCACCGGACAGGGGATGCGGTGCCGCGCGCCGCCACCGTCCGCGGAGAACCCCGCGGCGGCGGTGCGGCGACGGCGTCGGGCGAAGGGCTCCACGCGTCAGGCGGGGCCGTCGGGCGAACCGCGCCGGACGGACAGCATCAGCAGCGAACGATCGAGAACGGCGAGGGCGAAGCGAGTGAGTGAGCCGGCACGGCACTCGGGCCTGGGGACGCACCGACAGCCTGGACGGGCCGAACGGCCCGCCGAGGGGCGTCATCCGGGCCGCCGGACACGCCGTGCGGGCCTGCGCCTGGCCGCCGCCTGTGCGGCCGCCCTGACCCTCTTCACGGCCTCCCCGGCCGGCGCGCTGCCCACCGGCGGCAACGTCCGGCCGGCCGGTGACGCCTCCGTCACGGCCGAGTACCCGGTGGTGATGACCATCGACACGCTGAGCCCGCAGGTGGCCACCCCGAACGGCATCGTGACGATCAGCGGACAGGTCACCAACGCCGGCAAGTCGGCGGTCAAGGGCGCCCACGCGGCGGTCCGCAAGCCGTACTCCAACAAGCCGCTGGACCGGCGCAGCGACCTGGCCAACGTGGCCGACCGCTCGGTGCCGGACAGCAAGGACGGCGTGGAGCTGGACTCCCCCCAGTACGCCCTGCCGGAGCTGAACCCGGGGCAGAGCCAGCCGTACACCCTGAGCGTCGCGGTGAGCGACCTCGGGTTCTCCACGAGCGGCGCGTACGAGCTCGCGGTGGACGCCTGGGGCGGGACGGCCGACAACCCGCGCGACCGCCCCCTGGGCATCGCCCGGACCTTCCTGCCGTACAACCCGGGCGGCGCCGAGGCGCAGCCGACGAAGGTCGCCACCGTCTGGCCGCTGGTGCACGCGCCGGTGGTGGCCGCCCAGACCACCACCGACAGCGGTGACCAGACCGTCTCGGTGCTGCGCGACGACAGCCTGGCGACCGAGTTCGCGCCGGGCGGCCGGCTGTACGAGCTGGTCGAGACCGGCGCCAAGCTGAACGGGCTGACCTGGGTGATCGACCCGGACCTGCTGGACGCCGCGCTCGCGATGACCAAGGGCTACCGGGTGCAGAAGCCGGGCACCGAGGGGGCGGGCAAGTCCGCCAAGGACGACAACACCGTCGGGGTGCCGCCCTCGGCGGCGGCCGGCGCCTGGCTGGACAAGCTGCGGGCCGCCGTGGCCAAGCCGGGCAGCCAGGTGGTCGCGCTGCCGTACGCCGACCCGGACCTCGCTTCGATCGCCCACAACGGCTCCGACCTGGCCGGGATGACCACCGCGCTGGGCAAGGCGGCCGCCGCCGGGCGGCTGACCGTCGAGGGCCGGCTCGCCGTGGACACCCGCGCGGACGTCGCCTGGCCGTTCCGGGGCTACCTCGACCAGCAGATCGCCTCCGTCGCCCAGCAGTCGGGCAGCGGCCTGGTCCTGGTCAACGGCGCGAGCATGCCGGAGGCGGACTCGCTCACCTACACCCCGACCGCGGTCCGCCCGATCGGCGGCGGGCAGAGCGCCGTGGTGGCCGACGAGACCGTCTCGGCGCTCTTCGACAAGGACCTGGACAGCCCGCAGGCCCAGACCGCGTCCACCCAGCGCTTCCTCGCCGAGACCTTCGCGATCACCCACGAGCAGCCGCAGAACCAGCGCGGGCTGCTGGTCCTGCCCCCGCGCGAGCTGAGCGCCGGCGGCGCCAAGGCGCTGGCGAACGCCCTCCAGACGGCGGACGGCAAGTGGATCTCCTCGGTGAAGCTGGACGCGGTGGCCCAGTCCGCGGCCGACCCGAAGGCCAACACCGCCGTCCCCGCGCCCACCGACTACCCGACCCAGGCCCGGGCCACGGAGCTGCCGGCGGCCGACCTGAGCCGCACCGACGACATCCAGCACGACCTGGACACCCTGATGCGGGTGCTCACCCTGCCGCAGCGGGTGCGCGGCCCGTTCAGCGCCGCGATGGTCCGCTCGCTGTCCACCGAGTGGCGCGACCAGCCGCCGGCCGGGAGCACCTACCGCACGGGCGTCACGAAGTACCTGAAGGAGCTGACCGGCGCCGTCCAGGTGCCGAAGAAGAACGTGGTGACCCTGGCCGGCAACACCGGTCTGCTCCAGGTCAGCGTGCGCAACGACCTGACCCAGACGGTCACCAACCTGAAGCTGGTGCTCACCTCGGCCCAGCCGAACAGGCTGCGGGTGAGCAAGGAGGAGGAGCTGGTCCTCCCGGCCTCGCAGAGCGTGACCCTGCGCTTCAACGCCGAGGCGCGCAACAACGGCGCGGTCCAGATGACCGCCCAGCTGTGGACCACCGGCCCGGACTCCCGGCCGTACGGCGAGCCGCAGCAGTTCCGGGTGGAGGTCACCTCGGTCACCAACGGGGTGCTGTACATCTTCGCGGGCGCCGGCGTCCTGCTGCTGCTGGCGGCGCTGCGCTTCGTGCGCCAGCGCAAGCGGCGCGGCGGGCAGCCGCACGAGGACGGCGACCAGCCGGTCGGCGACGCCCCGGCCGCGGGCACCGCGCGGGTGCCGGCGGGGGAGGCCGGGCCGGCCGCGGCGGCGGACGGGGCCGGCGGGGCGGACGGCGCCCCGGGTGGCGCTCCCGGTGACGGTCCTGCGCAGACACCGCGTGGCAGCAGCCCTGATGGCCGGGATCGGGCCGCCGGTGATGAGAAGGTTGGTCCTTGATACCGCCGATCCCCCGCACCGCCGGGCCGGCCTCCCCCCACGACAGCGAAGAGGTGACATGACCGGGCGCAGCGAGGAGCGGCCGCCGGGCCGCGGTGAGAGCCGGCCGGGCGCCGAGTCGCCGTCCGGCGACTGGTACGTGGCCGACACCTACGCCCAGGACCCGTACGCGGCGGACGCGTACGGGCACCCCCGGGACGGCCAGGACCCGTACGGGCTGCAGGCCGGTCGGCCCGCCGCGCCGCAGCCGCCGGCCGCCGCGTACGACGTGCCGCCGCAGCTGCCGCCGCAGGGCGGCGGCTACCCGACGCCGGTGCCGCCGGGCCCGTACCAGGGCCAGGAGCACTTCTCCGCCCCGGTGCCCCCGGTGCAGCCCGGCTGGGACACCCCGCCCCAGGCCGCCTGGCCGCAGGCCCCGGCGCAGGCCGCCGGCGGCCACTGGGGCGGCGCCGAGCAGGCCCGGCCGCAGTGGGAGCCGGGCCCGGCGCACTCCGCCTGGGACAGCGAGACCACCGAGTACGTCGGGGTGGACGCGCTGTTCGGCGGCCGCCCGGCGCAGGCCGCGGCCCAGCCGCCGGTCCCGCAGCCCGCCCCCCAGCCGATCCAGCCGGTGCAGCCGGTCCAGCCGGTCCAGCCGGTCCAGCCGGTGCAGCCGGTGCAGCCCGTACAGCCGGCCGCCCCGCCGGCCGGCCCCGTGCCGTACCCGTCGGCGGGCGGCTACCCGGGGCAGCCCCAGCACGGCGCCCCGGGCGGACAGCACCACTTCGTGCCGCCGATCGAGTTCGACCCGCCGCTCTCCGAGGAGGAGGCCACCCTCCAGGTGGCCGCCGTCGCGGTGCCCCCGGCGGTCGAGCCGCTCGCCGAGGTCGCGGCCGAGGAGCGGGCCGCCGAGCAGGCGCCCGCCAAGGCGGGCGGCAAGGTCTCCGGCCTGCTGAACTCCAGCGCGATCATGGCGGCCGGCACGCTGGTCTCCCGCGGCACCGGCTTCGTCCGGACGATGGTGATCACCGCGGCCATCGGCGTCGGTGTGATGGGCGACTCGTACAACGCCGCGAACACCCTGCCGACCCTGCTGTACATCCTGATCGGCGGCGGCGCGCTGAACGCGGTGTTCGTGCCGCAGCTGGTGCGCAGCATGAAGAACGACGAGGACGGCGGCACCGCGTACGCCAGCCGGCTGCTCACCCTGGTGATGGTCGGGCTCGGCGGCGTGGTCTTCCTGGCGGTGCTCGGGGCGCCCGTGCTGGTGCAGCTGATCGCCCACCCGATGATGGCCACACCGGAGCTGGCCGACACCACGGTGGCGATGGCCCGCTACTGCCTGCCGACCATCTTCTTCATGGGCATCCACGTGGTGATGGGGCAGATCCTCAACGCCCGCGGCCGCTTCGGCGCGATGATGTGGACCCCGGTCCTGAACAACATCGTGGTGATCTTCACCTTCTCCGCCTACATCTGGGTCTACGGCGGGTTCGGCACCACCCACATCACCCCGGAGGGCGTCTCCCCCGAGGGCGTGCGGCTGCTCGGCCTCGGCACCCTGATCGGTCTGACCGTCCAGTCGCTGGCGATGATCCCGTACCTGCGGGCCGCCGAGTTCCGCTTCCGGCCCCGCTTCGACTGGCGCGGCCACGGCCTGGGCAAGGCCGCCCGACTGGCCAAGTGGACGTTCTTCTTCGTGCTCGCCAACCAGGCCGGCTACCTGGTGATCACCCAGCTGTCCACCAAGGCGGGCGCCGCCGCCGCGGCGGCCGGCCACAACGGTGTCGGCCTGGCCGCGTTCTCCAACGCGCTGCTGATCTGGCAGCTCCCGCAGGCCGTGATCACCGTCTCGATCATGAGCGCGGTGCTCCCCCGGCTCTCCCGGGCGGCGGCCGACGAGGACGCCGGCGCGGTGCGCGACGACATCTCCTACGGCCTGCGCACCACCGCGGTGGCGGTCGTCCCGGCGGCCTTCCTCTTCCTGTCGCTCGGCCCGGTGATCGGCCGGTCGATCTACGCGGTCGGCGGCAACGCCACCGTCCTGAACGACGCCACCAACGTCGGTCTGATGCTCTCGGCGTTCGCCCTGGGCCTGATCCCGTACTCCGCCCAGTACGTGATGCTGCGCGGCTTCTACGCCTACGAGGACACCCGCACGCCGTTCTCCAACACCGTCTGGGTCGCGGCCTGCCAGGCCGGCTTCGCGCTGCTGTGCTGGCTGGTCCTGCCCGCCGAGTGGACGGTGACCGGGCTCGCCTTCGGCTACGGCCTGGCGTACGCCGTCGGAGTGACGGTGGCGCTGCCGAAGCTGAAGAAGCGGATCGGCGGGCTGGACACCAAGCGGATCGGCCGGACGTACAGCCGGCTGGCCGCCGCCTGCGTGCCGGCCGCCCTGGTCGGCCTCGGCGCCAGCCTGGCGGTCCAGCAGGTGGTCGGCGGCTGGCCGGGCAGCGTGGCGGCCCTGGTCGTGGCCGGCGGCGTCCAGCTGGCGGTCTTCGTGCTCGTCGCCAAGCGTCTGCGGATCGAGGAGCTGAACGCGATGCTGGGCATGGTCCGCGGCCGGCTGGGCCGCTGACCGGTCCGACCACCGGCCGGACGAGCGGGCGCCCTGACCGGGCGTCAACCGGAGCAGGGTGCTCCTCCGCCCGTCCGGCCGAACGCCGGGCGCCGGCCGGTCCGGGTCCTTCCGGCCCCCGGATGGCGACCAGGTGTCGGATCTGCACCACATCTCTCCACCCCCGTGCAACCGAGTGGACGTCCCAGCGGTCGTACCCGGTGGAGAAGAGTGGGCACAATTGTCCTGGAGCACAGGGCCGCCGACCCTCGGGCTCCAGCGACTCTCTCAGGCCGGGGCGACACAAGGGGAGGCAGGACCACGGTGGCTGATGGCACCAAGGCCGTCGTCGACACGTCAGCAGCTGACGCGGCGACGGACGAGGCCGCGCTGGCCGCGGCGATCGACGGGCCCGCGGGCTCGGAGGACGCCGACGGGAGCGACTCCGCGGGCGCCCGCAAGGGCGCCACCACCGCTGCCGCCGGGCGCACCGACGCGGGCGAGGACGAGGACGGGCGGGACGCGCCGGCCGCCGGGCCGGAGCCCGCCGTCGGCGAGGAGACCTCGGAGATCACCGCTCCGCTCTCGGTCCAGGAGCTCCGCGCCGAACTGGCCGCCGGCTCGACCCGGAAGAAGGCCGCCCCCGAGCCCGCCCGCCCCGCCCGCCGCCCCACCGACCCCCAGCCCACCGTCGACCCGCGCGACACCGCCACCCTCCCGCGCACCCTCCCCGCGCCCCAGCGCCGCAGCGGCGACATGATCGGCCACCGGTACCGGCTGGAGGAGTGCATCTCCCAGACCGAGACCTTCAGCAGCTGGCGCGCCGTCGACGAGAAGCTGCGCCGGGCGGTCGGCGTCCACCTGATGGCCTCCGGCCACCAGCGGGCCCGCAAGGTGCTGGCCGCGGCCAAGTCCGCCGCGCTGCTCGGCGACCCGCGCTTCGTCCAGGTCCTGGACGCCGTCCACGAGGGCGAGCTGGTCTACGTCGTGCGGGAGTGGCTGCCGCACTCCTCCGACCTGGCCAGGCTGCTCGCGAACGGCCCGATGGAGCCGCACGAGGCGTACCAGATGGTCCGCCAGGTCGCCGACGCCGTCGCGGCCGCCCACCGCCGCGGCCAGGCCCACCTGCGGCTCACCCCGCGCTGCGTGCTGCGGACCGACAGCGGCCAGTACCGGATCAACGGCATCGCGGTGGACGCCGCGCTGCGCGGACTGCCCGCCGAGGGCGCCGAGGACGCCCAGCGGGCCGACACCCGTGCGATCGGCGCACTGCTGTTCGCCGCGCTCACCCACCGCTGGCCGTACCCGGAGGACCGCTACGACCTCCAGGGCCTGCCCAGGGACCTCCAGAACGCCGCACCGGACCAGGTCCGCGCCGGGGTGCACAAGGGCCTGTCCGAGCTCGCCGCGCGGGCCCTGTTCGACCAGCCGCCGCACCACGCCCTGCCGATCACCACGCCGGAGGAGCTGGTCCGGGCGATCGCCCAGCTGCCCAGGATCCGCCAGCCCGAGCCCGAGCTCCCCGCCTTCCCGGCCCCGCCGCGGCACAACACCCACGCACTGCCCACCGCTCCCAACCCGACCCGGGTCGCCGACGCCACCGTCGCCCCGCTGCCGGCCTCCTCCCGCCCGACCTCCTCGCACCGGATGCGGCGGAGGCTGCGCCGGGTGGTCAAGGCCACCGCCTGGACGGTCGCGCTGGGGGCGATCGGCGTCGCCTCCTGGCAGTTCGTCGACACCCTGCGCCACAGCGGGGCGGCCACCGCCTCCCCGCTGCCCTCGGCGAGCAGCGCCGCGCCGAGCCCGCAGGCGAGCACCCACAACCCGGTGCCGCTCACCATCAAGGGCGCGCAGGCGTACAGCCCGTTCGGCGACGGCACGGAGGGGAGCGACAACCCCGCGAAGGCGGTGGACGGCGACCCCGGCACCAACTGGTCCACCCAGTGGTACAACGACCAGTTCGGTCCCAAGCCGCCCGCCCTCAAGGCGGGAACCGGGCTGCTGATCGACCTCGGCTCGCCGCAGACGGTCTCCTCGGTGAGCGCCCAGTTCGTCGGCGAGCACACCGCGGAGCTCCGGGTGCCCGGGGCGGCCGCGGGCGCCAACCCGGCGCAGGCCAAGCTGGACGCCTTCACCGTCGTGGGCAGGAAGAGCGGGACCACCGCCGAGTACACCCTCGACGCCCCGGTCACCACGCGCTACCTTCTGCTCTGGCTGACCGCGCTGCCGAAGGGCGGCGACGGCACCTTCAGCGGCCACGTCGCCGAGGTCAAGGCCTTCGGCTGACGCCCCGGGGGGGCCGGCAGGATTGCGGGGAGGTCGAGGGGTGACGGTGGCGGACGACGACGCGGCGCTGCTCGCCCGGCACGTCGCCGGCGACCGGACGGCCTTCGGCCTGCTGATCGACCGCCACCGCGACCGGCTCTGGGCGGTGGCCCTGCGCACCCTGGGCGACCGCGAGGAGGCCGCCGACGCGCTCCAGGACGCCCTGGTGTCCGCCTTCCGCGCCGCTGCCGGCTTCCAGGGCCGCTCGGCGGTCACCACCTGGCTGCACCGGATCGTGGTCAACGCCTGCCTGGACCGCGCCCGGCGCAGCGCCACCCGCCGCACCACCCCGCTCGACGACGACCCGCAGCGGCTGGACATCCTGGTCGGTGCGTCGGAACCGGCCGACTCCCCGGTGGTCCGGGCCGAGCTGCACCGCGAGCTGGCCGCGGCGCTCGCCGAACTGCCCGTCGAACAGCGGGCCGCGCTGGTGCTGGTCGACATGCAGGGCTACCCGGTGGCCGAGGCCGCCGAGGTGCTGGGCGTCCCGGTGGGCACGGTGAAGAGCCGCTGCGCGCGCGGCCGGGCCCGGCTCCTCCCCCTCGTCCGGCACCTGCGCGAGCCGGATGTTTCACGTGAAACACCGCCCGCCCCCGGCGCCGCCCCGCCCCGCCGCGACGCCCCCGGGAACCCGCAGCACCCCGGCACCGTCACAGGGACGGGCCAGAGCACCGGCCGGACGATCCTGGAAGGGGACGCGAGCACCCGATGAACGCCCGACCCTCCTTCCCCGTCCCGGCCGACGACCACCCCCCGGTGGAGCGGCTGGCCGACCTCGCCGAAGGCCTGGTCGACGCGCCGCAGGACGTCGCGGCCCTGGAGCGGCACCTGGACGGCTGCGCCGAGTGCCGGGAGACCGTCGACGCGCTCGCCGAGGTCCGGACGCTGCTCGGCGACGTCGCGGCCGCACCGATGCCGGCCGATGTCGCCGCCCGGCTGGACGCGGCACTGGCCAGAGCCGCAGCCGACCGGAGCGCCGTCGAGGCCGCCGGCCCGGCACCCGTCCCACCGTCCTCCGCCGCCCCGGACCGACCCGCCGACCGACCCGCCGGACGGTCCGGGGCGGCCACCGGCCCCGGCCGCTCCCGCCCCCGGCGGCGCCGGCTCGCCCTGCTGCTCGGCACGGCCGCCGCCCTGGCCGCCCTCGGGCTCGGCGGGGCCCTGCTGCTGCACCCCGACGACCGCTCCGACGCGGTGGCGGCCCGTGCGGGCAGCGCCCCGAGCGCCACCGCCGACAGCCACGGCGCCCGGGCCCCGCACACGACGGGCGCGGGCACCGACTACCGCGAGGACGAACTCGCCGCCCAGGTCCAGCGACTGCTGGCCCGTTCGGAGGACGCCCCGGGGCTGCGGGCCACCGGCCCCGCCACCACCCAGGGCGCGCTGCCCGCCGACGGCGCGCGCCCGGAGCCGGACCCCTCCTCCCCCGGCGCCCCGGACTGCCCGGCCCCCGCCCCCGGCGCCCCGCTGGCCACCGACCGGGGCGTGTACCGGGGCGCCCCGGTCGACGTCCTGGTCTACCCGCTGCCCGGCCGACCGGACTCCGTGGACGTCTACCTGCGCTCGGCCGACTGCGGCCCGGTCGTCCTGCACCGAGCCGTTCCCAGCCACTGACCGGCAGTTCCCATGCGATCCACGCCAACTCCGCCACGCCGCTTCCGGACTCCGGGCGCCTGGTACTGATCCGCCTGGGAATGCGAGACACTGGTCAGTCGTTGTCCCGGGCGGCGGAGCAGGACCGCCCTCCCCGCAGCAAACGCGGGTCGCGATGCGAACCAGGAGAAGCAGTGAGCGACGTCCGTAACGTGATCATCATCGGTTCCGGCCCGGCCGGGTACACGGCCGCGCTCTACACGGCCCGTGCCTCCCTCAAGCCGCTCGTCTTCGAGGGGGCCGTCACCGCCGGTGGGGCGCTCATGAACACCACCGAGGTCGAGAACTTCCCGGGCTTCCGGGACGGCATCATGGGCCCCGAGCTGATGGACAACATGCGGGCCCAGGCCGAGCGTTTCGGCGCCGAGCTGATCCCCGACGACATCGTCGCGGTCGACCTCACCGGTGACGTCAAGACCGTCACCGACTCCGAGGGCAATGTGCACAAGGCGCGCGCCGTGATCGTCACCACCGGCTCCCAGCACCGCAAGCTCGGCCTGCCGAACGAGGACAAGCTGTCCGGCCGCGGCGTCTCCTGGTGCGCCACCTGCGACGGCTTCTTCTTCCGCGACCAGGACATCGCGGTGGTCGGCGGCGGTGACACCGCCCTGGAGGAGGCGACCTTCCTCTCCCGCTTCGCCAAGAGCGTCACGATCATCCACCGCCGGGACACCCTGCGCGCCTCCAAGGCGATGCAGGAGCGTGCCTTCGCCGACCCGAAGATCCGCTTCGAGTGGGACAGCGCGGTCGAGGCCATCCACGGCGACCCGAAGCTGAGCGGCGTCACCCTGCGGGACACCACCACCGGCGAGACCCGCGAGCTGGCCGTCACCGGCCTGTTCATCGCGATCGGCCACGACCCGCGCACCGAGCTGTTCAAGGGCCAGCTGGACCTGGACGCCGAGGGCTACCTCAAGGTCGAGGCCCCCTCCACCCGGACCAACATCCCGGGCGTCTTCGGCGCCGGCGACGTCGTGGACCACACCTACCGCCAGGCCATCACCGCCGCGGGCACCGGCTGCTCCTCCGCCCTGGACGCCGAGCGCTACCTGGCCTCGCTGGACGACCTGGAGGCCAAGGCCGCGGCCGTCGCGGTCTGAGCCCCTCCCCCGATCCACTCCCCGGGGGTGTTCCACGTGGAACACCCCCGCCCCCGCCGGGCAGAAACAGAACGGGCCCGCCCGTTGTTCTCCTGGCAGCAGCCCCCTCCGTCCTAACCCGAGGAGTTCCCGTGGCCGGCGCCACCACCACCGTCACCGACGCGTCCTTCGAGGCCGACGTCCTGAAGAGCGAGAAGCCCGTACTGGTCGACTTCTGGGCCACCTGGTGCGGCCCGTGCCGCCAGGTCGCCCCGGTCCTGGACGACATCGCGGCCGAGCACGGCGACAAGCTGACCATCGCCAAGCTCGACGTGGACGCCAACCAGGCGACCGCCGCCAAGTACGGCGTCATCTCGATCCCGACCCTGATCGTCTACAAGGACGGCGAGCCGGTGAAGTCCATCACCGGTGCCCGTCCGAAGGCCGCGCTGCTGCGCGAGCTGGCCGAGTTCATCTAGGTCCTCCGGTCGTCGACCGCACGGTGGCGGGGCTCCCTCGGAGGGAGCCCCGCCACCGTCGTCTTCCCGGCCCGTCGCCTTCCCGGGCCGTCGTCCTCCCGCCCGTCGGCCCCAGGGGCGTGTCGGCCGCGCCCTAGAACGGCCGCAGCGCGGGCTCCTTGCGCCCGCCGCCCAGCAACCGCTCCAGCGCCCCCTCCACGTCGCCCCGCCAGGAGAGCGTGGTGCGTGCCTCCAACCGCAGCCGCGGGTAGCGGCCGTGCGGACGGACGGTCTTGAAGCCGACCGCGAGCAGGTGGTCGGCCGGCAGCACGCAACCGGTCGCCACCCGCCCGGCCGAACCGAAGGCCTCGATCGCCCGCACCCCGCGCCCGATCAGGTCCTTGGCCGCGGTCTGCACCAGCACCCGGCCGAGCCCCTGGCCCTGGTAGCCGGGCAGCACCCGGCTGACCATCAGCTGGACGGCGTCCGGCGAGACCGGGCTGGTCGGGAAGGACTGCGAGCGGGGCACGTAGGCGGGCGGCGCGTACAGCACGAAGCCCGCGGGCCGCTCGTCCACGTACACGATCCGGCCGCAGGAGCCCCACTCCAGCAGCACCGTGGAGATCCACCCCTCCTTCTCCAGCTCCGGCTTGCCCGACTCCACCGCCTCCTTCGCACTGACCGGGTCCAGCTCCCAGAACACGCAGGAGCGGCAGCCGGTCGGCAGGTCCCCGAGGTTGTCCAGCGTCAGCGGCACGATCCGCCGTCCCATGGCCGCACCTCCTCCCTCCCTCTCAGGTCGAGCATTCCCCCATGAACGCCGATGGGTGCATGTTTCACGTGAAACAGCGCTCACGTGGAACACGCACCCATCGGGCCCTCGCCCTCGGTCGACCGGTCCGGCTCAGCCCTGCGACAGCCGCAGACCGTCCTCGCCCGGAGCCATGCTGTCCAGGATCCGGTTCAGGTCCTCCACCGAGCCGAACTCCAGCACGACTTTGCCCTTGCCCAGCTTGCCGCCGCGCTGGGAGACCTCGACCTTGACCCGGGTGTCGAAGCGGTCCGACAGCCGGCTCGCCAGGTCGTTGAAGGCCGGGGAGTTCAGCTTGCCCGCCTTGGGCGCCTGGCGCCGGGGCTTCTCCGGCTCCTCCGAGCGCATCAGGACGACGAGTTCCTCGACGTTGCGCACGGTGAGGCCCTCGGCGATCACCCGCGCGGCCAGCCGCTCCTGCTGTTCCGGGTCGGACAGGCCGAGCAGCGCCCGGGCGTGCCCGGCCGTCAACGTCCCGGCCACCAGCCGGAACTGGACCGAGGACGGGAGCTTCATCAGCCGCAGGGTGTTGGAGACGTGCGTCCGCGAGCGGCCGATCCGGTCGGCCAGCTCCTCGTGGGTGCAGGAGAAGTCCCGCAGCAGCTGGTCGTAGGCGGCGGCCTCCTCCACCGGGTTCAGCTCGGCGCGGTGCAGGTTCTCCAGGAGGGCGTCCAGCAGCAGCTTGTCGTCCTCGGTGGCCCGGACGATCGCCGGGATCCGCTCCAGCCCGGCCTCCCGGGAGGCGCGCCAGCGGCGCTCGCCCATGATCAGCTCGAAGCCGTCCGCGCCGACCTGGCGCACCACGATCGGCTGGAGCAGACCGACCTCCTTGATGGAGGTGACCAGCTCGGCCAGCTTGTCCTCGTCGAAGACCTCGCGCGGCTGGCGCGGGTTGGGGGTGATCGCGTCCAGCGGCAGCTCCGCGAAGTAGGCGCCGGCCGGCTGGGCCTGCTCCGCCCGCTTCTCAGCGGCCGCCCGGGCCGCCACGGTGCCGCGGCCGCCCGGCAGCGGCGCCACCGGGGCCGGTACCGGCGCGGCTGCCGCGGTCTTCGCCTCCGCCCCGCCGTCCACCGGCGCGGCGGGGCGGATCAGCGCCTCCAGCCCTCGGCCCAGACCAACCCTGCGAGCACTCACTGATGACCCTCCGTCGTACCGTGCTGTGCCACCGGGGCTCCGTGCCCCTGCTGGCCGTCCCGCTGCTGCCCCACCAGCGAGCCGCCCTGGCCCACCGCACGCAGCGCGAGCTCACGGGCGGCCTCCAGGTAGGAGAGCGCCCCGGTCGAGCCCGGGTCGTAGGTGAGGACCGTCTGCCCGTAGCTGGGCGCCTCCGAGATGCGCACGGAGCGCGGGATCGCCGTGCTCAGCACCTCTCGGTGGAAGTGGGTCCGGACCTCCTCGGCGACCTGGGCGGCCAGCCTGGTCCGGGCGTCGTACATGGTGAGCAGGATGGTCGACACGTGCAGCGCGGGGTTGAGGTGCGCGCGCACCAGCTCGACGTTGCGCAGCAGCTGGCCGAGGCCCTCCAACGCGTAGTACTCGCACTGGATCGGGATCATCACCTCCTGGCCGGCGACCAGGGCGTTGACCGTCAGCAGGCCCAGCGAGGGCGGACAGTCGATCAGGATGTAGTCGAGCGGCTGCTCGTACGCGGCGATGGCGCGCTGGAGCCGGCTCTCCCGGGCCACCAGGGAGACCAGCTCGATCTCGGCGCCGGCCAGGTCGATGGTGGCGGGGACGCAGAACAGCCCCTCGACGTCGCGCACCGGCTGCACCACGTCGGCGAGCGGCTTGCCCTCCACCAGGACGTCGTAGACGGACGGCACCTCGGCGTGGTGGTCGATGCCGAGCGCCGTGGAGGCGTTGCCCTGCGGGTCGAGGTCGACGACCAGGACGCGCAGGCCGTGCATGGCGAGCGAGGCGGCCATGTTCACGGTGGTGGTGGTCTTGCCCACCCCACCCTTCTGGTTGGCGACCACGATCACCCGGGTGGCGGCGGGTCGGGGCAGGCCCTCACCCGCACGGCCGATCGCCTGAACCGCAGCCTGGGCAGCCCGCGCGATGGGCGTGTCATCGATCTGGTCGACGGTCTCCGAGTCCTGCATGGAGGTCAGTGTTTCACGTGAAACCGGAGCGGCAACAGTCGCCGCCCGGTCACGGCGGAGGATGCCCGAGAGCAAGGAGCGACGTTTCACGTGAAACACCATGCCCGCTATGCCGGATATCTGACGTTGCGACACTCCGGTGTCCCGTCGTCGGCCGGGGCGTCACCTGAACGACGACGGGCGGACGACCCTCCCCCGCAGGAGGTCCGTCCGCCCGTCACCGGCGCGTGTCCGGCGTCACCCGCGGTCAGCGGGTGCGGCGCCGCCCGCTCCGGCCGCGCTCGCCGTTGCGGGCGTTCGCGGATCGGCCCGCCCGGGCCGCCTTGGCGCGCCGGGTGGCCGCCTTCACACCGCCGGGGCTCTCCCCCGCCTTCACCTGGATCACCCGGGTCGAGGTCTCCAGGGTGCCCTCGCCGACCGCGATGACGCTCGACTCGACCGCGCCCAGCTTGGCCAGCCCGGCCCGGGAGTCGGCCAGTTCCTGCTCCGCGCTGTCGCCCTTGAGCGCCAGCATCTGCCCGTGCGGACGCAGCAGCGGCATGCCCCAGCCGGCCAGCCGGTCCAGCGGCGCCACCGCCCGGGCGGTCACCACGTCCACCGCGAGCTTGCCGACCATCTCCTCCGCGCGGCCGCGCAGCACCGTGACGTTGTCCAGCTCCAGCTCCCGGACGACCTCCTCCAGGAAGGTGGTCCGGCGCAGCAGCGGCTCCAGCAGCGTCACCGAGACGTCCGGACGGGCCAGCGCCACCGGGATGCCCGGCAGGCCGGCCCCGGAGCCGACGTCGCACAGGGTGATGCCGGAGGGCAGCAGCTCGGCCAGCACCGCGCAGTTCAGCACGTGGCGGTCCCAGAGCCGGGGCACCTCGCGGGGCCCGATCAGCCCGCGCTGCACGCCCGCGGTGGCCAGCAGCTCGGTGTACCGGACCGCGGCCCCGTAGCGCTCACCGAAGACCTGCCGCGCGGCGGCCGGCGCCTCGGCCGGCCGTTCCAGCTCGGTGGCCCGCCCCTCAGCGGCCGGGTCCACGTCCGCCCCCGGCCGGCCGGCAGCCGCGTTCTCCGTGTCCATCTCGACCTCTCCGATCCCCGGATCCACCGACCCGCTCAACGCACTGTTTCACGTGAAACATCCCAGAAGGGACGACGACCCCGCCCGCACGAGGCGGACGGGGTCGCGTCCGGTGAAGCCCTCCGGCCGCCGTGGCGGCCGGTCGTCGACCTGTCGGCCTCAGACCGGCAGCACGACCACGCACCGCTGGGGCTCTTCGCCCTCGGACTCGCTGCGCAGCCCGGCCGCGGCGACCGCGTCGTGGACGACCTTGCGCTCGAAGGGCGTCATCGGCCGCAGCTTGACCTGCTCACCGCTGCTCTTGGCCTGCTCGACGGCCTTGGCACCGAGGGCCGCCAGCTCCTCGCGCTTGCGGGCCCGGAAGCCGGCAATGTCCAGCATGAGGCGGCTGCGCTCACCGGTCTCCCGGTGGACAGCCAACCGGGTCAGCTCCTGGAGCGCCTCCAGCACCTCGCCGTCCTGGCCGACCAGGCGCTGCAGCGCGCGGTCGTTGCCGTCACTGACGATGGAGACCAGGGCGCGGTCGCCCTCGACGTCCATGTCGATGTCACCGTCGAGGTCCGCGATGTCGAGCAGACCCTCCAGGTAGTCCGCCGCGATGTCGCCCTCCTGCTCCAGGCGGGAGATGAGGCTCTCGTCGGCGCTGGCGGCGGCCTCGGTCTCGACGGCGGAGGTGGTGCCTTCCGTCACTGATGGACTCCTTCGGAGATGGGCCCGTGTGTCGGGCCGGGGACGAAGCTCTTCGCGGCAGTCACAACGGGCGGGGGGCCGGTCAGGACTTCTTCTTCGGCCGCTGGCCGCCACCGCGCTTCGGCTGCTGCCGGGTTCCCTGCCTGGTACCGGCGGGCTTCGCCGCGGTCTGCTTGGCGGCGGCCGGCTTGGCAGCGGCGTCGGTCTGGGGGCCCTCCGCCGGAGCGGTCTCGGCGCTCTCCTCGGCCGGGGCGTCCTTGCTCGGCTCGCCGGACGGCTGCCCGGGGGCGCCCTGCTGGCGCTGGGCCTTGGTCTGTCGGCGCGGCTGCTGGCGGCGCGCCTGCACCGGCTCCTCGACCACCGCGGCGGCGCTGGCCGCCTCGCTGACGGCCGCCTTGGACGGGGGCAGCATCCCCCAGAGCGCGCCCTTGATCTCCGTGCCGTCCGGACGCAGCCGGCCGGCCTTCTTCAGGCGCTCCTGGCGCTCCTGGAAGGCCTTGCTGCCCGGGGTCGGGTTGTTGTGGATGACGATCAGCTGCTGGCCCATCGACCAGACGTTGGTGGTCAGCCAGTAGACCAGGACACCGACCGGGAAGTTGATGCCCATCACGGCGAACATGATCGGGAAGACGTACATCAGCATCTTCTGCTGCTGCATGAACGGCGTCTTCACCGTGAGGTCGACGTTCTTGGTCATCAGCTGGCGCTGGGTGACGAACTGCGACAGCGACATCAGGATGATCATCACGGCGGTGACGATCTTGACACTGGTCTCGCTGCTGCCGACGAAGGTCGCCGAGAGCGGGGCGCCGAAGATGTGCGCCTTGCCGGCGCTCACCAGCAGGTCGCCGTGGATGACGCCGATGTCGTGGCCCTTGGCGACCTGGGCGAGCACACCGTAGAGGGCGGTGAAGAACGGCGCCTGGACGATGATGGGAAGGCAGCTGGAGAACGGGTTGGTACCCGCCTCCTTGTACAGCTTCATCATCTCTTCCGACTGGCGCTGCCGGTCGTTCTTGTAGCGCTCCTGGATGGCCTTCATCTTCGGCTGGATCGCCTGCATGGCCCGGGTCGCCTTGATCTGCTTCACGAAGAGCGGGATCAGGCAGATCCGGATGACGACCACCATCGAGGCGATGGCGAGACCCCAGGCCCAGCCACCGTCCGGGCTGAAGATGTGGCTGTACAGCGAGTGGAACTGGACGATGATCCAGGACACCGCTGTGTACAGGGGATTCAGGAAGGAGAAGGTCACCGGTCAGGCTCCTTGGACAGGTGGATTGGCCGCACGGGGCCAATGGTCGCCGGGCCCTCGGGGTCCGGACCGGCGGGGGTGGCGGTCACCGGTTCTCCGGTGGCGGACCGGCTCTGCAGCCAGTCTCGCAACCGCCGGTGCCACACCGGATGCTTGCGCGGCGGGACGTGATCGACCCCGCCGGGCGTCCACGGATTGCAGCGCAGGATGCGCCACGCGGTCAGCCCGCCGCCCTTGACCGCCCCGTGCACCTTCACGGCCTCGTAGCCGTAGTGCGAGCAGGACGGGTAGTAGCGGCAGACCGGACCGAGCAGTGGGCTGATGGTCCACTGGTAGACCCTGATCAGACCCATCAGCAGGTACTTCATCGCCCTGCTCCCGTCGGCGCCGTCGCGGCGGGCTCCGTCCTCAGCAACCGCTTGAGTGCCGCGTCCAGGTCACGTTCGAGGTCCTGGTACGGGGCGGTAGCGGCCTGGGGCAGCGCACGCACCACTATCAGGCTACCGGCGGGCAGCCTGGACAGACGATCACGAACGAGGTGGCGCAACCGGCGCTTGACCAGGTTGCGGACGACCGCCGGGCCAACGGCCTTGCTCACGACGAAACCCGCACGCGCCGAAGGAGTCCCCTCGGCGACGTGCGGGCGGGAGTCGCTGGTCCGGTCGGTCTGCCCCTGCGGGTCACCGTCTCTGCTGAGATGGACGACCAGAAGGGGCCGGCCGGCCCGGCGACCGCGTTTCACCGCGGTCGCGAAGTCCTGGCGCCGCCGCAGCCGATTCTCGGAGGGCAGCACAACAGACTCTGGCGCGGATCAGGCGGACAGGCTGGCGCGGCCCTTGCCACGGCGGGCGGCCAGGATGGCGCGGCCGGCGCGGGTACGCATCCGCAGCCGGAAGCCGTGGGTCTTCGCGCGACGACGGTTGTTCGGCTGGAAGGTGCGCTTGCTCACTCGGGGGCTCCTGAGGTGAATCGTAGGATGACGGGGGGTCGCTTGGCCGTCACCGTGCGTCCGCGTGATCTCCCCTGATTTCGGAAATCCAACCCATCGCCCCAGTTCGGCTGGGGTCTGAGGCAATCCACGGCGCCCGTGCTGCGCGCCTTATGGAGCGGGTGGACCCGCGGACATGCGGCAGCGGCCATCGACAACTCGACCTGGTTACGGTACGCGGGACGGGGCGCGAGGGTCAAACCAGCCCGTGGCGGACCCCCTTGCCCACAGCCTGTGGACAACGACTTGATCCCGCCCTGTTCGCTGACTACCGTTGCAGAACTTGTCTGGTTTGTTCTTGGAAAGCGTGCACCAGTGGCTGATGTCAACAGCGACCTCGTCCCGGTCTGGGCCAGGGTCGTCGAGCGGCTGGTCAGCGACCCCGATGTCGGGGAGATGGATAAACAGTGGGTGCAGCGCACCCAGCCGATGTGGATGATGCACGACACCGCCCTGCTGGCGACCCCGAACGAGCGGGCCAAGCAGGTGCTGGAGGGCCGGCTGCTGCCGCAGCTGACCGAGGCCCTCAGCCGTGAGCTCAGCCGCCCGGTCCGGATCGCCGTGATGGTCGACGCCAACGCGGTGCCCACCACCCCCGCGCCCGGCCCCCAGGCCCCCGCCGAGCCCTACCCGGGCCCGGCCGAGGAGGAGGCCCCCGACTACGGCGGCCAGGGCTACCAGCAGCCGTACGGGCAGGACCAGGCGTACGGGCAGGACTACGAGCGCCCCCGCTACGACCCCGGCGGCTACGAGCAGCGCCAGGCCGCGTACGGCGGCGCCGGCGGCGGCCCCGGCTGGCAGGGCTACCAGGAGCAGCAGCCCGCCTACCGCGATCCCGAGGAGCCCGCGCCCCGCCCGGCGCCGCGGCCCGTCCCCGGCCCGCCCGCGACCACCCAGGGCGACCTCTTCGGCGGCGCCTACGGCCCCGGCCCGAACGAGCAGCCGCGCACCGGCGCCGGCCGCCGGGCCGGCGGCTCCCGCCCCACCGGCGGCCGCCCGGCGGAGAAGGCCGCCCCGGAGCGCTCCGCCGAGCGTCCCGGTGTGCCCGGGGTGCCCGCCCCGCCCGGTGCCCCGCCGGCCGGCGGCTCCCGCAAGGACGAGCCGGCCGCCCGGCTGAACCCCAAGTACCTGTTCGACACCTTCGTCATCGGCGCCAGCAACCGCTTCGCGCACGCGGCGGCGGTGGCCGTCGCCGAGGCCCCGGCCAAGGCGTACAACCCGCTCTTCATCTACGGCGAGTCCGGGCTGGGCAAGACCCACCTGCTGCACGCCATCGGGCACTACTCGCGCAGCCTCTTCCCGGGCACCCGGGTGCGCTACGTGTCCTCGGAGGAGTTCACCAACGAGTTCATCAACTCGATCCGGGACGGCAAGGCGGACACCTTCCGCCGCCGCTACCGGGACATGGACATCCTGCTCGTGGACGACGTCCAGTTCCTCGCGAGCAAGGAGTCCACGCAGGAGGAGTTCTTCCACACCTTCAACACCCTGCACAACGCGAACAAGCAGATCGTCCTCTCCTCGGACCGGCCGCCCAAGCTGCTGACCACGCTGGAGGACCGGCTGCGCAACCGCTTCGAGTGGGGCCTGATCACCGACGTCACCCCGCCGGAGCTGGAGACCCGGATCGCGATCCTGCGCAAGAAGGCGATCCAGGAACAACTGAACGCTCCCGCCGACGTGTTGGAGTTCATCGCCTCCAGGATCACCCGCAACATCCGGGAGCTGGAGGGCGCGCTGATCCGGGTGACGGCCTTCGCCAACCTCAACCGGGCCCCGGTGGACCTCGAACTCGCCGGGATCGTCCTCAAGGACCTGATCCCGGGCGGGGACGAGGACGCCGGCCCGGAGATCACCGCGCAGGTCATCATGCAGCAGACCGCCGCCTACTTCGGCCTGGGCGTGGACGACCTGTGCGGCTCCTCGCGCAGCCGGGTGCTGGTGACGGCCCGGCAGATCGCGATGTACCTCTGCCGCGAGCTCACCGACCTCTCGCTGCCGAAGATCGGCGCGCAGTTCGGCGGCCGCGACCACACCACGGTGATGCACGCGGACCGCAAGATCCGCTCGCTGATGGCCGAGCGGCGCTCGATCTACAACCAGGTCACCGAACTCACCAACCGCATCAAGAGCTAGCCGGCCGCACGGCACGACGGAAAGGGCGTCAGGAGCCATCCTGACGTCCTTTCCGCGCGTCCACAGGTGTGCACCGGGCTCCGGCTGGGCAGGGATGCCGTCGACGGACGGACCGCCAGTCCACAGCCCGCGCCGAACAACTGACCGGTGATTCGAAAACCCGGGGCGCGCAAGGCCGTTGTCCACAGGACCGGCCCCTTCTCCACCGTCCACAGGGTGGGGAGTGCGGAGTTATCCAGAATTCGTCCACAGGCCGGTCGCCGCTACGCTCTTCCGCGCAGGTCAGGTGCCTGTGGACTTGTGCACAACCGTTGTCCACAGGGTGTGGACAACTGACGCCCCGGCAGTGGGCCGTCCGGGTTGTCCACCGGTTGTCCCCAGGGGAGGGGCGGTTGTCCCCAGGTTGTCCACAGCGTGATCCACAGTTCGACAACCGTGGACTGGCGTTCATACCCTGGTGTGAAAGGCGTCACGAAAAGTTGACCGGCGCCCGTGGATAACCGGGCCCGGATCTGGGGACGGCCCTGGGGATAACCTGTGGATACCCTGCGTGCCCTGTGGGTAACGCTCGGCTGTCCACAGCGGGCCCTGTCCGTCCACAGTCCCGGTCCACAGTCCCTGTGGACAAAATCCGGGGTCTGACCTGCGGAAACGGGGTTATCCACGGTTTCCACAGGCCCTACTACTACCACTACACATTGAGACCCCTGACCTGCTTTCCAAGTGGGTGGGCCCCGAATCTGTGGACAACCGGTCCGCGACAACCGTTCGAGTCGCCTCCGCCCGTCTGCCCCGTCTGTCGGCGGAGTACGTCAGACTGTCCTTGCGACTGGAAGCGGAGTGAGCGAGCTCGGCGGACAGCCCAACCGACGATCAAGACCAGACGAACCAGAGTGCGAGCGGGAGCGCTCGATCCAGGAGGCGGTTACCGGTGAAGTTCCGGGTGGAGCGTGACGTCCTCGCGGAGGCGGTGGCCTGGGCTGCCCGCAGCCTCCCGGCACGGCCGCCGGTGCCGGTGCTGGCCGGCCTGCTGCTGACCGCGCAGGAGGGCAGCCTGGCCCTGTCCGGCTTCGACTACGAGGTCTCGGCCCGGGTCGAGCTGGAGGCGGACGTCGAGGAGGCCGGCACCGTCCTGGTCTCCGGCCGCCTGCTCAACGACATCTCCCGCAACCTCCCCAACCGGCCGGTGGAGATCTCCACCGACGGCCAGCGGGTCAGCGTGGTCTGCGGCAGCTCGCGGTTCACCCTCCCCACCCTCCCGGTGGACGAGTACCCCGCACTCCCCCAGATGCCGACCGCCACCGGCACCGTCTCCGGCGACGTCTTCGCCTCCGCCGTCAGCCAGGCCGCCGTCGCCGCCGGCCGGGACGACACCCTGCCGGTGCTCACCGGCGTGCGGGTCGAGATCGAGGGCGACCGGATCACCCTGGCCGCCACCGACCGCTACCGCTTCGCCGTCCGCGAGCTGCTGTGGAAGCCCGAGCAGGCGGACATCTCCGCCGTCGCGCTGGTCCCGGCCAAGACGCTCCAGGACATCGCCAAGTCCCTGGGCAGCGGCGACAACGTCTCCATCGCGCTGTCCTCGGGCGGCGCGGGCGAGGGCCTGATCGGCTTCGAGGGCGCCGGCCGCCGGACCACCACCCGGCTGCTGGAGGGCGAGTTCCCCAAGTTCCGCAGCCTCTTCCCGACCGAGTTCAACGCCGTCGCCGCGATCCAGACCCAGCCCTTCCTGGAGGCGCTCAAGCGCGTCTCGCTGGTCGCCGAGCGCAACACCCCGGTCCGCCTCAACTTCGAGGAGGGCGTGCTGACGCTGGAGGCCGGCTCGGGCGACGACGCCCAGGCGACCGAGCGGATCGAGGCCTCCCTGGAGGGCGACGCCATCTCGATCGCCTTCAACCCGGGCTACCTGGAGGAGGGCCTCAAGGCCATCGACTCCCCCTTCGCCCAGCTCAGCTTCACCACCCCGACCAAGCCCGCGCTGCTCAGCGGCAAGGTCTCGGTGGACGCCGAGGAGGACAAGGCCTACCAGTACCTGATCATGCCGGTCCGCCTCTCCGGCTGACCGGGCCCGCGCCCGCGTCCACAGGCTGTGCACACCCGCTGTGCACAGCCTGTGGACGTCTCCCCCGCCCGGCCCCGGCCGCAGGGGGCCGGAGCCGCTCCAGCGCGTAGGCTCGGGGAGTGCGGCAACGGCGCCGCCGGCAGGCACGTCACCACAGGTAAGGACTTGGTCATGGAGCTCGGCCTCATCGGTCTCGGCAAGATGGGCGGCAACATGCGCGAGCGGATCCGCCGCGCCGGCCACACCGTCATCGGTTACGACCGCAACCCGGACGTCTCCGACGTCGACAGCCTCCAGGAGCTCGTCGCCCGGCTCCAGGGCCCGCGCGTGGTCTGGGTCATGGTCCCGGCGGGCGCCGCCACCCAGGCGACCGTCGACGAGCTCGCCGAGCTGCTCTCGCCCGGCGACGTGGTGGTCGACGGCGGGAACTCCCGCTGGACCGACGACGTCAAGCACGCCGAGGCGCTGGCCGCCAAGGGCATCGGCTTCGTGGACTGCGGCGTCTCGGGCGGCGTCTGGGGCCTGGAGAACGGCTACGCGCTGATGTACGGCGGCGACGCCGAGCACGTCGCCAAGGTCCAGCCGGTCTTCGACGCCCTCAAGCCCGAGGGCGACTTCGGCTCGGTGCACGCGGGCGCGGTGGGCGCCGGCCACTTCGCCAAGATGGTCCACAACGGCATCGAGTACGCCATGATGCAGGCCTTCGCCGAGGGCTGGGAGCTGCTGGAGGCCGCCCCCGAGGTCACCGACGTGCGCGAGGTCTTCCGCAGCTGGCAGGAGGGCACCGTCATCCGCTCCTGGCTGCTGGACCTCGCCGTCCGCGCCCTGGACGAGGACGAGCACCTGGCCAAGCTGCGCGGCTGGGCCGCCGACTCCGGCGAGGGCCGCTGGACGGTCGAGGCCGCGATCGACCACGCGGTGCCGCTGCCGGCGATCACCGCCTCGCTGTTCGCCCGCTTCGCCTCCCGCCAGGACGACTCCCCGCAGATGAAGATGATCGCCGCGCTGCGCAACCAGTTCGGCGGCCACGCGGTCGAGTCCAAGTAACCAGCAGGTCCTCCCCAAGAAGGCGGGCGCAGTCCACAGCCATGCACGTCGCGCATCTGTCGCTCGCCGACTTCCGGTCGTACGCCCGGGCCGAGGTCCCCCTCGACCCGGGCGTGACCGCCTTCGTGGGGCCCAACGGCCAGGGCAAGACCAACCTGGTCGAGGCGGTCGGCTACGTCGCCACCCTGGGCAGCCACCGGGTCGCCACCGACGCCCCGCTGGTCCGGCTGGGCGCCGAGCGCGCGGTGGTCCGCACCTCGGTGGTGGACCGCGGCCGCTCCACCCTGATCGAACTGGAGATCACCCCGGGCAAGGCCAACCGGGCCCGGATCAACCGCTCCGACAACGTCCGTCCGCGGGACGTGCTGGGCCTGCTGCGCACCGTGCTGTTCGCCCCCGAGGACCTCAGCCTGGTCAAGGGAGACCCGGGCGAGCGGCGGCGCTTCCTGGACGAGCTGCTGACCGCCCGGGCCCCCCGGTTGGCCGGGGTCCGGCAGGACTACGAGCGGGTGCTCAAGCAGCGCAACGCCCTGCTGAAGACCGCCGCGATGGCCCGCCGGGCCGGCGGCGGCAAGGGCGCTGACCTCTCCACCCTTGAGGTCTGGGACGGCCATCTGGCCCGCGCGGGAGCCGAGTTGACGGCCTTCCGGATCCAGTTGGTGGCCGCCCTCCAGCCGCTGGTGACGGCCGCGTACGCCCAGCTGGCGCCCGCCGGGGGCGAGACCTCACTGGAGTACCGCAGCTCCTTCGAGGGCGAGCTGCCGACCAGCCGCGAGCAGGCCGAGGAGCAGCTGCTGGACGCGCTGCGGGCGGTGCGCAAGCAGGAGGTCGAGCGCGGCGTCACCCTGGTCGGCCCGCACCGCGACGAGCTGGTGCTCAAGCTCGGCCCGCTGCCCGCCAAGGGCTACGCCAGCCACGGCGAGTCCTGGTCGTACGCGCTGGCGCTGCGGCTGGCCTCGTACGAGCTGCTGCGTGCCGACGGCGGCGAGCCGGTGCTGGTCCTGGACGACGTGTTCGCCGAGCTGGACGCCGCCCGGCGGGACCGGCTGGCCGAGCTGGTGGCCGGCGGCGAGCAGGTGCTGGTCACCGCGGCCGTCGCCGAGGACGTGCCGAAGGCCCTGGCCGGGGCCCGGTTCGCGGTCTCCGACGGCGCGGTGCGCCGCATCGACGCCTGAGCCCGGGCCCGCCACCGACGCCCGGATCAACGCCCGGATCAACGCCCGGCCGACCGCCGGAGCGGCAGCCCGCACCCTCCCGTACGCTGGATCGCTCAGCGTTGTCCACAGCCTGGGGAAAGGAGATCGCCGTGAGCGAGCCGGCGGAGAACTCCCCCCAGGGCGGCGGTGGGCCGACCGGCGCCGACCTCGCCCGTTCCGCGCTGCGGGCGGCCCGCGCCCAGGCCCGCCAGCGCGGCGAGCAGGTCCGGGAGAAGCGCGAGGCGAAGCGGCACGGCCTGCGCAGCGGGGCCCGCTCGGACGGCCGCGACCCGGTCCCGCTGGGCGCGGCGCTCAACCGGCTGCTGACCGAGCGGGGCTGGGAGTCCTCGGCCGCCGTCGGCGGGGTGATGGGCCGCTGGCCGCAGATCGTCGGCCCGGACATCGCCGCGCACTGCCACCCCTCCTCCTACGACGAGGCCGCCGCAGTGCTCACCGTGCAGTGCGACTCCACCGCCTGGGCCACCCAACTCCGCTGGCTGGCACGGCAGTTGGTGGCCCGTCTGAACCACGAGCTGGGGCACGGGACGGTCCGCACCATCAAGGTGCTCGGCCCTGCGGCCCCCGCCCGCGGCTACGGCCGGCTGCGCGCGCCGGGCAGCAAGGGGCCGGGCGACACCTGGGGCTGACCGGGACGTCGGAGGCCGGCCGGGCGCGGATCGGATGGCGATCTTCCGGAACCCCTGACAGCCCTTCCAGGCGCCCTGGGCCCCCCGGGCGAGTATCGGGACTCGTGCCGAGGGGATTCAGGGCGGCATATCTGCCCTCAAGGGCTGCCAAACGCCCATCTCTGTCAGTCGTACCGGTAGACTGAGAGCCAAACACTGTTGCTAGTGGCAACCGAGTCGAAACGCTGTGGTCGCACGCCCGCCCGCACGGGGTGGGCATGCGGCCCGTGCTGTGCCAGAGAGGGCGCTTCGTGGCCGATTCCGGCAACCCCAGCCAGACCCCAGACCAGTCCGACCAGGCTTCCTACACCGGTAGCAACATCCAGGTGCTGGAAGGCCTCGACGCCGTCCGCAAGCGCCCCGGCATGTACATCGGTTCGACGGGCGAGCGCGGCCTGCACCACCTGGTGCAGGAGGTCGTGGACAACTCCGTCGACGAGGCGATGGCCGGGTACGCCGACACCATCGACGTCACGATCATGGCCGACGGCGCGATCCGCGTCGTCGACAACGGCCGAGGCATCCCGGTGGACATCGTCCCGGGCCAGGACAAGCCGGCCGTCGAGGTCGTGCTCACCGTCCTGCACGCCGGCGGCAAGTTCGGCGGCGGCGGCTACGCCGTCTCCGGCGGTCTGCACGGCGTCGGCGTCTCCGTGGTCAACGCGCTGTCCACCAGGCTCTCCGTGGAGATCCACAAGGACGGCCACGTCTGGACCCAGGACTACAAGATGGGCGCCCCGACCGCCCCCCTGGTGAAGGGCGCGGAGACCGACCGCACCGGCACCACGGTGACCTTCTGGGCCGACGCGGACATCTTCGAGACCACCGTCTACTCCTTCGAGACGCTCTCCCGCCGCTTCCAGGAGATGGCCTTCCTCAACAAGGGCCTGTCCATCTCGCTGACCGACGAGCGCCCGGAGCACGCGGACGAGGAGGGCCGGCCGCTCTCCGTCACGTACAAGTACGACGGCGGCATCGCCGACTTCGTCGCCCACCTCAACTCCCGCAAGGGCGAGGTCGTCCACCCCTCGGTGATCGACTTCGAGGCGGAGGACAAGGACAAGGCGATCTCGGTGGAGATCGCGATGCAGTGGAACTCCTCCTACACCGAGGGGGTCTACAGCTTCGCCAACACCATCCACACCCACGGCGGCGGCACCCACGAGGAGGGCTTCCGCGCGGCGCTGACCGGCCTGGTCAACCGCTACGCGCGGGACAAGAAGCTGCTCCGGGAGAAGGACGACAACCTCTCCGGCGAGGACATCCGCGAGGGCCTGACCGCGATCATCTCGGTCAAGCTCGGCGAGCCCCAGTTCGAGGGCCAGACCAAGGACAAGCTCGGCAACACCGAGGCCAAGACCTTCGTCCAGAAGGTCGTCCACGAGCACCTCAACGACTGGCTGGACCGCAACCCCAACGAGGCCGCGGACATCATCCGCAAGTCCATCCAGGCCGCCACCGCGCGCGTCGCCGCCCGCAAGGCCCGCGACCTGACCCGCCGCAAGGGCCTGCTGGAGTCCGCCTCGCTGCCGGGCAAGCTCTCGGACTGCCAGTCCAAGGACCCCTCCGAGTGCGAGATCTTCATCGTCGAGGGTGACTCCGCCGGCGGCTCGGCCAAGCAGGGCCGCGACCCGCGCACCCAGGCCATCCTGCCGATCCGCGGCAAGATCCTGAACGTCGAGAAGGCCCGGATCGACAAGGTCCTCCAGAACACCGAGGTCCAGGCGCTGATCTCGGCGTTCGGCTGCGGCATCCAGGAGGACTACGACGAGTCCAAGCTGCGGTACCACAAGATCGTCCTGATGGCCGACGCCGACGTCGACGGACAGCACATCCGCACCCTGCTGCTGACCCTGCTGTTCCGCTTCATGCGGCCGCTGGTCGAGGCCGGGTACGTCTACCTCGCCATGCCGCCGCTGTACAAGATCAAGTGGGGCAAGGACGACTTCGAGTACGCCTACTCCGACCGCGAGCGCGACGCCCTGGTCGCCGCCGGGGTGGAGGCCGGGCGCCGGCTGCCCAAGGACGACGCGATCCAGCGCTTCAAGGGTCTCGGCGAGATGAACGCCGAGGAGCTGCGGGTCACCACGATGGACGCCGAGCACCGCCTGCTGCTCCAGGTCACCCTGGAGGACGCCGCCCGTGCGGACGAGCTGTTCTCCGTGCTGATGGGCGAGGACGTCGAGGCCCGCCGCTCCTTCATCCAGCGCAACGCCAAGGACGTCCGCTTCCTGGACGTGTGACGCCTGCACCCCAGGCCCCGCACGTTCCAGTCCGCGTGAAAGGAAACTGACCACCAGTGGTCGACGACAACCGTCCCGACGGCGAACAGCCCGAGACCCCCGAGGCCCCCGAGGCCACCGCCCAGGCGACGATGCGGATCGAGCCGGTCGAGCTCGAGACCGAGATGCAGCGCTCGTACCTCGACTACGCGATGAGCGTGATCGTCAGCCGCGCGCTGCCCGAGGTCCGCGACGGCCTCAAGCCGGTGCACCGCCGGGTGCTCTACGCGATGTACGACGGCGGGTACCGCCCCGAGAAGGGCTACTACAAGTGCGCCCGCGTCGTCGGCGACGTCATGGGCAACTACCACCCGCACGGTGACACCTCGATCTACGACACCGTGGTCCGCCTGGCCCAGCCGTGGTCGATGCGGATGCCGCTGGTGGACGGCAACGGCAACTTCGGCTCCCCGGGCAACGACCCGGCCGCGGCCATGCGCTACACCGAGTGCAAGATGATGCCGCTCGCCATGGAGATGATGCGCGACATCGACGAGGAGACCGTCGACTTCGCGGCCAACTACGACGGCCGTTCGCAGGAGCCCACCGTCCTGCCCGCGCGCTTCCCCAACCTGCTGGTCAACGGTGCCACCGGCATCGCGGTCGGCATGGCCACCAACATCCCGCCGCACAACCTGCGCGAGGTCGCCTCCGGCGCGCTCTGGTACCTGGAGCACCCGGAGGCCTCCGCGGAGGAGCTGCTGGAGGCCCTGGTCGAGCGGATCAAGGGCCCCGACTTCCCGACCGGCGCGCTGATCGTCGGCCGCCGCGGCATCGACGACTACTACCGCACCGGCCGCGGCTCGGTCACCATGCGCGCGGTGGTCGAGGTCGAGGAGATCCAGGGCCGCCAGTGCCTGGTGATCACCGAGCTGCCGTACCAGGTCAACCCGGACAACCTCGCGCTGAAGATCGCCGACCTGGTCAAGGACGGCAAGATCGCCGGCATCGCCGACGTCCGGGACGAGTCCTCGTCCCGCACCGGCACCCGTCTGGTGGTCGTGCTCAAGCGCGACGCGGTCGCCAAGGTCGTGCTGAACAACCTGTACAAGCACACCGAGCTGCAGACCAACTTCGGTGCCAACATGCTGGCCCTGGTCGACGGCGTGCCGCGCACGCTCTCGCTCGACGCCTTCATCCGGCACTGGGTCAACCACCAGGTCGAGGTCATCGTCCGGCGCACCACCTTCCGGCTGCGCAAGGCCGAGGAGCGCGCCCACATCCTGCGCGCGCTGCTCAAGGCCCTGGACCTGATCGACGAGGTCATCGCGCTGATCCGGGCCTCGGCCAGCGCCGACGCCGCCCGCACCGGCCTGATGGGCCTGCTCGACATCGACGAGCTCCAGGCCAACGCCATCCTGGAGATGCAGCTGCGCCGGCTGGCCGCCCTGGAGCGCCAGCGGATCACCGACGAGCACGACGAGCTCCAGCGCAAGATCGACGAGTACAACACGATCCTGGCCTCACCGGTCCGCCAGCGGGGGATCATCTCCGAGGAGCTCACCGCGCTCGTCGAGAAGTACGGCGACGACCGGCGCTCCACGCTCATCCCCTCCGACGGCGACCTCTCCATCGAGGACCTCATCGCCGAGGAGGACATCGTCGTCACGATCACCCGTGGCGGCTACGTCAAGCGGACCCGCTCCGACCTCTACCGCTCGCAGAAGCGCGGCGGCAAGGGCGTGCGCGGCGCCCAGCTGAAGCAGGACGACATCGTCGACCACTTCTTCGTGACGACGACCCACAACTGGATCCTGTTCTTCACCAACAAGGGCCGGGTCTACCGGGCCAAGGGCTACGAGCTGCCCGACGCCGGGCGCGACGCCCGCGGCCAGCACGTCGCCAACCTGCTGGCCTTCCAGCCGGACGAGCACATCGCCCAGGTGATGGCCGTCCGGACGTACGAGGACAAGCCGTACCTGGTCCTCGCCACCCGGGCCGGCCTGGTGAAGAAGTCCCCGCTCAAGGACTACGACTCGCCGCGCTCCGGCGGCCTGATCGCGATCAACCTGCGCCAGGACGAGGAGGGCCGGGACGACGAGCTGATCGGCGCCGAACTGGTCTCCGCCGAGGACGACCTGCTGCTGGTCTCCCGGAAGGCCCAGTCGATCCGCTTCACCGCGACCGACGACGCCCTGCGCCCCACCGGCCGTGCCACCTCGGGCGTCAAGGGCATGGCCTTCCGCGAGGACGACGAACTGCTCTCGATGAACGTCGTCCGTCCGGGTACGTATGTCTTCACCGCCACTGACGGCGGGTACGCCAAGCGAACCGGCGTGGACGAGTACCGTGTCCAGGGGCGCGGCGGCTACGGCACCAAGGCGGCGAAGATCGTCGAGGGCCGGGGCTCGCTGGTCGGCGCGCTCGTGGTCGACGAATCCGACGAGATCATGGCGATCACCCTCTCGGGCGGGGTGATCCGCACGAGGGTTTCCGAGGTTCGTGAAACCGGACGTGACACCATGGGCGTCCAACTGATCAACCTCGGCAAGCGCGACGCGGTCGTGGGCATGGCCCGCAACGCGGAGGCCGAGGACGAGGAGACGGCGGAGGACGAGGTGGCGGGTACCGAGTCCACCGAGACGGCCGAGGGTGCGGCGACGGCGGTCGACGGAGACGTCGAGGCCTGAGCCGAAACCGCAGACCGGTGCCGCCGCGTCCAGGCAGTGGACGCGGCGGCACCGGACGCCGACCAGTTCCGGGCAATCCCGCCGGGCGCTGGATGACGAGTGACGAGGCAGGGCGGCGCCGCCGTCCTGGTGGGAAGTGCGGGAGGACCAGGTGAGTGGAGCCACGGGTGCTGCGGGAGGAACCTCCGGCGGCCGTCCGGGCGCGCAGGGCGGGGGTTCGTACGGCGTCCCGCAGCCGCCGAACGAGCACTCGGCCGCGTCCACCTCGCTGATGCCACCGGTCGGCGGAGCGGGCCAGGGCGGCGCGACCTACGGCGGGCAGGCCCCCGCCGCGCAGGGCAGTCAGGCCCCCGGTGCGGGCGGGTTCTCGCAGCCGACCACGTACGCCAAGGGGCAGCCGACCCCGGCCCGGGGCACCCGGACCGGGGGGATCACCCCGCCCGGCGGGACCCCGGCCGGCGGCACCCCCGCCGCCGGAGCGGCGCGCCGCCCCGCGGCAGCCCCTGCGCCCGGCGGGGCCGGCCTCGGCCGGACCCGCAAGGCCCGGCTGCGGGTGACCAAGGTCGACCCGTGGTCCGTGATGAAGGTCAGCTTCCTGCTGTCGCTGGCCGTCGGCATCATCATCATCGTGGCCGCGGCCGTGCTGTGGATGACGCTGGACTCGCTCGGCGTCTTCGACTCGCTGACCAAGACCCTCAAGGACGTCACCGGCTCGGACAGCAGCGGCGGCCTCAACCTGATGGACTACGTCGGCTTCGGCAAGGTGATGACCTTCACCACGTTGATCGCCGTGGTCGACGTCGTCCTGCTGACCGCGCTGTCCACGCTCTCCGCGTTCATCTACAACGCGGCGGCCGGCTTCACCGGCGGCGTCGAGCTCACCCTGGCCGAGGAGGACTGAGACCGGTCCGCTCCGGTGGCCGGATCCTGACGTCCGCTCAGCTCGCCGTCCGAGGACGGAATGCCCGGGCCCCACAGGCTGTTTGCAGCCGTGGGGTCCGTCGGCGTTTCGGGTGACAGCCGGCCGCCCGCGGCGTGCCACCCGGAAACCGGGCGGCCGCGGTGGGATTAGCTGGGTGCCGCCCGTCCCGTGTCCGGGAGCGCCGCAGGCCGCCCCCGGTCCGCCCGACCGGGTCAGCTGAGGTGTCCGCAGGACGACTGGACGGAGGCGCGCGGTGGCGAAGCTCGCAGGTCAACTGGTCGAGGCCCTGGAAGGGCTGTTGGGGGTCCCGGTGCCGCTGCGGGTCCAGGCCTGGGACGGCAGCGTGGCCGGCCCGCCGGGCGCCCCCGCCGTGGTCCTGCGCAACCGCCGGGCGCTGCGCCGGCTGGTCTGGCGGCCGGACGAGCTGGGCCTGGCCCGGGCCTACGTCGCGGGGGACCTCGAACTCGCCCCCGGCACCGACCTCTACGAGACGCTCTCCGTCGTCGCCCGCTTCGCCGAGCGGCCCGAGGTCCGCACCCGGACGCTCGGTCCGCGCGACGTCCTCGGCGCCAAGGGCCGCCGGGTGCTCGCCGCCGCGCTGCGGGCCGGGGCGGTCGGCCCCGAGCCGGAGCCGCCCCGCGAGGAGGTCCGCCGGTCCTCCGGGCGGCTGCACAGCCGGGGCCGGGACCGCGCGGCCATCAGCCACCACTACGACGTCGGGAACGACTTCTACCGGATGGTGCTGGGCTCCTCGATGGTCTACTCGTGCGCCTACTGGACGCCCGAGGCCAAGAGCCTGGAGGCCGCCCAGGAGGCCAAGCTCGACCTGATCTGCCGCAAGCTCGGCCTGCGCCCCGGGATGCGCCTGCTGGACGTCGGCTGCGGCTGGGGCTCGCTGCTGCTGCACGCGGCGGAGCACCACGGGGTCACCGCGGTCGGCGTCTCGCTCTCCCGCGAGCAGGTCGCGCTGGCCCGCACCCGGGTGGAGGAGGCCGGGCTGTCCGACCGGGTGGAGGTCCGGCTCCAGGACTACCGGGAGGTCGACGACGGGCCCTTCGACGCGATCTCCAGCGTCGGGATGGCCGAGCACGTCGGCTCCGAGCAGTACCGGGTCTACGCCGACGGCCTGTACCGGCTGCTGGTGCCCGGCGGCCGGCTGCTCAACCACCAGATCGCCCGCCGCCCCGACCTCCCCGGCGAGCGGCACCGCACCAGCCCCTTCATCGACCGCTACGTCTTCCCGGACGGCGAGCTCTCCCCGATCGGGTCCACGGTGGCCCGGCTGGAGGAGGCCGGCTTCGAGGTCCGGGACGTCGAGTCGCTGCGCGAGCACTACGGGCTGACCCTGCGCGAGTGGGTGGCCAACCTGGAGGCGCACTGGACGGAGGCGGTCCGGCTGGTCGGCCGCGGCCGGGCCAGGGTCTGGCGGCTGTACATGGCGGCCTCCGCGCTCGCCTTCGAGCAGAACCGGATCGGGATCAACCAGGTCCTCGCCGTCCGCAGCACTGAGGAGGGCGCCGCGGGCCTGCCGCCGACCCGCGAGGAGTGGCTGCTGCGCCCGGCCGCCGACGCCCCGCGGCTGGTCGCGGGGGGTGCCGCCACGGCCCCGGCCGACCCGGATTTGGGGGATCGGCCGTCGGTCCGCTAATCTTTCAGTGCGGCAAGGGCCTATAGCTCAGACGGTTAGAGCGCTTCCCTGATAAGGAAGAGGCCACAGGTTCAAGTCCTGTTAGGCCCACCACCGCGAAGGGCCCGGAGTGATCCACTCCGGGCCCTTCGACTCGTGTCGGGATCGGCCGGGGCCGCGGGGCGGCCGCGATCCGGTACGATCTCCTCTCGGTGAGGGCCTATAGCTCAGACGGTTAGAGCGCTTCCCTGATAAGGAAGAGGCCACAGGTTCAAGTCCTGTTAGGCCCACCTCCCCGAAGGGCCCGGAGTGATCCACTCCGGGCCCTTCGCGTTTCCCGCCGCGGGCTCCCCGCGGTCCTCCCCCGGCCCTCCCCTCGGCCGACGGGCCGGAGCCGCTCCGGGGGCGCGCGCGGCGGGCCCGGGCGCGGCCGGGGCGCCCGCCAGGAGGTGCGGCGTCAATCCTGGGACCGGACCGCCGGGTTGGCCGCACCGGCGGCTGGTCACGATTGGGACACCGGTGTGTATCATCGGCCGCAAGGGCGGTCCGGCACCCGACTGCCCGTTCGCGCTCGAAACACAACTGGACTCGTCGGCCCGGTCAGTCCGGCCGGATCCGGCTCTTGAGTCCACCAACGCAAGAAGGACGAGGTCCCGCGGTGAAGAAGCTTCTCCTGGTCGCCCTGGTCGCCCTCGGCGGCTTCTTTGTCTACCGTCAGGTCCAGGCGGACCGCGCCGAGCAGGACCTGTGGACCGAGGCCACCGACCCGGTCCCGGCCGGTCGCTGAGCCCCCGGCGGTCTGACGATCGACGAACTCCGGAGGCGCCCGTCGGCGCCTCCCGGGCCGGCCGGCCCGGTCGAGGGACCGGACCGGCCGTCCCCGTGGAACGGCACCGTTCCGGGGGGACGGCGCTGGGAATCGCGCCGGAACCCGGTACGCTAGGGCCCGTCGGCACGCGCGCGGTGCCGTCGAGGGGCATTAGCTCAGTTGGTAGAGCGCTGCCTTTGCAAGGCAGATGTCAGGAGTTCGAGTCTCCTATGCTCCACAGTCCGCAGCAGTAGCCGATCGGCCGCGACCAGGATCCTGGTCGCGGCCGATCGGCGTTTGCGGGCGTCGGCGTCCGGTCAGTCCGTCCCGGGCCCGTCCTCGGAGGCGGGGCCGTCCCCGGGGGCCGGGGAGCCGTCGGTCGGCTCGGCGGTGATGTCCGGGCCGGAGCCGTTCAGCGGGGCGGAGGCGGCGTGCGCGCCGGCCGGCCGGGCCTCCTGCGGGGCCGGGGGCTCGACCAGCCACTCCGGGTTGCTGTGCCGGCGCCACCACTGCCAGGCCACGACGCCGCCGCCGATCGCCAGCAGCCCGGCCACCGCCAGGCCGGTGGACAGCCGGTTGCGGTGCGCCTTCCGGGCGTTGCGGGCCGCCAGCTCGCTGATCTCGGCGGAGCTGACGTTGCCCTGGAGGGCGGTCAGCGCGGCGGCGCCGCGGGCCTGGGCCTCCTGGGCGGCCGGAACGACGGTGGCCCGGGCCTCCTCGACCGCCTGGGTGACCCTGGGGCCGACGGTGGCCCGTGCCTGGTCCGCTGCCCGGGCGGCCGACAGCCGGGCCGCCAGGGCGGCCTCCTGGGCCCGGTGGAGGGCCTTCAGGGCGTTCTCCTGGGCCTCCGGCGGCAGACTGGCGAAGGCCTGCCCGAACTGGGGGGCGACGTGCTTCTCGTACTGCCCCCGGAGGTTCTGGGCGGCTTGGGCGGCCTTCGGACCGAAGGCGTCCAAGGCGGGGCCGAGGCGCTGCTTGGCGCCGTCCGCGAACTGCGCGGCGGTGTCCCGGGTCCTGGTGGCCGTCTCTCGGGCCGAATCCGAAAAGCTCACGGGTCTCTCCTCCTCGGTGGCGTCCTTTACGCACATATCCACCTGAATGCTGATCATGCATGGTGATTTGTCCGGAGGCATGTCGGGTGGGCCGTACGCGGGGCCTGCGGGGCGGTCGGGGCGGACGGGGAGGGTGGGGGAGCGGGCCCGGGAGCGGGGGGCACGGCAGTAGGCTGGCGGCTTCGGAGGTCGTGTAGGGGAAGGGGACACCGCTGATGCTCCCGGACGAACCGCGGTCGGCGGCCGACCGGTCCCCGGAGGCCGGCCCGCCCGGCTGCTACCGGCACCCGCGGACCCCCACCGGGATCTCCTGCACCCGGTGCGAGCGGCCGATCTGCCCGCAGTGCATGGTGGCCGCCTCGGTGGGCTTCCAGTGCCCCGAGTGCGTGGGCGACGGCCACGCGGGCTCCCGGCAGGCGACCACCCGGTTCGGCGGGGCGCTGGTCGCCGACGGCGGGCTGGTCACCCGGGTCCTGATCGGGCTCAACGTCCTGGTCTGGGTGCTGGCGGCCTACGTCCTCGCCCCGCGGCTGGGCCAGACCTGGTCGCTGTTCAGCGCCGGCCGGGACATCCTCGGCGGCCCGGCGGGCATCGCCGACGGCCCGCACCAGTGGTACCGGCTGCTGACCGCCACCTTCCTGCACCTGGAGTGGTGGCACGTCGGGACGAACATGCTGGTGCTGTACTGGCTCGGCCCGGCGCTGGAGCAGGCGCTCGGCCGGCTGCGCTTCCTGGCCCTCTACCTGCTCTCCGGCCTGGGCGGCAGCACCTTCGCCTTCCTGGTGGCGGGCGACTGGATGAACTCGGTGGGAGCCTCCGGGGCGGTCTTCGGACTGATCGGCGCCACGATCGTGCTCCAGCTGCGCAACCGGGGCCCGCTCGGCCCGGCGATGGCCTTCCTGGTGTTCAACCTGATCGTCACCTTCTCCCGCCCGGGCATCGACTGGCGGGCGCACGTCGGCGGGCTGGTGCTCGGCTCGCTGACGGCGGCCGGGCTGATGTTCGCCCCGCGCGAGCGCCGCGGGCTGGTCCAGGGGCTCGCGGTGGCCGGTGCGGTGGTGGTCGAGACGGCGATGCTGCTGGCCGGGACGGCCCTGTACGGGGCGTGACCGTCCGGGCGGTTGTCCACAGCGGGTGCGGGGTTGTGCACAGGCTGTGCGGCGGGCCGGTTGTGGACTGCTGTTCTACGCGTGTCCTGCTGTGCGGTTTCCTCGTTCCCGGGAGGTCGTGCACAGCTGTGGACGGCCAGGGGCGGCGGAGTTATCCACAGGGCGGGAAGACTTTTCCCCAGTGTGGATAACCATGTGGATAAGCCCGACAGTCCGATCGTGGGGATAACCCACCGGACTCCCGCCCGCTTCCGGTTCCGGGCACGCCGGACCGCCGTCCCGGCAGGAGGCGCCCGGAACGGCGGAGAGGGGCTCGGAGCCGAGCCTCAGGACGGGCGGGCCGTCACTTCCACTGGGTGGAGACGCCGAACCCCGCGGCGATGAAGCCGAAGCCCACCAGGATGTTCCAGTTCCGCCAGCCCTCGACCGGGTAGCTGCCGCTGGTCACGTAGTAGGTGACGATCCACACCAGGCCGACCAGGAACAGCGCGAGCATCAGCGGCGCGACCCAGCCGCGGCCCGAACTGATCTTCACCGCGGCCGTCGTCGGCGGGGTGTAGTCGGACTTCTTGCGGAGTCGAGACTTCGGCACGAGGAGCTCTCCTGTCGATGCGCTGTGAGACCGCGCGGGGTGCAGCGGGTGGAATCGGCCGCGGTCGGCGGTGGAGGAGGTCCTGGGACCGCTCCGCCACGTGCCACCGGCGTCCGTTAGCGTAGTGGCTCGGCGGGTCTTGAGGAGATAAGGGTACGGTGACTAATTTGTCGATTCCCCCAGAGTCGGCCCGTACCCGCCCCTCCGGCACCCGAATTGTCGGGCGTGCCCTGACCTGCGCCGTCTTCGCGCTCGCCGGCCTGCTCTTCTACATCAGCGCGCAGACCGCCCGCGGCACCGACCTGCGGACCGACAACTCGCTGCTCAGCCTGGGCGACGTGGTCCGCCAGCGCAGCGCGCAGAACCAGCTGGCGCAGTCCCAGCTCGCCGAGCTCCAGGACCGCGCCCAGCAGCTCACCGTGCAGCAGGGCCGCAACCCCGCCGACGCCGCCCAGTTGGACGGCCTGCGCTCCGGCGCCGCGCTGGAGCCGCTCCAGGGCGGCGGACTGACCGTCACCCTCAACGACGCCCCGCCGAACGCCACCGCGCGCATCCCCGGGGTGCCCGAGCCCGGCGTCAACGACCTGGTCATCCACCAGCAGGACATCCAGGCCGTGGTCAACGCGCTGTGGCGGGGCGGTGCCGAGGGCGTGCAGGTGATGGACCAGCGGCTGATCTCCACCAGCGCCGTCCGCTGCGTCGGCAACACCCTGCTGCTCCAGGGCCGGGTCTACTCCCCGCCGTACGTGGTCAGGGCGGTCGGCCGGACCGACGCCCTGCGCTCGGCGGTCGAGGCGGACCCGACGGTCCGCAACTACCTCCAGTACGTCCAGGCGTACGGACTGGGCTGGAAGGTCCAGGAGAGCGGCGAGCTGACCCTGCCCGGCTACTCCGGCACCACCGAGCTGCGCTCGGCGGGCGGGCAGCAGTAGCGGACCGGCCCCGCGGCCGCACACGGCGGGTCTACTCTTTAACCCAGTCCGCTACGTCGAGGGAGCACCATGTACGGCTGGATCTGGCGTCACCTCCCGGGGAACACCCTCGTCCGCGCCGTCATCTCGCTGCTCCTCGTCGTGGGGGCCGTCTACCTCCTCTTCACCTACGTCTTCCCGTGGGCGGAACCGCTGCTCCCCTTCGGCGACGTCACAGTGGACGGCGGCGACGGCGCCGCGACCGGCTGAGCCGGCGGGCCCGGCACCCCCCTCACGCACCGCACCCCACGGAGACCACGCGCGCATGACGACCCGGCCGACCACTCCGCCCCGCATCCTGGTGGTGGACAACTACGACAGCTTCGTCTTCAACCTGGTCCAGTACCTGTACCAGCTCGGTGCCACCTGCGAGGTGGTGCGCAACGACGAGGTGACCGTCGAGCACGCCGTCCGCCGCTCCGGCGAGGAGGGCTTCGACGGGGTGCTGCTCTCCCCCGGGCCCGGAGCCCCCGAGGAGGCCGGGGTCTGCATCGAGATGGTGCACCACTGCGCCCGGATCGGGCTGCCGGTCTTCGGCGTCTGCCTGGGCCTCCAGTCGATCGCGGCCGCCTACGGCGCGGTGGTCGGCCGGGCGCCCGAACTGCTGCACGGCAAGACCTCGCCGGTCGAACACGAGGACGGCGGGGTCTTCGCGGGCCTGCCGTCGCCGCTGACGGCGACCCGCTACCACTCGCTCGCCGTCGAGCCGGCCACCGTGCCGGCCGAACTGGTGGTCACCGCGCGCACCGGGAGCGGCGTGGTCATGGGCCTGCGCCACCGCGAACTTCCGGTCGAGGGCGTGCAGTTCCACCCCGAGTCGGTGCTCACCGAGGGCGGCCACCGGATGCTCGCCAACTGGCTCGCGGAGTGCGGCTACCCGCAGGCCGTCGACCGGTCGGCCGGGCTCGCCCCGGTGATCGGCCGGGGCTGACCGGCGTGACCGCGCTGCGTCCGGACGGGCGCTTCCAGCCGGAGGCGGATCCGTACGGCACCGTGCAGCAGTACGGCGGCCGGCCGGTGCAGACCGTGCCCGAGGACGCCTGGGGCGTGTACGAGCAGGCCCAGGAGCCCCTGGTGGACGGGCCCGAGTACCCCTGGCTGCCCGACCAGACCCTCCAGCTGCGGCTGCCCCTCGACCTCGGTGCGCCGGCCGCCGAACCGGCCCCCACCGGCGGCCGGGCCGAGCGCCGCCGCGCCGCCCAGGGCCGCACCTCGCTGCGCTCCGGCAGCGGCCGGCGCCGGGCGGCCGGCCGGGCCGCGGGGCGGGTGCGCCCGAAGGAGTCCGTGCTGGTGGTGGCAGCCCGGGGGGTGGGCGAACTCTGCATCACGCTCGGCGTGGTGATGCTGCTCTTCGTCGCGTACCAGCTCTGGTGGACCAACGTGCAGGCCGACGCGGCCGCCGACGGCGCCCGCAACCAGCTGGAGCAGCAGTTCGACGCGGCTCCCCCGCCGGTCACGCCGGGCCAGCCGGCCCCGGCCCCGCCCCAGCCCGAGGTGTTCGAGCCCAACAAGGGCTTCGCCATCATCTACCTGCCCAAGCTGGGGCTGAAGTTCCCGATCGCCGAGGGCACCTCGAAGTCGGCGGTGCTCGACAAGGGCCTGGTCGGCCACTACGCCGGGACCGGGATGCCGGGCGACAAGGCGGGCAACTTCGCGCTGGCCGCGCACCGGAACACCCACGGCGAGCCGTTCCGGTACATCAACGAGCTCGGCAAGGGCGACAAGATCGTGGTGGAGACCGCGGCCGGCTACTACACCTACGAGGTCACCGGGGGCATCCCGGAGACCTCCCCGAACAACGTGAGCGTGATCAAGCCGGTGCCGAACGGGGCCGGGTACGCCGGTCCGGGCCGCTACATCACCCTGACCACCTGCACCCCGGAGTTCACCTCCAAGTTCCGTCTCATCGTCTTTGGCAAGATGATCGAGGAACGGCCGCGTGCCCAGGGCAAGCCGGCCGCGATCACGGGCGGGTAGCCGCCCGGCCGTCCGGCCCGGAGGGGGAGCACCGCAGATGCAGGACGAGACCGCGCAGTCGGCCGTACCGGGGCAGGAGGCCCTCCCCCCGCCCGAGCCGCGGGCCGGGCAGGGCCGGAGCCGGGCGCTGGCCGCGCTCGGGGTGTTCGGGGAGCTGCTGATCACCCTGGGCCTGGTGCTCGGCCTGTTCGTGGCGTACTCCCTCTGGTGGACCAACGTGCAGGCGGACGCCGCGGCCTCGGCGGCCGGCGACCGGCTGCGCAGCAGCTGGGCCGCGGGCCCGCAGGCCGGCTCCCCGGCGCCGACCGGCACGGCACCGGCCCCCGGTGCGTCCGGGGCCCCGGCGACCCCCGGTGCCGCGCCCGCGCCGTGGCAGTTCGCGGCCGGGGAGGACGTCGGCTTCCTGCACGTCCCGGCGATGGGCCGGGACTACCAGGTGCTGATCCGGATGGGCACCTCCACCGACGTCCTGGACGACGGTGTCGCGGGCGTCTACGAGCAGCCGTACAGGGCGGCGATGCCGTGGGACGAGCAGGGCAACTTCGCGCTGGCCGCCCACCGGGACGGCCACGGTGCCAGGTTCCACGACCTGGACGCCGTGCACCGGGGCGACGCGGTCGTGGTCGAGACCCGGGACAAGTGGTACGTCTACAAGGTCGACAACACCCTCGCCGAGACCTCCAAGTACGACACCGGCATCGTGGCGCCCGTCCCGGCCCGCTCCGGGTACACCGGGCCCGGCCGCTACATCACCCTGACCACCTGCACCCCGGTGTACACCTCGCGCTACCGGATGGCCGTCTGGGGCAGCCTGGTGCGGGTGGACGAGATGGACGCCCAGCGCACCCCGCCGCCGGAGCTGCGGCGCCCCTGACGCCCGCTCCGGGCCCCGGGGAGGCGCCGGGGGTGGGGGGAGGACCGGAAGACGCCCGAGGGCCCGCCGCAACCGCTGCGGCGGGCCCTCGGGCGTGCTCCGTGCTGCTCGTCCCCCCGGTCAGCCGAACCAGGGGAATACCGGAGGCTTAGTGGTCCCCTTTGGGGGGTGTGGTGGTGGGGTCGCCCCCTTTGGTCGGCTCGGCCGCCTTGGTGTAGAGCTGGATCTGGGTGTTCGGGTCGACCTGGGTGCCGGCCGGCGGGTTGCTCTGCTGCACGGTCGCGTTCGGGTCCGAGGGACCGCTGACCACGACGTAGGTCAGGCCGAGCTTCTGGAGCTGCGTCCCGGCGTCGCCCAGCTTGACGTTCTGCAGCGGCGGGACCTGCGGCTTGTCCTGCGCCTTGTAGACGGTCAGCGTGATCTTGGTGTTGGCCGGGGCCTTGGTGTTGGCCGGGACCGACTGCGAGGCGACGGTGTTGACCTTGCTCGGGTCGGGGGCGGGCACGGTCTTCGAGGCGTCCACCTGGAAGCCGAGGCCCTGGAGGGTCGCCGTGGCGTCCTCCTTCTGGGAGCCGACCACGTTCGGGACGGACACCTTCGTCTTGCCCTGCGACACCGTCAGCTTGACCGGGGTGCTCGGGTCGACGGCCGCGTTGGCCGCCGGGTCCTGGGCGGTCACGGTGTCCTGCGCGGCGTTGTCGTCGTCCTTGTACTCGGTGGTGACGTTGGTGAAGCCGAGGTCGGCGAGCGCCTTGGTGGCCTGGTCCTTGGGCTTGCCGACCACGCTCGGGACCTGCGCCTTGGCCGGGCCGGAGGAGACCTGCACCGTGATGGTGGAGGTCTCGACGACCTGGGTGCCCGGCGCCGGGTTCTGGGTGCAGACCTGGTCCTTCTTGACGTTGGTGTCCGGGCAGGCGATCTTGTCGCCCTCGGTCACCACGAGCTTGGGCCCGGAGCCGGCGGCGGCCGTCCTGGCCTCCGCGAGCGTCTTGCCGACCAGGTTCGGCGCGGCGACCTTCGCGGGCTCCTTGTCGCCCTTGCTGCCGAACATCGCCTGGGCGACGAAGAAGGTGCCGACCAGGACCAGCACGGCGGCCACCGCCAGCACGATCCAGGAGGTGTTGCTCTTCTTCGGCGGGTCCTCGCCCCGGCGGCCCCCGCCGCGGCCGTAGCCGTCCTCGTAGCCGTCGTTGCCGCCGCCCGCGGCACCGGCGTAGCCCTGGCCGTAGCCGTCGTCCTGGTAGCCGCCCTGCTGCCCGTAGCCGGGCTGCCCGGCGGCCTGCGGCAGGACGGTGGTCGGGCCGCCGCCGGGCTGCTGCGGCAGCACGTTGGTCTGGCCGTACGGGTCGTGCTGCTGCGGGTAGCCGTTCTGGTCGTAGCCGTAGCCGGCCGGGCCCATGCCGTACGCGGCCTGCTGGGCGGCGGCCACCGGCAGGCCGTCGAGGAAGCGCTCGATGTCGTCGCGCATCTCGTCGGCGGTCTGGTAGCGGTAGTCGCGCTCCTTGGCGAGCGCCTTCAGCACGATCGCGTCGACCTCGGGGCGCACCTCGGGGTCGAAGACGGACGGCGGCTGCGGCTCCTCCCGGACGTGCTGGTACGCCACCGCGACCGGCGAGTCGCCGACGAACGGCGGGCGGACGGTCAGCAGCTCGTAGAGCAGGCAGCCGGTGGAGTACAGGTCGGAGCGGGCGTCGACCTGCTCGCCCTTGGCCTGCTCGGGGGAGAGGTACTGGGCGGTGCCGATGACGGCCGAGGTCTGCGTCATGGTCATTCCGGCGTCACCCATCGCACGGGCGATGCCGAAGTCCATGACCTTGACGTTGCCCTGCCGGGTCAGCATCACGTTGGCCGGCTTGATGTCGCGGTGCACGATGCCGGCCCGGTGCGAGTACTCCAGGGCCTGGAGGATGCCGATGGTCATCTCCAGCGCGCGCTCGGGCAGCAGCCGGCGGCCGGAGTGCAGCAGCTCGCGCAGGGTGGACCCCTCGACGTACTCCATCACGATGTACGGGATGGAGATGCCGTCGATGTAGTCCTCGCCGGTGTCGTACACGGCGACGATGGCGGGGTGGTTCAGGGACGCCGCCGACTGCGCCTCGCGGCGGAAGCGGGCCTGGAACGACGGATCCCTGGCCATGTCGGCCCGGAGCGTCTTCACTGCGACGGAGCGGCCGAGTCGGGTGTCATGGGCGAGGTACACCTCGGCCATGCCGCCGCGTCCGAGGACGCCGCCGAGCTCGTACCTGCCGCCGAGGCGACGAGGCTCTTCCATAGTTCCGACCCTCTCCCTCACCCGCCGGTGAGGTTGTGACGTAGGTGTCCCCGCACGCTCTGGGTGACGCCGCGCGGTCCGCGACCGGTTCTCCGGCCGGGCCGTGCGGTGCCTCGCGGGCGGCAACGGGCACACCCGCTGCTGGCGGATACGCTACCGGTCGGACCGCAGCGGACCGGAGTCAGCCGTCGGCCGATACCAGACCGGTATCCGGACGGGACTGTCGATCGTGACGTTCCCCTCACCCGGATCCGCGCTCCTACTTGCCGAGTGCGGCCTGCATCACCGCCTTGGCGATCGGGGCCGCGAGCCGGCCGCCGCTGATGCCGTCGCGGTTCTGCGAACCGTCCTCGACGACCACCGCGACCGCGACCGACTGGCCGTCCGGGGTCTTGGCCCAGGAGGTGAACCAGGCGAACGGCAGCCCGGCGTTGTCCTCGCCGTGCTGCGCGGTGCCCGTCTTGCCGCCGACCTGGAGGCCGGGGATCTGGGCGTTCTTGCCGGTGCCGTTCTCGACCACCGAGACCATCAGGTCCTGCATCTTCTGCGCGGTGGCCGGGCTCATCGCCTGGGAGAACTGCTTCTCGGTGTGCTTGGAGACGGTGGTCAGGGTGGCCGAGCGCTCCTGGTCGACCAGGTACGGCTGCATCAGGCTGCCGTTGTTGGCGATCGCCGCCGCGACCATGGCCATCTGGAGCGGGGTGGCGCGGGTGTCGTGCTGGCCGATCGAGTCCTGGGCGGTGCCGTCCAGGCTCGGGCTGTCCGGGAAGACGCTCTTCTCGGAGCGGACCGGGGTGTCGATGGTGCTGTTGAAGCCGAACTTCTCGGCCTGCGCCCGCATCCGCTCCTTGCCGAGGTCCGCGCCCATCTTGGCGAAGACCGTGTTGCAGGACTGGTCCATGCCGGACTTGACGGTCGCGTTCTCGCAGCGCTCGTTCGGGCTCTCGTTCTTCAGCTGGGTGGTCGTGCCGGGCAGGACGTAGGGCTCGGGCGTCTCGGTGGCGTCGTCGATGCTCTGGTACCGGCCGTTCTCGAACGCCGCGGTCGCGGTGACCAGCTTGAACGTCGAGCCGGGCGGATAGGTCTCCTTCAGCGCCCGGTTGAGCATCGGCTTGTTCGGGTCCGCGTTGAGGTCCGTCCAGGCCTTGGTGTCGGCGGCCTCGCCGCCGGCGAAGGTGCCGGGGTCGTACGACGGGGTGGAGACCAGCCCGAGGATCGCACCGGTCTTCGGGTCGAGGGCGACCACCGCGCCCTTCTTGTTGCCCATCGCGTCGAAGGCCGCCTTCTGGACCTTGGCGTTGATGGTGGTGACGACGTCGCCGCCGCGCTTCTGCTCGCCGGTCAGCATGTCCAGGGTGTTGCGGAAGAACAGCCGGTCGTCCGTCCCGGAGAGGATGCCGTCCTCCAGGTTCTCCAGCTGGTTGGAGCCGTAGGCCTGGGAGGAGTAGCCGGTCACCGGGGCGTACATCGGGCCGTCGACCCAGGAGCGCTTGTACTTGTAGCGCAGCCCGTCGACGAAGTCCGACTTGGTGACCGGCTGGCCGCTGACGATGATGTTGCCGCGCGGGTGGGCGTAGCGGTCGTACAGCTGGCGCTTGTTGTTCTTGTTGGTCGCCCAGGACTCGGCCTGGACGCCCTGCACCCAGTTGGTGCGCACCATCAGGGCCAGGATCAGGACGAGGCAGAAGATCGAGACCCGGCGGATCGGCTTGTTCATCGGGCGGGTCCTCCCTGGCCCTCGGTGGCGGCCGGGGCCGGTTCGGCCCCGGGGCGGCGGGCGCTGTCGCTGATCTTCAGCAGGATCGCGACCAGCGCCCAGTTGGCGACCACGGACGAACCGCCCTGGGCGAGGAACGGCATGGTCATACCGGTGAGCGGGATCAGCCCGGTGACACCGCCGGCCACGACGAACACCTGGATCGCCATCGCCGAGGAGAGGCCGACGGCGAACAGCTTGCCGAACGGGTCCCGGGCGGCGAGCGCGGTGCGCAGGCCGCGCTGCACCAGCAGCGCGTACAGCAGGAAGATCGCCATCAGGCCGGTCAGCCCGAGCTCCTCGCCGAAGGAGCCCAGGATGAAGTCGCTCTTGGCGGCGAAGGCGATCAGCCAGGAGCGGCCCTGGCCCAGCCCGGAGCCGGTGACCCCGCCGGAGCCGAGCGCCATCAGCGACTGGCCGATCTGCTCGGTGGCGCCCTTCGGCGGGTTGGCGCTGAAGGCGGCCATCGGGTGGAGCCAGGCGTCGATGCGGACCTTGACGTGGCTGGCGGTCGAGGCGACCGCGACCGCGCCGCCGACCGACATCAGCAGGCCGAACAGGATCCAGCTGGTCCGCTCGGTGGCGACGTAGAGCATCACCACGAACAGGCCGAAGAACAGGAAGGACGTGCCCAGGTCGTTCTCGAAGATCAGGATCAGCAGGCTGAGCAGCCAGATCACGATGATCGGGCCGAGGTCGCGGCCGCGCGGCAGGTACAGGCCCATGAACCGGCGGCTGGCCAGGGCCAGGGCGTCCCGCTTGACCATCAGGTAGCCGGCGAAGAACACCGTGAGGACGATCTTGGCGAACTCGCCCGGCTGGATGGAGAAGCTGCCCAGCCGGATCCAGATCTTGGCGCCGAAGTCCTCCGCCCGGGACGGGAAGAAGGCCGGTGCGGCGAGCAGGACGAGCGCCACCACCATCGAGATGTAGGTGAAGCGCTGGAGCACCCGGTGGTCCTTCAGCAGCACCATGACCGCGATGAAGCCGGCGATCCCGAGGCCCGACCACATCAGCTGGTTCTCGGCCGCCGGGTAGTTGCCGCGCAGCAGCTTGCCCGCCTTGTCGAGCCGCCAGATCATCACCACCCCGAGCCCGTTGAGCAGGGTGGCGATCGGCAGCATCAGCGGGTCCGCGTACGGCGCGAAGCGGCGCACCAGCAGGTGCGCGACGACGGCCAGGGCGCCCATGCCGAGCCCGTAGCCGAGCATGCCGGTGGGCAGCCTGCCGTCCATCGCCAGGCCGACGTTGGCGTAGGCGAGGACCGGCAGCAGCACCGCGAAGACCAGCAGGGCCAGCTCGGTGTTGCGCCGGTTGGGAGTCTCCTGCGGGGAGATCGTGGTGGTGTCCCGACGGCGGGGGGCGGCGCGTTCGGCCGCCGCCCGCCGCCGGCCGGACCGGGTGGGTTCCTGGCTCAGGTCGTAGCTGCTCACGTGGTGACCGCTCCCAGACGGCCGGCAAGCCCGCCGAGACAGGCCCTGTGTCGGATCACGGGAGTCACTGCTTCGGGCAGGAGTTGGCCCGGCTGAGTTCCTCGTCGGTCAGTGGAGGCTGGTCGCCCTGCGCGCCCGCCGCCGGAGGGGTGGCGGTCGGTGCCGGTACGGGCGCCGCCGGGGTGGTCGGTGCGGTGGAGGGCCCGGCGGACGGCGTCGCCGCGGCCGGGCCGCGGTTCTTCTCGGTCGGGGTGGGCGTCGCCTGGTACGCGGCCTGGGTCGCCTGGGTGGCCGGCGGGGTGACCGGGGTGGTCGCCTTCGAGACCTTCTGGCAGAGCTGGACCCAGCCGTCCAGCTCGTTGACCGTCGACTGGGCGTCCTTCATGCTGCCGACCGAGATGGTCTTGCGCACGTGCGCCTGCTGGTCCTCGGGCAGCCACTTCAGCTGGATCCGGCTGTACGAGGAGTGCACCGAGGACAGGCTCAGCCCGGCCAGGTTCTGGTTGATGCCCTGGTAGATCGCGACGTGGTCGTCCTGGGCGCCGACGTAGTACTGGTCCTGGGTCCACTGGTAGCCGAACCAGCCGGCGCCGCCGAGCAGGCCGAGCGTGACCAGGACGGCCAGCGAGACCGTCAGGCCCTTGCGGCGGCGCTTCGCGGGGCGCTCCCCGTCGATCCCCTCGGCGCCGTACACCGACGGCTCGCCGGAGGCGTACTCGCCCTCGTAGCCCTCGGCGGGGCCGAAGCCGCCCTGCTCCGGGTAGCCCTCGGCCGGGCCGAAGGCGCCCTGCGGGCCGCGGCCGAGGCCGGCGGCGCGGCCGGCCGGGGTGTCGGCGATCGAACGGTCGGCGGCGGCCGAGGACGGCGGGGCGTCGGCGACCGCGCCGACCACCACCGGGACGTCGTTGAACTGGCCGCTCATGGTGTCCGTGGCGCCGACGTCGATGACGTCCGCCACGATGCAGGTGATGTTGTCCGGGCCGCCGCCGCGCAGCGCGAGCTGGATCAGCTCCTGCACGGTCTGCTCGGGCGAGTAGTAGCTGCCCAGGGTGTCCTGGAGGGTCTGGTGGCTGACCGGGCCGGAGAGGCCGTCGGAGCAGATCAGGTAGCGGTCGCCGGCCCTGACCTCGCGGATCGACAGGTCGGGCTCGACCTGGCCGCGGCCGTCCAGCGCCCGCATCAGCAGCGAGCGCTGCGGGTGGGTCTCGGCCTCCTCGGGCGTGATCCGGCCCTCGTCGACCAGGCGCTGCACCCAGGTGTGGTCCTGGGTGATCTGCACCAGGGAGCCGTCGCGCAGCAGGTAGGCGCGGGAGTCGCCGACGTGCACCAGGCCCATCCGCTGGCCCGTCCACAGCATGGCGGTCAGGGTGCAGCCCATGCCCTCCAGCTGCGGGTCCTCCTCGACCATCTGCCGGAGGCGGTCGTTGGCGCCCTGGACGGCGTCGCCCAGCAGGGTCAGCAGGTCGGCGCCCGGCACGTCCTCGTCCAGCCGGACGATCGAGCCGAGCACCTCGGAGGAAGCGACCTCGCCGGCCGCGGCACCGCCCATGCCGTCGGCCACGGCCAGCAGCCGCGGCCCGGCGTAGCCGGAGTCCTCGTTCCCCTCCCGGATCAGTCCCTTGTGGGAGCCGGCGGCGAAGCGCAGCACCAGGGTCATGCGACCTGTGCCCCCCTCTGGGTCATGGACGGGATGCTGTCCCTCATGCGCTACTACTTCCGCAGTTCGATGACGGTCCTGCCGATACGGATCGGCATGCCCGGCTGGAGCGGGGTGGGCGCGGTCAGGCGCTGCCGGTCCAGATAGGTGCCGTTGGTGGAGCCTAGATCCTCGACCGTCCACTGCCCAGTCTGATCCGGATAGATCCTGGCATGCCGGGAGGACGCGTAGTCGTCGTCCAGCACGATGGTGGAGTCGTGCGCGCGGCCGAGCGTGATGGTCTGGCCCTGGAGCGCCACCGTCGTCCCGGCCAGCGAGCCCTGGACCACGACGAGCTGGGTCGGGCCGCCGCGGCGGCGCCCCCCGCCGCCCTGGGTCTGGCCGGCCGCCGGGCCGCTCTGGGCCGGTGCCGCGGCGCGTGCGGCGGTCGCGGTGGCCGAGCCGCCGCCGGCCGTCGCGGCGTTCGAGCCGCGGCGGGAGGAGCGCGGGTTCACCTTGGTGCCGAACAGGTCGCTGCGGATCACCTGGATCGCGACGATGACGAACAGCCACAGCACGGCCAGGAAGCCCAGCCGCATGACCGTGAGGGTCAGTTCTGACATGACCGTCCCGCCAGTCGGTGAGCGAGGCGCGCGAACAATTCGGACACTACCCTTCGACCTGCCGGTAGACGATGGTGGTGGAGCCCACGACGATTCGCGAGCCGTCGCGGAGCGTAGCGCGCTGGGTGTGCTGTCCGTCCACCACGATGCCGTTGGTGGACCCCAGGTCGAGCACCATCGAAGGGGTGCCGGGCCGGATCTCGGCGTGCTTGCGGGAGACCCCGGGGTCGTCGATCCGCACGTCCGCCTCGGTGGAGCGGCCGAGCACGCAGGCCGAGCCGGTGATCTGGTGCCGGGCGCCGTTCACCTCGACCCAGCGGCGCATCCCGGCACCGCCGTGGCCGGCGCCCGGGAAGGCGCGGACGTTGCCGCCCGCGGGTGCGGGCGGACCGGGGGGCATCGCGGGGGGCGCGGCCGGCGGCGGGGGCGCGCCGTACTGGCCGGCGCCGGTCTGCTGCCACGGTGCGCCGGGCGCCGGAGCGGCCGGCGGCCGGTCGTAGCCGGGCTGCGGCGGCGCGTACTGCTGCTGCGGGGGCTCCTCGGCGGCGAGGGTGCGGCTGCGCACCCGGTACAGCCCGGTGTCCAGGTCGTCGGCCTTCTCCAGGTTCACCTGGAGCGGGCCCATGAAGGTGTACCGCTGGGCCTCCGCGTACTCGCGGACCATGCCGGCCAGTTCGGTGCCGAGCTGTCCGGAGTAGGGGCTGAGCCGCTCGTGGTCGTGCGGGCTCAGCTCGACGATGAAGTCGTTCGGCACGACGGTGCGGTCGCGGTTCCAGATGCTCGCGTTGTTGTCGCACTCGCGCTGCAGCGCCCCGGCGATCTCCACGGGCTGGACCTCGGACTTGAACACCTTGGCGAAGGTGCCGTTGACGAGACCCTCGAGCCGCTGCTCGAACTTCTTCAGCACTCCCATGGGGCACCCCCTTCCAGGGTTCGTTCGCCTGCCTGCCGGCCGGATCCCGCCCGGGACCCGGTCGCGCCTCCTACTTGCGGTACTTCCGTACTGATCGTATCCACGCCGGGCCCTTCCGTACGGTTCCCGGACCGTGTGGTGCCCGGGGGTGGGCTCGGACACACAGGGTGACGCATGTCGGGCACGGCACGCCAGGCGTGCCCGTCGGAGCGCCCTTCCGACAGCCGTACGGGCGTTCGTCGGGCATCGGTTCGGATGCCGTCGGCCGCCCCGGACAACGGATTCGGAGCAGCCCCCGGGGTCGTGCTAATGTTTTCCACGTCGGAAGGGCCGCCCGGAAGGGAGGCCGGTCCAGGAAGTGCGAAGTACCGATGGTACCGAGCGGTTCGGAAGATCGGCCGGCAACGAGGACAACACCCATGCGCGGGTGGCGGAATAGGCAGACGCGCTGGATTCAGGTTCCAGTGCCCGAAAGGGCGTGGGGGTTCAACTCCCCCCTCGCGCACAGCGAAGCCCCGCAGATCTACGGATCTGCGGGGCTTTCTCGTTCTCCCCCGCGGCCCGGCCCCGACGGCCGGGGCGGGCGGATCAGCCGCGGTCGGCCGGGAGTTCGGCGCGGACCTCGAAGCCGCCGTCCGGCGTCGGCCCCGCGGTCAGGGTGCCGCCCAGCAGCTGGGCGCGCTCGCGCAGGCCGACCAGGCCGTGGCCGCCGCCCGGCAGGGTCTCGGCCGGACGCACCGGCGGCGCCTCGTTGCGGACCTCGACCCGCAGTCGGCGGCCCTTCGCCCGGACCCGCACGTGCACCGCCGCCTCCGGGGCGTACTTGGTGATGTTGGTGAGCGCCTCCTGGACGGTGCGGTAGGCGGCCCGCTCGACCGCCTCCGGCCACGGGCGGTCCCCCGGGACGAGCTCGGTGTCGGCGGCCAGGCCGCTCTGCCCGATCAGCCGGGGCAGGTCGGCCAGCCGCGGCTGGGGGGCCAGCGGGGCGTCCGGCAGCCCGCTGGTGCCGCGCAGCACCCCGACCATCTGCCGCAGTTCGTCCAGGGTCCGTACGGACAGTTCGCGGATGGTGCGGGCGGCGGTCACGGCGGCCGGGTCGGAGCTGCTCACCTGGAGCGCGCCCGCCTGGATGCTGATCAGGCTGACCTGGTGCGAGACCACGTCGTGCATCTCCCGGGCCAGCCGGCCGCGCTCGCTGATCAGCACCCGCTCGGCCAGCAGCCGGCTCTCCCGCTCCTGGCCGCGGGTCAGCTCGTCCAGCCGGGCGGCCAGCTCCCGGCGGGTCCGGGCGAGCAGGCCGGTGGCGGCCGGCCCGGCGGCCAGCATCACGGCCTGGATGGCGTCCAGCGCGGTGGCGCGGCTGAGGTCGAGGACGTCCACCGGCAGCGGCCAGTGGAAGAACTCGACCAGGGCGAACAGGATGCCGCAGGGGACCACCACCCGGGGGCGCTGGCGTTCGGCGGCCACCGAGTAGACGGCCGTGATCGGGGCCAGCCAGATCTCGTCCACCCAGCTGCCCGGCATGGTCAGCAGCAGCGCCGTCACCGGGAAGCGGCGGCGCAGGAACAGGGCGACGGCGGCCAGCGTGGACAGCGCCACCTGCCACCAGGCGGCCTCCCGGGCCACCAGGGCCGCGTCCAGCAGGGAGTACAGGACGGGCAGCAGCACCATCAGCCAGGGGGCGGTGCACCAGGCCGGCAGCCGTCCGGAGGGCAGTTGGTCCGCGGTCGTCATGCCCCGTCGCCGGGCTTGGGCCGGACCAGGCCGGCCCGGTGGGCCAGCACGGCGGCCTGGACGCGGTTGGCGGCGCCGAGCTTGCCGAGGATGGCGCTGATGTGGTCCTTGACGGTGCCGGTGCCCAGGAAGAGCCGGTCGGCGATCTCGGCGTTGGACAGGCCCTCGCCGAGCAGCGAGAGCACGTCGAGCTCGCGGCCGGTGAGGGTGCGGGCGAGCGCGGTGGCCTCGGCGTCCGGGCCGCCGCCGTCCACGTAGCCGCCGATCACGGTGCGGGTGACGGTCGGGGAGAGGATGTTGCCGCCGGCCGCGAGCACCCGCACGGCGTGCACCAGCTGCTCCGGGGCGGTGTCCTTGAGCAGGAAGCCGGCCGCGCCGGCCCGCAGCGCGGTGCCGATGTACTCGTCGGTGTCGAAGGTGGTGAGCATCGCCACGGCGGGCGGGTCGGGCAGGGCGCGCAGGCGGCGCAGCACCGAGATGCCGTCGAGGTCGGGCATCCGGATGTCGAGCAGCACCACGTGCGGGCGCAGCCGCTGGACGTGTTCCTCGGCCTGCCCGCCGGAGCAGTCGCCGACCACCTCCAGGTCGGCGGCGGAGCCGACGATCAGGCCGAGGCCCGAGCGGACCAGGATCTCGTCGTCGACGATCAGCACGCGGGTGGTGGTGATGGTGCCTCCTCGGTTCGGGCGGCCGGGTCGGGGCGGTCCGCGTGGGTCGTTTCGAGAGTAGGGGCAGCGGGGGCGGGGTGCCGAACGTTCGGCGGCGGGGACCCCCGCCGTTCGGCGGGGGTCGGAATCCGCTACCCGGTTCACGCGATTCTCAGGTTCCGTGAGGAACCATGGAGTTGGCTGACCCTTTTCCGGCCGCTTCTCGATCCGGGTGGTCGGGCGGGTCACCGGTCAGTCCGTCGGGCCCGAGCGGGCGCCCGGCGCCGGGCCGTTGCGGATGCGCCCCACCATCTGATCGTTTGGAATTGAGCTGTGTCGTCCACTGTGAAGTCGGAGCCGTCCGCCACCTCCCAGGGGCCCCGGCCCGAAGGGGCGCTCGACCGCTGGCGGCCGAGGGCTGCCGCGGCCTCCGTCTGGTACCTGCGGCTGATCGCGCTGCTGAACGTGGCGACGGTCCTGCTGGTGCCCTTCCGGGACCAGGTCTACGAGCACAACGAGGGCGAGTACTTCACCCCGTACCTGATGACCGCCGGCCTGGCCAGCGCGGTGCTGTCGGTCTTCCTCGCGATCGCGATGCGGCGCCGCAAGCGGGCCGCGTGGATCTTCAACACGGCGCTCGGCGGGATGTTCTCGCTGCTCTACCTGGCGGCCATGGTGGTGCCGGACGAGCGCTTCAACCGGCACCCGCTCAACTACGTCTCCACCGTCCTGACCTGCCTGTTCGTGCTGGCGCTGCTGATCGGGCGCAAGGAGTTCACGTCCAAGGGGGACAGCTCCAACCCGAAGACGGCGGCGGCCACCTTCGTCGGCGGGCTGGCGTTCGGCGGTGCGGTCGGCGCGCTGCTGGTCTGGCTGACCAACGAGCTGTCCGGCGCCGGGTTCTGGGACCTGTTCCGGTACTCGGTCGGCCGGATGATCACGATCACCCCGTCCGAGCACCTGCGCTCGGTGATCGCGGCGCCGACCTGGGTGAACGCCGCGATCAACGCGATGGGCGCGGTGCTGTTCCTGCTGGTGCTGTACGTGGCCTTCCGCAGCCCGCGCGGCAAGGAGCTGCTGACCGTCGAGGACGAGGCGAAGCTGCGCGGCCTGCTGGACAAGCAGGGCGAGCGGGACTCGCTCGGCTACTTCGCGCTGCGCCGGGACAAGGCGGTGGTCTTCTCCCCCAGCGGCAAGGCGGCGGTCACCTACCGGGTGATCGGCGGCGTCTCGCTCGCCTCCGGCGACCCGATCGGCGACCCGGAGGCCTGGCCGGGCGCGATCGACGCCTGGCTGTCCGAGGCCCGCGAGCACGCCTGGGCGCCGGCCGTGATGGGCGCCTCCGAGGAGGCCGGGGTGATCTACGCCCGGCACGGGCTGGACGCGCTGGAGCTGGGCGACGAGGCGATCGTCGAGCTGGACGAGTTCTCGCTGGACGGCCGCGCGATGCGGGTGGTCCGGCAGGCCTACAACCGGGTCAAGCGGGCCGGGTACACCGTGCGGATCCGCCGCCACGAGGCCATCTCGGAGACGGAGATGGCCGAGCTGGTGGCGAAGGCCGACGAGTGGCGCGACGGGGCGACCGAGCGCGGCTTCTCGATGGCGCTCGGCCGGCTCGGGGACCCGGGCGACGGCCGCTGCGTGATGCTGGAGTGCCACGACGGGGAGGGCGAGCTCAAGGCGCTGCTGAGCTTCGTGCCGTGGGGCCCGGACGGGCTCTCGCTGGACCTGATGCGCCGGGCCCGGGACACCGAGAACGGCCTGATGGAATTCATGGTCATCGAGCTGCTGCAGCGCGCCGACGAGGTCGGGCTGAAGCGGGTGTCGCTGAACTTCGCGATGTTCCGCTCGGTCTTCGAGCGCGGTTCGCGCCTCGGCGCCGGACCGGTGCTGCGGTTGTGGCGATCGATCCTGGGATTCTTCTCGCGCTGGTGGCAGATCGAGTCGCTGTACCGCGCGAATGCCAAGTACCGGCCGATCTGGGAACCGCGTTACCTGCTCTTCGAGAAGAGCAGCGAGATTCCGCGGATCGGCATCGCGAGCGCGCGCGCCGAGGGATTCATCGTCGCGCCGAGCCTGCCCGCCCTGTTCCGTCGCCGGCACGCCCGGACCGCCGTGGTGGCGCCCCGGCTCCCGGCGGCGGCCCGGGACGGGAAGGGGTAGCCCTCCGTCGGGGGGCGGAGGGGACCGGCCGGTCGAAATGGGGGGCCGATGGGGGTATTGCCTCCCCCCAGAGGATGACCCGGCTCCACATCCGTGCCGATGTGGCTTTGTCAAGAGGCTTCTAATGTGGAGTAGACGAGAGTTCGGGGATTCGGAGAATCGGTTGTGATGCACAGGACCCACGCGGGGGGCGTGCGAAAGGGGCCGCTGGCAATCGCCGGTTCGGCCGCTGTCGCCGAGTGGGGAACGTTGTACGCGACGGTCCGGGACGCACTGGTGCGGAAGAAGTTCGCCGCGGTTCCGCTGGCCACCGTGGCGACGTTTCTGATCCTGCTGTTCAGCGTCGTCCAGCACCTGCCGGGCGGCGAGCGTTTCGTGAACAACATCGGGGTGGTGCGGGCGGCGCTGCCGCTGGAGGTCTCGCTGCTGCGGACCCCGCTCTCCCTGTACGTGCCGGCGCTGGACCTTCCGGTCTGGGGGGCGCTGGCCCAGGTGTTCGTGGTCTTCGCGATCGCCGAGATCGTGCTCGGCCGCCGGATGACGCTGCTGGTCGCCTACGCCTGCACCCTGGCGGGCACGCTGTTCGCCCGGTTCGGCGTGGCGATCGGGCCGCACCACGTGTTCGGCTTCCCGAAGTGGGTCGCCTACGTGCGGGACACCGGGCCCTCGGCCGCGGTGGTGGCGCTGGCGATCTGCATCGCGTTCCGCTGCCGGGCCTGGTTCACCGGCGGGCTGGTGGTCGCGGTGATGATCGGCGAGGCGGTCGTGCTGCCGAACCTGGCCGGTCTGGAGCACGTCGTCGCGGTGGTCACCGCGCTGCTGATCGCCGTCTCGGTCGAGGTCTTCGGGGACTTCTGGCCGAGGGTGCTGGCCGGGGTCGGCGCCGCCGCCTCGGTGGCCGCGGCCGCCTCGCGGGAGGTCGCGGTGGAGGCCCGGCGGCGCCGCTCGGCGGGGGCCGTCATCCCCTGATCCCGGCGCTCCCCTGGCCCCGGCGTTTCTCTGGCCCTGGCGTTGCGCGGGCCGTCAGGCGCGCGGGAGCGGGAGCTCGAACCAGACGACCTTGCCCACCGCCTTGCGGGCGGTGCCCCAGCGTTCGGCGAGCTTGGTGACCAGGGTGAGGCCGCGGCCGGTCTCGCCGAGCTGCTCGGCGGGCTCCAGCGAGGGCAGGTTGTGGTTGTCGTCGCTGACCTCGACCAGCAGCTTGTCCACCCGGATCAGCTGGAGCTTCACGGTGTCCCGGGCGACCCGGACGGCGTTCGTCACCAGCTCGCTGACCAGCAGTTCGGTGGTGTCGCTGAGCGCCTCCAGGTGCCAGCCGGCCAGCTGCTCGCGGACCAGCGAGCGGGCCCGGCCGACCTCGCGGTGGTCCACCCTGAGGTCCCAGGTGGCCACCTCGGACGGGGCGACGCCGTCGAAGCGGGCCACCAGCAGGGCGACGTCGTCCTTGCGGTCGTCCGAGTGCAGCCGCCGCAGCACCACGTCGCAGGCCTGCTCGGGGCTCTGCCGGGGGTCGATCAGGTTGCCGCAGAGCGCGGCCAGGCCGGCTCCTATGTCCCCGCCCCGGACCTCGACCAGGCCGTCGGTGCAGAGCACCAGCATCGAGCCGTCCGAGACGTCGATGGTCTTGGCGACGAACGGCACCCCGCCGACGCCGATCGGCGCGCCGGCCGGGATCTCCAAAAGCTCGCCGCTGCCGTCGGGGTGCACCAGGACGGGCGGCACGTGGCCGGCGCTGGCCAGCTCGCAGGTCCGGTTGATCGGGTCGTACACCGCGTACAGGCAGGTCGCGAGGTGGTCGTCGCCCAGCTTGTGGGCCAGGTTGTCCAGGTGGCGCAGCAGCTGGCCGGGCGGCAGGTCCAGGGCGGCGAGGGTCTGCACGGCGGTGCGGAAGCGGCCCATCGCGGCCGCCGAGTGCAGGCCGTGGCCCATCACGTCGCCGACCACCAGGGCGACCCGGCTGCCGGGCAGCTGGATCGCGTCGAACCAGTCGCCGCCGACCTCGGCCTTGGGGTCGCCGGGCAGGTAGCGGTGGGCGATCTGCACGCCGGGGATCTGCGGCGGCCGGGTCGGGATCATCGAGCGCTGCAGGGTGGTGGCGACCCTGGCCTCGGCGCGGTGCAGCCGGGCGTTGTCCAGCGAGAGCGCGGCGCGGACGGCCAGCTCCTTGAGGGTCGCCGCGTCGCTCTCGTCGAAGGGGGCGCGGTCCGGCAGCCGGAGCAGCTTGAGGATGCCCAGGACGGTGCCGCGGGCGGACAGCGGGACGACCAGCATCGAGCGGCCGGTGACCACCGGGGCCAGCCGGGCGCCGCCGAGCGCGATCGCGTAGTCGACCGCGACGTCCGGGCTGACCACCGGGACCAGCACCGGCTGGTTGAGCTGGAGGGCCATCCCGGGCGGGGTGCGGCGGGGCATGCTGACCAGCGAGCCCTCGGAGAGCACGTGGTCCCAGGCGCCGCCGCCCTCGTTGTGGACCAGGGCGACCCGGCGCAGCATGGTGGCGTCGTCCGGGCGGGCGGCCGGCAGCTCGGAGTCCGCGATCAGCCCGTCCACCAGGTCCACGCAGGCGAAGTCGGCGACCCGGGGGACCAGCACCTGGCACAGCTCGTGGGCGGTGAAGCCGAGGTCCAGCGTGGTGCCGACCTTGCCGCCGACCTCGTTCAGCAGGGCCAGCTGCTCGCCGGCCTGCCCGTTGGTGAGGAAGGGGCCGAGCCGGCCGCCGGCCGGGCCCTCGCCGCCGGCCGGGGCGGGGACCGGGACGGCGGCGGTCGGGGCCCGGCGGGCGGCGCCGCGCGGCGGACGGCCGTCGGCGGGCGGTTCGACGGCTCCCGCGGCGGGCGGGGGCACCTCCCGCCCGCAGAAGGGGGACGGGACGGACGGGCCCGTGGGCGCGCCGCCGCCGACCGCGGCCACCGGCCGGGCGGGGGAGGGGACGGCGGGCTCGGCGGCCTCGCGCTGGACGGGCAGCGGGCCGGGCGGCCGGCGGCCGGGGGCGCCCTGCTCGGGCTGCGGCGGCGGGCCGACCCGGGCGGCGCGCTGCTGGGGCGTCGGATAGCGGCGGCCGAGCCCGGCGGCCGCCTGCGCCGTACCGGTGGGGGCGTCGGCGGGCAGCACCGGCAGCACGGTGGCCGGGTCCAGCCGCAGGGCGGGCAGGCCGCCGTGCTCCAGCGCGGCCAGCAGGGCCGCTCGGCGGGCGGCGGGCAGCAGCCGGGCGAGCGGCTCGGGCACCGGGCCGGCCGGGGCGAGCGCCGGGGCCAGGGCGTGGAAGCCGCCCCGGACACCGGGCGCGGTGGCGAAGGGGAGCAGCCGCTCGCCGAGCGCGAGCCGCGGCCCGGCGGAGCGCAGCGGGCGGGCGTCGGCGGCCAGGGCCAGCAGGCCGCCGGACGGGCCGGGCAGCGGGTAGGCCCACCAGAGCACGTCGCGCTGGTGCTCCTCGCGGTCGGTGACGGTCAGTCGGCCCGCCCAGGGGCGGCCGTCGGCGGTCCGCTCGGCGAGGGTGTCGAAGGCGTCGCAGGGGCGGCGCACCGAGCAGCGTTCGAGCATCCGGGAGTCCAGGGCGGGCAGCAGGCCGGAGGCCGGGCGGTCGTGGGCGACCTCGGCGCGGTGGCCGAACAGCTCCTCGGCGGCCCGCCCCCAGTACGCGATCCGCCCGGCCCGGTCGACCAGGACGGGGGCGAGCCGGACCAGGGCGGCCACACCCGTCGGGTGGTCGCCCGGCGCGGTCCCGTCGCCCGCCGGCCGCGGTGTGGAGTTGGACTCGGCCACCATGGATCCGCTCTGCTCCCGCCTGGCCGCCGCGCGCGGGGCGGCCGTCTCTCCGGAGGAAGACACGCTGTGCGGATACCAGCGAAGCACGGACCGGGCCGGGCTCGACACCGAAACGGGGAGATTCCTCAGGATCGGTTGCGTGTCGTGCTCCGCACGCCGGTCGGTACCCCCGGTTCACCCGGACGGGGCCCCGCCGCACGGCGGTAGGGTGGCAGGCCGGACCGCCCGTACGGGTGGACCGCAGGACGCAGCAGGCCGGACGAGACAGAGGCGAGAAGTGAGCGCGCAGAGCCCCGCCCGCTGGACGGACCCGGAGCAGCAGGCACTGGAGGAGCGGGTCGCCGCCGCCGAGCTGGCCTGGCTCAGCATGGACGTCGACGTGCAGACGCTGCGCGTGGAGATCGACAACTTCGCGCTGATCCACCACCAGCTGCTCGGCCCGCTCTACACCCGGCTGGACGAGCTGGACGCGCTGGTCGCCGAGGCCGTGGCGGCCCGCACCGGCCGGCCGGAGGACCTGCGCCGGGCCGCCGAGGCGCGCCGGCAGGTCGAGGAACTGCCCGACCTGGACGCGCTGTTCGACTCGGTGCGGGAGCAGTCCGGCCAGGATGGCGAGCCGGCCCCGCCGCCCGCCGCGCCGCAGCGGGTGCGGCCCGGCCGGGAGGCCCAGCGGATCTACCGCGAGCTGGTCCGCCGCGCCCACCCCGACCTGACCACCGAGCCGGCCGAGCAGCGGCGCCGGGCCGCCTTCCTGGCCCGGGTCAACGAGGCCTACGCCTACGGGGACGCGGCCGCACTGGAGGCGCTGGCCGCCGAGTGGTCCACCGCTCCGGAGGCCGCGCCCGCCGTCGACGCCCCGGACCGCTCGGACTGGCTGCGCCGCCGGCTGGACTGGTTGACCGCGAAGATCGCCGAGACCGCCGCGGAGCAGGTCCGGCTGGAGCAGACCCCGATGGGCCAGCTGCTCGCCCTCGCCCCGCAGGACCCGGACCGGCTGCTGGAGCAGCTCGCCGAGGAGCTGCTGGCCAAGGCCGCGCAGCGGCAGGCCGAGCTGGAGCGGCTGCTCGGCGGCCCGGCCCCGGCGGACGGACCGGCCCGCGGTGCCCCCGCCGCGGCGCCGGTGGGCGACAATGGCACGCACCCCAGCGAATCCCAGGAGAGCCACACGATGTTCCCGCAGATCCCCTCCGCCGACGCCGCCGCCGTGCCCGCCGACGCCGTCCTGCTGGACGTGCGCGAGCAGGACGAGTGGGACGCCGGCCACGTGGACGGCGCGCTGCACATCCCGATCGGTGAGGTGATCGCCCGGCTCGGCGAGCTGCCGGACGGGAAGCTGTACGTGCTCTGCCGGGTCGGCGGCCGCTCCGCGCAGGTCGTCCAGTACCTGGTGCAGCAGGGGCGGGACGCGGTGAACGTGGACGGCGGGATGTACGCCTGGCAGGACGCGGGCCGTCCGATGGTGAGCAGCACCGGCCAGGAGGCCTTCGTCCTCTGACGGGCCGCCGGGGGCACCCCCGTGGGGCAGGATGGGCGCGCGCGAGCGCGCCGGCACCGGGCCGGTGGCGCCCGCCGACCGGGCGGGGAGGCCATGACCGAGACGACGGACCGACCGGCCGCCGGGCGGGCGTGGTCCCGGCCGGCGCAGCTGGTCCTCGGTTTCGCCGGGGTGGTGCTGGCCGGCGGCACCGGGCTGTTCCTCGCCGCGGTGTTCCTGCACGTGGCGCCCGCCAACCCGGTGTCCCGGCAGTACCGGGACGAGCTCGACGGCGTGGTGTACCCGGAGTTCGAGCAGAACTGGAAGCTGTTCGCGCCCGACCCGCTCCAGCAGAACGTGACCGTGGACGTACGGGTCCGCACCGTCGCGCCCGGCGGGGCCACCCGCACCCACGACTGGATCGGCCTGACCGCCCAGGACATCGCCGCGATACGGGGCAACCCGGCGCCCAGCCACGTCGAGCAGAACCTGCTGCGCCGGGCCTGGGACTTCTACGACGGCTCGCACGACCCGCAGGACGAGGCCCCGGCCTCGCCGCGCGGCCGGCTCGCCGAGCAGTACCTCAAGCGGATCGCCCTGCAGCGGATCGGCCGGGAGGCGGACGGCGAGCGGGTGCTGGAGATCCAGTTCCGCTCGACCGCGGCCACCGTCGCGCCGCCGTCCTGGGCCGGGGAGCCCGCGCCGCCGGCGCCCCGGGTGCGGGAGCTGCCGTGGTGGCCGGTCGCGGACGAGGACTACCGGGGGCTGCTCGGATGAGCGAGGCGACGGCGCGGGTCGAGCCGCCCGGGGCGGCGGCGGCGCCGCCGGGGCAGGCCGGGGCCGGTGGGGCCCGGGCCGGGCGCGGGCCGCGGGCGCCGCTCGGGCGGGCGGTGGAGGCCTTCACCGGGCGGGCGCTCGGCCGCCACCAGGCCGCGGCGGTGCGGATCGGCTTCGGGCTGGTCTGGCTGGCCCACCTGCTGCGCGAGTGGCCCCACCGCCGGGTGCTGTACGGCGACCGCTCCCCCTGGTCGGCGGACCTGGCCGAGCGGCTGCTGGCCGACAACGGGGCGTTCACCGTGCTGCCCTGGTTCGGCGGCCGGCTCTGGTCCGAGCTGGTGTACCACCTGGCGGTGCTGGCCGCCCTGGCCGTGCTGCTGGGCTGGCGGACCAGGGCGAGCACGGTGCTGTTCCTGGTCACCGTGCTGTCCCTGCAGAACCGCGACGTCTTCCTGGGCGACGGCGGTGACAACGTCGTCCACCTGATGGCGGTCTACCTGGTCTTCACCCGCTGCGCCGAGGTGTGGTCGCTGGACGCCCGGCGGCCCCGGAGCGGGCGGGCGGGGGTGGTGCTCTGGGCGGTGCTCGGGGGCGTCCTGGCGGCCTGCCAGTGGGGCGGCTTCGCGGGCGACAGCCTGACCTGGACCGACCGGGCCTTCCCGTACGCCGGCTGGTCGCCGCTGTTCTGGGGGCTGTGGGCGGTGGCCGGGCTCTGGTGGGTGCTCGGCCGGCTGCGGCCGGACGGCGAGCCGCGGGCGGTGCTCGACGCGCTGGCGAACATGGTGCACAACTGCGCGATGCTGGTGATCGCCGTCGAGGTGGTGCTGATCTACGCCACGGCCGGCTGGTACAAGGTGCAGGGCTCGCGCTGGCAGGACGGCACCGCGCTGTACTACCCGCTGCACCTGGACTACTTCACCCCCTGGCCGGGGCTGTCCGCACTGGTCGGCTCGGCGCTGCTGCCGGTCTTCCTGGTCTCGTACGGCACCGTGGTCCTCCAGGTGGCGTTCCCGTTCGCGCTGCTCAACCGGCGGGTCAAGAACGTCCTGCTGGGCGTGATGGTGCTGGAGCACGCGGGGATCGCGGTGGTGCTCGGGCTGCCGGTGTTCTCGCTCGCGATGATCGCGGCGGACGCCGTCTTCCTGCCGACCGGGGCACTGCTGTGGGCGGCGGCGCGGCTGAGCCGGGCCCGACGGAGGACTCCTGTCTAGGATGTCGCTATGTCCTGGTTCGCCGCCCTTCGTGACACCGCGCGGACCGGGCTCACCCTGGACCGGGCGCTGACCGACCCCAAGCGGGCGCTGCGCGGGGCGGTCGCGGTGGCGCTGGTGCTCTTCCCGACCCTGGCGCTCGGCGGGGTCGCGCTCGGCACCTCGGCCGCGATGGGCGCGTTCATCGCCGGCGCGGCCACCTTCCAGCGCAGCTTCCGCCCCCGGGCGAGCCTGGCCGTCGCGGCCGGGGCCGGACTCGGCATCAGCACCTTCCTCGGCTACCTCGCCGCCGGCGTCCCCGGGCTGTTCCCGGTGCTGCTCGCGGTGTGGGCCTTCGGTGCCGGGCTGGCCTGGGCGATCGGGCCCACCGCCGGGGTGGTCGCCACCAACACCGTCTCGGTGATGCTGATCGTGGTCCAGCTCCCGGTCAGCACCGTCGCCGCGCTCGGCCACGGGCTGGTCGCCGCCCTCGGCGGGGTCGTCCAGGCCGTCGTCATCACCGTCTGGCCGATCGGCAGCTGGACCGCCCAGCGCGAGGCACTCGCCGACACCTACGCCGAACTCGCCGACTACGCTCGGCGGTTGCGGCAGGACCCGACCGCGCACCTGGACCCGGAGCCGTTCATGACGGCCCGCCACGCGGCCGCCCTCACGCCCTGGCAGGACCGCCACCGGCCGCCCGAGCTGCGCGGCCTGCGCGGCGTCGCCGAGCGCATCCGGCCCACCCTCGCGGCCCTCGCCGACCCCCGGGTGGGCGCCCCCGAGGAGGGGCCTGGGCGGGACCGCGCCCGGGAGGTGCTGGCGGCCTCCGCCGAGGTCATGGACGCCCTGGCCCGGGCGGTCCGCACCGGTGACCCGGTCCGGCTGCCGCGCTCCGCGCCCTCGCTCACCCTGGTCGGCTCGGACGACGGCCCGCGGCTGCAGGGCGCCGCCCGGCGCTCGGCCCGGCGGCTCGGCGGACTGCTGCGCAAGGCCGCGGACACCCTGGACCGCAACGACGAGGACACCATCACCACGCCGGTGGTCGGGGCCGGCGGGGCGCTGCACAAGCCCACCATCGCCCGGATGCTGCCGGTCGCGGCGCGGGCCGTCCGGCGCCAGCTCCAGCCGCGCTCGGCGATCTTCCAGCACGCCGTCCGGCTCGCCGGGGTGGTCACCGTCGCCTACCTGCTGGCCCGGCTCGCCGGGTTCCACCACGGGTACTGGGCGCCGATGACCGCCGCGATGGTGATGCGGCCGGACTTCGCGCAAACCTACAGCCGGGGCGTCGCCCGGCTGGCCGGGACGGTGGTCGGGGTCGCCGTCTCGACGCTGGTGGTGCAGCTCGCCCACCCCGGGCAGTGGGTGCTGGCCGCGCTGGCGGTGGTCTGCATCGGCGGGTCGTACCTGGCGTTCCGGACGGGGTACGCGCTCACCACGGTCGGGATCTCCACCTACGTGGTGTTCCTGCTCGGGCTCCAGGAGGGCGATCCGCTGGTGACGGCCGTCGAGCGGGTGGGGCTCACGCTGCTCGGCGGGTCGATCGCGCTCGTCACGTACGCGCTGTTCCCGACCTGGCAGACGGCCAGGCTCGGCGAGCGGCTCGCCGAGTGGCTGGCGGCGGCCGGGCGGTACGCGGCGGCGGTGGTGGCCTGCTACGAGGAGCCGGCGGAGCCGCGCGGGCGGGTGGTGCGCAGCGCGCTGCTGGACTCGCGGGAGGCGCGCTCCGAGCTGCTCCAGGCGATGCAGCGGGCCGACGCCGAGCCGGGGCGGCACGCGTCCGGGTTGGCCGGGGTGAGCCGGCGCCAGATCGACCGGGCCCGGGCGGCGGTCGGGGCGCTCGGGCGGGCGGCCGTGCTGCTGGAGGCCCACCTGCCGGGGGCGGACGCCGAGCCGGTGCCGGGGACGGCGGAGTACGCGGAGGAGCTGCGGCTGGCCACGGCGCTCGCGGCGGCCGCGCTGCTGACCGGGCAGCCGGTGGAGTTCGAGGCGGTGCGGGCGGCGCAGACGCGGTTGGAGGAGGAGCTGGCGGCGGCGCCGGCGGGGGTGCAGCGGGACGTGGTGCGGTCGGGGACGCGGCTGGTGGGGCAGGCGCTGCGGGACCTGGAGCGGGCCCTGCGGGGGTCCTCCGGGGAGGGCGGCCCCCGGGAGGCCGGCGGGCCGCCGGCCCCGCTGCACCCCGGCCCGCCGCCGGCCCCCTTCCTGCCCCCGCGCTGAGGCGGGCGGTGCTCCCCCGGCGGGGAGCGGCCGGGGGAGCCGGGCCGCAGCGGGTGGCAGAGTGGCGGCCATGGACGAGGACGAGCTGGTGCGGGAGTGGCGGGCGGCCGGGCGGGAGCCGGGCGCGGTGCTGCTGGACGGGTTCCACGCGGTGAAGCACGCGTTGCGGTTCGGGGGCGAGGTGCGGGCCGTGCGGACCACCGACCGGGCGGCGGTGCTGGCCCTGGCGCAGGAGCTGGCGCCGGACGTGGTGCCGGCGCTGGAGGGGCTCGTGGTGGAGGTGCCGGAGGCGGTGCTGCGCGGGCTGGTGCCGCGGGTGCACCCGACCGGGGTGGCCGCGCTGGCGGTGCGGCCCGGAGCAGGGGCGAACCGGGCGGTGCTGGGGCGGCGGCCGCGGCGGGCGCCGGTGGTGGTGCTGGAGAATCCGCGCAACCTGGGGAACGTCGGGGCGGTGGTCCGGCTGGCGGCGGGGTTCGGCGCCACCGGGGTGGTGACCACCGGGGACCTGGACCCGTGGCACCCGAACGTGCTGCGCGGGAGCGCCGGGCTGCACTTCGCCACGGCCGTCGAGCGGCTGGCCCCGGACCGGCTGCCGGAGGGGCCGCTGTACGTGCTGGACCCGGAGGGCGCGGACATCCGGGACGTGCCCTTCCCGGACGACGCGCTGCTCGCCTTCGGGACGGAGCGGCACGGGGTGTCGGCGGAGCTCAGGGCGCGCGCCGACCGGTTGGTGGCGGTGCCGATGCGGCCCGGGGTCTCCAGCTTCAACCTGGCGACCAGCGTCGCGATGGGGCTGTTCCACTGGATGTCGGGCCGGCGCTGAGGCGCGGTACCCGGGCGGGTGCCGCGCCTCGGCGGGTGTCGGGCGGGGACGTCAGGCGCGGACGTCGGGCCGGGGCGTCAGGAGAACAGCCGGCGCCAGGTGTCGGGGCCCGGGTAGCCGTCGGCCTCGCTGCCGCGCCAGCCCTGGGCCTGCTGGAAGGCCTGGACGGCCCTGCGGTCGCTCTCCGTCCAGCGCGGGCCGGGACCGACGCCGTAGAAGCGGCCGAAGCCCTTGCGCACCAGCTGCTCGCCGAGCCTGCGGACGTGGTCGTTGTTCTGCCCAGGGCCGAAGTACCCGGCGCCGGGGAAGCCCGCGGTGGCGGGCGGCGGCGGAGGCGGCAGCGGGGCGCCGCCCCCGCCGATGCTGCGGCCCCTGTTGTTGACCAGGTAGTCCCAGGTGGCCTTGCCGGGGATGCCGTCGGCCTCGCTGCCGCGCCAGCCCTGGGCCTGCTGGAAGGCCTGGGTGGCCTTGCGGTCGCTCTCCGTCCAGCGCGGGCCCGGGCCCTCGGAGTAGTACGCGGAGCCGCCGCGCTGCACCAGCATCTGGCCGAGCCTGGTGACGTACGCGTTGTTGGCGCCGGGGCCGAACTTGTCGGCGCCGGGGAAGGCCGTCGAGGAGCTGCTGCCGCCGCCGTCGTTGCTGCCGGAGGACAGGCCGGTGTAGCGGTACGGGACGTAGGAGCCGGAGTTGTTCCAGTACGCGTACGGGGTGGAGCGCTTCTTGGCGGAGGGCCCGGTCTGCTCGTAGGCGACGTACTTGGTGCGGGAGGAGTCGGCCCAGCCGCCGAAGATCGTCACGTGCGAGCCGGACTGCGGGCTGGCCGGGTTGTTGTAGATGAGGATGTCGCCGGGCTGGAGGTCGCTCTTGGTGATCCGCTCGGCGAAGTCGGGCAGCGTCCAGGTGGTCTGGCTGCTGCCCAGGCCCCAGGCCATCGAGACGAAGCCGGAGCAGTCCTGCCGGTAGCCGTCCGACCAGTAGCGGCTCATGCTGTACGGCACGCCCTGGTCGACCCAGCTCTGGGCGCGCTGGATGATCTGGGCCCGGGTGGGCGGCGCCGTGGCGAGGCGCGGGGCGGCGAAGGCACGGGCCCCCGGCGCCTGTCCGTAGAGGCCGCTGACCTCGCCCTGCGGGGTCGGCGACTGCGCCCCGGTGCTGCTGCCGCCCGGGGTGGGGCCGGGCGCGGGGGCCGCGGAGGCGGAGCCGGCGGCGGCCGCCCCGCCACCGATCGCGGTGCCCACGGCGGCCACCAGCACGGCGGCCCGGCGGCGGACGCTGCGGGCGGCGGCGTGTCCCCCCTCGTGGACCGGCGCGGCGTGCAGTCGCGCACGGCGGCGGGAGTTGCAGCCCCCGCATATGCAGTCCTCCGCCGGCTCGACCTCGTCGAACTCCATGAGCGGGGACAGGGGGTCGGTCAGGGTCATGCTCCGCCTCTTTCCTGCGGTCTTCCGGCACCCGTCTGACGACGGGGCAGGAGTGGCCTTCCCTGGCCTGATCCGCGTGTTATCCGGACCAAAGTCCCAAAAGGGACGGGATGCGTCACGGTGGGTTAGGCCGAACGGGTGAGACGCGCGTCGTTTGAGGTGAGGCGGGGTCAGTACGGGTCCGTGCAAGCGGACTCCTGGCCGGTCCAGGTCAGCGGGGTGGCGTCGGCCAGCTCCAGCACGCCGGTGACAACCAGTTCGACCATCCGCTCGGCGTCCGGGACGCCCCGCCGGGCCTCCTCGGTCCAGTCGATACGGGCCTCACCGGTGACGAGCAGCGCCCCACCGGTCTCCCAGTCCGGCAGCAGCAGGCCGGCCCGCGGGTCCAGCTCCAGGTTCCCGAGCGTCAGGAACATGCTGTTGCCCGGGTACTCCGGCCAGCGCAGCCGGTCCGGCGCCACCGCTTCCAGGAAGCCGGGCGGGCCGCCGCGGTGGGAGGCGTCCACGCTGCCGTCCGGGCCGGTGCTGGCGATGAAGAAGGTGTCCGCGGTGGCGGCCGTGAGGCGCTGGGCGGTGGTCAGCGCCCGGCCGGCGGCGACCGCACGGGGCGGGCCGGCGGCGGGGCGGTCCGTCGGGGTGCGGCGCCGGATGTACCGGGGGCAGTTGGCGACCACCTGCTCGGCGTGCACCAGCAGCCCGCCCCGGCCGTCCGGGACGGAGCGGCCGTTGAGCCGCATCCGGCGCCGGCCGGCCGGGTCCAGCGCGATGGTGCCGACCCGGGCCGGGCGGGCCAGCGCCCCGGCCAGTGGGTCGGCGGCGGCCGGGAGGGCGGCGACGGCCATGGTGCGTTCGTCCGGGGCCGAGAGGAAGCCGGCCGGGCCGGCCAGCTGGGTGGCCCAGACCCGGCCGTCCCGGTCGGCGGCGCCGACGACCAGCATCCGGCGCTCGGCCAGGAAGCGGGCGGCGACCTCCGGGACGGTGCTGCGGATCGCCCGGCCGGCGTGGTCGGCCCGCTCGGTGCGGCCGGCCCTGGCCTGGGCGGCCCGCTCGCCGGAGTGGTAGGGGGTGCCGGTGGCGGGCACCGTCGGCTCCTCCACGGCGCGGCCTAGAAGAAGCCGCAGGTCGGGGCGGCGGCGGTGGGGGCGGCGGCGCCCGTCCCGTCGACGCCGGTGCGGGTGTAGACCTCCAGCCGGATGCCGTCCGGGTCGGTGAAGAAGATGCCGCCGGAGGCCGAGCCCTCGCTGTGCGGGACGACGCCGTCGTAGGCGAAGCCGGCGCCGAGTCCGCGCAGCAGCTGCTCGGTGGCGCGGACCTCGTCGAGGCTCTCGACCTCGAAGGAGAGGTGGTGCAGCCCGGGCCCGGTGGTGGCGAAGCTGCCGGTGCTCTGCTCCCAGAGCGTCACCACCAGGCGGCCGTCGCGGCCGAGCAGGGCGTAGCGGCGCTCCGGGTCGGTGCCCTCGGCGGTGACGTCGAGTCCGAACACGGCGCGGTAGAAGTCGATCGAGCGGGCCAGGTCGGTGACGTTCAGGCCCACGTGGCCGGTCTGCAGGGTGCGGAGCTGGGTGGTGCTGGACATGCCTGGTCACTCCCGGGGCTTCGGTGTCCGGCGGAGCTACTTCCTAACCGGTACTCACGAGAGTAGGAGTTAGATGATGCAGCGTCAACCAGTACGAGGAGCCCAAGGGGTCAGGACTTCCGGTGGCAGCGCGAAGGCCCCGCCGGACCGGTTCGGGTCGGGCGGGGCCTTCGGGGTGTACGGAGCGGACGGGGCTTTCGGGGCGGAGGGGGCCTACGCCCACTCCCAGCGGATGCCGATGTGGCCGGGCTGCTGGTCCGGGGCCAGGACGTGGGCGCTGGCCGAGGCGCCGATCCAGAGCTGCTCGCGGCGGTGGTCGACGTCGGCCCCCGGCTCGCGGTCGTAGCGCTCGCAGTGCGCCGGGACGGCCGCCGGGTCGAAGTGCACCTGGAGCACGTACTCGCGCACCGGGGTGGCGAAGCGGCGGCTGTACTCCATGGTCGGGCCGCCGGGCGGGATCTCCACCTCGTACTCGAAGACCGTGCTGTCGCCGAGCCCGAGCGGGCGGTCCAGCATCAGCTCGGCGACGGTCAGCCCGGCCTCCGGGCGGCGGCGCACCCGGCCCAGCCGGCCGTGCCGCACCGAGGTGATCTCCGGGCAGCCGGCCGCCTCCTCGTCGGCCATGTGCACCACCAGGCAGCGGCCGACGCCGCCGACGGTGGCGCGCACCACCTGGCGCATCCGCAGCAGGTTGCCGCGCCGCTCGGCGTCCACGTAGTAGGAGTCGTGGATGCTCAGCCGCTCCAGCTCGCCGGCCGGCGGGGCGTCCAGCTCGGCGAAGATGTTGGCGATCTCCTGCTCGCCCGGCCAGACGTCCTCCAGCCCGAGGTGGCAGGTGTTGGCGGCGGCGGCCCAGCGGCCGCGCGGGCGCGGCGGGCCGAGCAGCGAGGACAGCGCGCTGTGCGGCAGGCCGAGCAGTTCCTCCAGCAGGTGGACGGCGCGCAGCGAGCTGGCCCGCTCGGGCTGGCTGCGGCCGCGCCGCCAGTAGCTCAGGGTGGTGACGCTGACCCTGACGCCGCGTCCGGCGAGCGCGGCGCGGATGCGGTCCAGGCTGAGGCCGCTGGCCTCGATGGCCAGGTGCAGGGTGTCGGCGAAGCCGCCGACCGGGGCGAGCCGGCCCGGGGCTGGTGCGGGGACGGCGGGAGGCGGCCCGGGGCGCTCCGTGTGCGACCCGACCAGCCGCAGCCGCGCGGCGTCCTGAGGTTGCTGTGCGGCCATGCGGTGACCCTCCCCACCAGGTGAGTTCGGTGGGGCCGGATCGGCGCCGGGGCGCGCCGCCAGCTGCTTCACCGAGCTTTGGGGAACCCTATGCACGGTCGAGAGGCTACGTCATCAGTCGTGCGTATGACAGTGGTCACGGCGGGTGGACCGAAGGGTTGTCGATCGTGAAACAGTCCGGAAACACGGGGCGTCGGCCCGCGCCCCGGCGGGCCCGGCGCGCCGCCCGTCGGGGCCCGGGACGGACACCGCCGGGGCGGGCCCTGACGGCTCCGCCCCGGCGGGGGTCCGGTGGTGCGGTGGTGGCCGAGGCCGGTGGTCAGCCGACGTTCAGCGCGACGTCGTCGATCACGAAGCTGGTCTGCAGCGAGGAGTCCTCGGTGCCGGTGAACTTGACGGTCACGGTCTGGCCGGCGAAGGAGGTCAGGTCCAGGGTGCGCTGGACGTAGCCCGCGGCGGCGTCGACGTTGGAGTAGGTCGCCAGCGTGGTGCTGTTGGCCTGGACGGTCAGCTTGTCGTACGCGGTGGTGCCGGTCTCCGCGGTGTCGACGTGCAGCCAGAAGGTCAGCTTGGCGGAGGTGCAGCCGGCCGGGATCGAGACGGTCTGCGCCATGGTGTCGGTGTGGGCGGAGCCGTAGCCGTTCAGCCAGGCCTTCCAGCTGCCCGAGTGGGCCGGCTGGGAGGAGCTGTTGTCGACCACGCCGCTGGAGGCGGTCCACGGCGAGGCGGTGCCGGTCTCGAAGCCGCCGTTGGCCACCAGCTGGGCGGCGGTGCAGCCGCCGGACGGCGGGGTGGTGGAGCCGCCGAGCAGGGCGGTGGTCAGCGCGTCGGCGACCGGGGAGCCCCAGCCGGTGACCTGGTCGTAGCCGGTCTTGGCGGAGAAGTCCTGGTTGGCGCCGGTGGTCACGTCGTGGAAGGTGCTGCCGTAGCCGCTGCCGGTGGCCACCGGGTACAGCCGCGGGTTCGCCTCGCCCAGGGCGGCCTGGCCGGCCGCCTTGGCCTTCTGGTTGAACTGGGCCGCGTAGCCGGCCCAGAGCGGCGCGGCCGCGCTGGTGCCGCCGTAGACCTGCCAGGCGCCCGCGGTGTAGATCGCGAAGCCGCTGGCCGGGTCGGCGTTGGAGGAGACGTCCGGGACGGTGCGCATGGTGCCGCTGACGCCGGTGCCGGTCTGCCAGCTCGGCTTGGCGAACACGGTGGAGACGCCGCCGCCGGCGGTGCTCCAGGCGCTCTCCGAGGAGTAGGCGTTGCCGCTGGTGACCTTGAGGTTGGTGCCGCCGACGCCGGTCTGGTGCGGGCTGGAGGCCGGGAAGTCGACGGCCTTGACGGTCGAGCCGCTGGTGGAGCGGGTGCAGTCGCGGGAGCCGTCGTCGCCGGAGGCGGAGAAGATCGAGATGCCCTGGGCGGCGGCCTGCTTGAAGGCGTTGTCGACCGCGGTCATCGAGGCGGCGGTGGTGTCCGGCTCGCAGGAGCCCCAGGAGATCGAGACCACCGAGACCCGGTTGTCCGTCACGATCTTGTTGGCCATGTCGATCTCGCCCTGGTCGCTGTTGGGCGCCTCGTAGACCAGCTGGGTGGCCTTCGGCGCCACGCCGCGGACGATCTCGCTGTCCAGCTCGACCTCGCCCTGGCCCTGGCCGGGGGCGGAGTCGTAGTTGGCGCCGTCCACCGAGACGGTGGAGACGGCCGGGCCGGACAGGCCGTACTGCGCGTCGTAGGTGGTCAGGTTCGAGGACTGGTAGCCGTCGAACTCCCACAGCGCGACCGTGGTGCCGGTGCCGTCCGCGCCGGTCTTGTTGAGGTTGTACGCGCCGGTGTACTGGGCCGGGGCCATGCCGCTCGGGGAGGCGCTCGCGGTGTTCGGGGTGACGGCGCCGGGCGTGACCAGGCGGTTCCTGCGCACCGCGTGGTTGTCCAGGCCGCTGACGCCCTGGACGACGGCGGCGAGGTCGGACGGGATCGAGGCGGCGGCGTCGTTGGCGAAGAAGGCGCGCTGGAGCTGCGGGTCGAGGTACGAGCTCTCGTGCGTGCCGAAGGCCCGGGAGACCTGCGCGGCGGTGCCGTGGGCGGCGACCGCCTGGCGGTTGGCGCTCACCTCGCCGACGGTCAGCCCCTGCTGGGCCAGGTACGTCCGGACCTGGTCGACGGCGGCCTGGGTCGGGCCGAACTGCGCGGTGAACTGCTCCGGCGTCAGGTAGTGGCCGTACTCCGGGGTGCCCGGGGTGGTCACGGCGGTGAGGAAGCGGTCCAGCGCGTCGGTGTTGCGCAGCTTCAGGCTGACGGACACCGAGATCTGCTGCTCGGCCGGGACGTCGCCCTTCTTCTCCGAGTGGGCCACCGCCGGGTTCACGGTGTTCGGCAGGGCGACGCGCGGGGCGGCGTTGGGCGTGGCGGCCTGCGCGGTGGAGACACCGAGCGAGACGGCGGTCAGCGGCAGCACGGCTATCGCCGCGGCGAGGGCAAGGGAGCGGGGGCGCAACGGATCCTCCTCCGGCCGGCTGTGGGGGCCGGCAAGGGGCCAGGCGTTCCGGGGGGTCCAGAACGCTGGCTCGAACATGACAGAACCCGTGTGCGAAGTGGCTCATGGCCGGGCAATTCGTTGCTAAAAAACAGTCAACTGTGGAGGGATGGAAACTCGGCGGTTTCATACAGTGAATGACGGTCGGTCCGGTGTCGGTCCAGACCACTGCGGGGCCGCGGAGGCGGACGTAGAATCGGGCCGAGCCGAGGGAGGGCGATGACTGACGCACAGCCGGACCCGAGGGACCCGCGACCGCTGATCGGCGAGCCGCTCGCGCTGGACCTGCTCAACACGCGCTGGTCCGGAACGCCCGTCAACGACCTGCTCACCGGCGTCGAGGGGTACGGGATCTGGCTCTCCTCCGCCGGGCTCGGCGCACGCTGCACGGCCGACGAGGCCGGCCTGGCGGCGATCCTGCGCACCCGTGAGGCGGTCCTGCTGGCCGCCCGGGACGCCCGCGAGCGGGGCGGGTTGGGCACCGCGGCGCGGAACGGGCTGGACGAGGTGCTGGCGCACGGGCGGATCCGGCGGACGGCGGCGGAGGGCGGGGCCGAGGACCGGGTCGAGACCGACCGGCCGGAGTGGCTGGCGCCCTGGCTGGTGGCGGACGGACTCCTCGCGCTGCTCGGACAGGGGGCCCACCGGATCCGGCAGTGCGCGCACGAGGCGTGCATCCTGCACTTCTTCGACGCCTCGCAGAACGGGCGGCGGCGCTGGTGCCGGATGGCGGTGTGCGGGAACCGGGCGAAGGCGGCGCGGCACTACGTGAAGGCCCGGGGCTGACGGGCGGACGGACCGACGGGCGGGCGCGCGGGGCCGCGCACCCGCCCGGGGGCGGTCAGGCCGGGGCGCCGAGCCAGTCGGTGAGCGCGGCGCGCAGTTCGCCCTGGCCGGGGTCGACGGCGCCCCAGGCGACGTAGCCGTCCGGGCGGATCAGCAGGACGGTGTCGCGCAGCTTGCCGTGCGGGTCGGCCGGGGCGGCGGAGACCATGCGGTCGGCCCAGGGCTCGGCGGCGGCCAGCTCGTCATTGCTGACCAGCACGAACTTCCCGGCGCGCAGCGCCTCGTAGAGCCGCTCGGGGGCGGCCGGGGCGCCCTCCACGGGCCGGCTCAGGGCGGTCAGCCGGAGGTCCGGGACGCGCTTGCCGACCTGCGGGTGGGCGTCCTTGGGCGCGGGGTAGGAGATGCCGATGCCGGAGACCAGCCGGGCCCCGCGCTCGGTGACCGGGTCGAGGTGGCTCCCCAGCGCGGTGAGCGCCCCGCGCAGGGCCCGGGTGGGGGCGGACTCGGCGAGCGCCAGCCGGATCAGCGCGCCGGAGGTGCGCAGCACCGTCCTGCCGACCGGGTGCCGCTCGGTCTGGTAGGTGTCCAGCAGGGCGCCGGTGGCGTGGCCCCGGAGCGCCGCGGCGAGCTTCCAGGAGAGGTTGGCGGCGTCCTGGAGGCCGGTGTTCATGCCCTGGCCGCCCGCCGGGGAGTGGCAGTGGGCGGCGTCGCCGGCCAGGAAGACCCGGCCGGATCGGTAGTTGGGGGCCTGCCGCTCGTCGCTGTGGAAGGTGGAGCTCCAGCGGACCTCCTGCACGCCGAAGTCCTCGCCGAGGATGGCCCGGCTGAGGGCGGTGAGCTGCTCGGCGGAGGGGGCGGTGCCGTCCGGGTGGCGCTCCTCGCGGTCCCAGGCGATGATCCGGAACCAGCCGTCGCCGAACGGGGCGAGGAAGGCGAAGCCGGCCTGGTTGGCGCCGACGGTGATCGCCCGGGCGGGCTCGCGCTCCAGCCGGACGTCGGCCAGCAGCACCGAGTCGACCACCGACTCCCCGGGGAAGGGGATGCCGAGCAGGTCGCGGACGGTGGAGTGGACGCCGTCGGTGCCGACCGCGTACGCGGCGCGGTGGGCGGTGCCGTCCCCGGTCTCCAGCGTCACGCCCTCGGCGTCCTGGCGCAGCCCGGTGACCTCGGCGCCGCGCAGCACGGTGGCCCCGGCCTTCTCGGCGCGCTCCAGCAGCAGCCGTTCGACGTTGTACTGCGGGGTGACGAGGACGAACGGGAAGCGGGTGGGCAGCGCGGCGAGGTCGACGCCGAAGCGGTCGAACATCCGCAGCTCGGAGAGCGGGCGGCCGGTGGCGATCAGCTCCTCGGCCAGGCCCCGGGCGTCGAGCAGCTCCAGGCTGCGGGCGTGCACCGCGAAGGCCCGGGTGAGGTCGGACTGGGCGGCCCGCTTCTCCAGCACGGTGACGCCGACGCCGGCGGCGGCGAGGTCGCCCGCCAGCAGCAGTCCGGTCGGTCCGGCGCCGACGATCAGGACGTCGGTTTCGGTCGTCGGCTTCACGGCCATGTGTTCAGCTCCCGTTCCTCGGAGGGCGGTCGGACGCCGTTCCCGGCGTTCTCCCAGCCTCCATCATCGCGGGCGCCGTCGGAGCTGTGAACCGCCGGGTCCCGGCTGGGGCCGACGGCCGCCGGGACCGGGCGGCGCTGGCCGCCGGCCCCGGCGGTTCCCGCCACCGGGCCCCGCGGGGATCCCGGAGCGGCTCGGGCGGGGGCCGGAGCGGCTCAGGCGTGCCGGCGGATCTCCACCGTCCGGAACCGGTTGGCGACGAACGCGCCGTCGCAGTAGGCCGCGTTGGCGGCCGGGTTGGCCCCGGTGCCGTGCAGGTCGGAGAAGGCGGCGGTCTGGTTGGGGTAGACCCCGCCGGTCAGGTTGAGCGAGAGCGAGACGCCGGCGTCCAGCGCGGCCTCGACCAGCAGCGCCTCCACCTCGGGCGAGGTGGTGTAGCCGGAGGCGGTCATGGCGCCCTTGTCCCGGACCGTGGTGCGCAGCAACTCGACCGCGTCGGCGGTGGATTCGACGGCGACGGCGAAGGAGACCGGGCCGAAGCACTCGCTGCGGAGGACCGCGCGGTCGTCCGGCTTGTCGGCGTCCAGCCTGACCAGTGCCGGGGTGCGCAGCGTCGCGCCGGGGAAGTCCGGCGAGGCCACCGCCCGCGGGGCGAGGGCGAGTTCGCCGTACTCGCCGCCGGCCGCGGCGGCCGAGCGCTGGAGCACGCCGGGGTTGACCACGGCGCCGAGGATCGCGGCGGCGCGGGCGTCGTCGGCGAGCAGGCCCTCGATGGCGGCGGCGAGGTCGCCGACCACCTCGTCGTAGGACTTGTCGCCCTGGTCGGTGGCGATGCCGCCGCGCGGGATCAGCACGTTCTGCGGGGTGGTGCACATCTGGCCGCTGTAGAGCGAGAGCGCGAAGGCGAGGTTGCCCAGCATGCCCTTGTAGTCGTCGGTGGAGTCGATCACCACCGCGTTGACGCCGGCCTTCTCGGTGTACACCTGCGCCTGCTTGGCGTGCTCCTCCAGCCAGTCGCCGAAGGCGGTGGAGCCGGTGTAGTCGATCAGCTTGACCTCGGGGCGGACGGCGAGGGTCGCGGCGACGGTGCCGCCCTCGTGCTCGGCGGCCAGGACGACCACGTCGGGGTCGAAGCCGGCCTCGGCGAGCACCTCGCGGGCGGTCCGCACGGTCAGCGCGAGCGGCAGCACCGCCCGCGGGTGCGGCTTGACCAGCACCGGGTTGCCGGTGGCCAGCGACGCGAACAGGCCCGGGTAGCCGTTCCAGGTCGGGAAGGTGTTGCAGCCGATCAGCAGGGCGAGGCCGCGCGGGACGACGGTGAACTCCTTGGTCATCACCAGCGGGTCGCGCTTGCCCTGGGGCTTGGTCCAGCCGGCCTGCCGGGGCAGCCGGGTCTGCTCGGCGTACGCGTAGGCGACGGCCTCCAGGCCGCGGTCCTGGGCGTGCGGGCCGCCGGCCTGGAAGGCCATGCCGTAGGCCTGGCCGGTGGTGTGCATGACGGCGTGGGCGAACTCGTGGGAGCGGGCGTTGATCCGGTGCAGGACCTCCAGGCAGACGGCGGCGCGCTCCAGCGGGCTCGCGGCGGCCCAGCCGGGCCGGGCGGCGGTGAGCGCGGCGATCAGCGCGTCCGGGCCGGCGTGCGGGTAGGTGATGCCCAGCTCCAGGCCGTACGGGGAGGCCTCGCCGCCGACCTGGTCGCCGTCGGTGGGGTGGCCCGGCAGGGCGAAGGGCTTGCCGAGCAGGGCGTCGAAGGCGGCCTTGCCGTCCGCCGGGGCGCTCTCGCCGTACGCCTTCGGGAACTCGGGGTAGGGCGACCAGTAGTCGCGCTTCGCGGCGGCGGCGAGCGCGGCGTCGAGGGTGGCCTGGTGGCGCTCGACCAGCTCGCTGACGACGGGGTGGGTGACCGCTGCGGACATCTGTGCGCTCCTCGGAGGGCCTCGGAAAGCAGGACGGGACACGTCACAGAGTAACCGAACGATCGGTCGGCTCAAGAGGGTGCAGCGGGGCAATCCCCCGGGAACGCGCAGGGGGCGCGTCCGCAGCGGACGCGCCCCCGTGGGCTCGGACGGTCCGGGTCTACGGCACGCCGAGCTCGAAGAGGACGTACCCGGCGTACCAGCCGGAGGCGATCGCCCCGGTGCCCAGGACGGTGGCCAGCACCGGCAGGCTGAGCTTGCGCATCGCCACCGCCAGGGCGATGAACAGCGGGAATACGGGCATCAGGTAGCGCGAGACGTTGCCGAAGATCCCGAGGCTGCCGAGCACCGAGACGATCGTCGCCAGCGTGTAGGCGGTCAGCACCAGCGGCGGGCGCAGCCGGAACAGCAGCACGATCAGCACCGGCAGGCTGAACACGATCAGGGTGGCGAGGAGGTCCGGCACCGGGAAGCCGTAGGGGTAGTCCTGGCGGCCCAGCATCACCCCGCGGATCGCGTGCCAGGTGCCCTGGCCCCAGTCGAAGTAGTGCATCCAGGCGTCCTGCTGGATCCGGAAGTAGCCGCCCCACTCGCCGGTCCGCCAGCCCACCCAGCCGACGTAGCCGAGCAGGCCGACCGGGGCCAGCACCATCGCGACCAGCGGGCGCAGGACGCCGCTCTCCCGGCGGTACAGCTCGACGATCGCGGCCAGGCCGACGGCTCCGATCAGGGCCGCGGAGGTGGGCCGGTTGAGCCCGGCGACCAGGGTGATCACCCCGGCCGCGATCCACTGCTTGGCCATCACGCAGTAGCAGGCCCAGGCGGCCAGCGCGACGAACAGCGAGTCCGAGTAGACGGCCCACTCGGCACCCGAACCCGGGACGACCGCCCACAGCCCGGCCGCGATCACGCCCGTGCGCGCGTCCCCGGTCAGCCGCTCCACCACGGCGTGGATGCCGGCCGCGGCGACCAGCGAGGAGACCACGGAGACCAGCATCCCGGCGCCGTACAGGCCGAGGCCGGTGCCCTCCGAGACCAGCCGCATCAGACCCGGGTAGAGCGGGAAGAAGGCGGCCGAGTTCTGTTCGAGGGTGTAGCCGATCGGGCCGTTGGGGATCGGGACGAGCGCCGGGTGGTAGCCGAACTGCGCCACCTGCTGGTACCACCAGCCGTCCCAGGTGGCCAGCACGTCCCAGGGGTTGGCGCCGCCGCCGAACCGGGCGGGCTTCTTCGCGTAGTCGCCGGCGAAGGAGAGCAGCTTCATGAAGACGGTGAAGCCGACCAGCTTCAGCACCGCGTAGCACCACACGGCCGGCCCGAAGCGGACCACCAGGGCGCGGCCGCGCTCCTGCCAGGTCGGCGCGGAGCGCTCCGGTCCGTCGCTGCGCTGCTCGGGCGTGTCGGAGGCGACTGCCGGTATTGCGTTCATCAGCCGTGGGCCCCAGTGCTCTGGACGTGGACGGATCGTCCGGAGAGTCTAGGGCCTGCCCCCTCCCCCGTCCCGGTGTTGGTGTGGACCAATCCGACCCGATCGCGTGCCCGCGGGGGCGGCCGGGGATACTCGGAGGATGGCCGATCACACCACGCGCACCGCCTACACCGTGGAGTCACTGCTCGCGGTGACCGTCGACGTGTTCAACGAGCGCGGCTACGACGGGACCTCGATGGAGGACCTGTCCCGGGCGGCCGGGATCTCCAAGTCCTCCATCTACCACCACGTGCGCGGCAAGGAGGAGCTGCTGCGGCTGGCGGTCGGGCGGGCGCTGGACGGGCTGTTCGGCATCCTGGCCGAGCCCGGTGCGGTCGAGGGCCCGGCGGTGGAGCGGCTGGAGCACGTGGTGCGGCGCACCGCCGAGGTGCTGCTGGAGGAGCTGCCGTACGTGACGCTGCTGCTGCGGGTGCGCGGCAACACGGCCACCGAGCAGTGGGCGCTGGAGCGCCGGCGGGACTTCGACCACCAGGTCGCGGAGCTGCTGCGGGCGGCGGTCGCGGACGGCGCGCTGCGCGCGGACGTGGAGCCGCGGCTGGCGACCCGGCTGCTGTTCGGGATGATCAACTCGATCGTGGAGTGGTACCGGCCGGGGCTCAAGGCCGCCGACGGGGTCGCGGACGCGGTGGTCCACCTGGCCTTCGACGGGCTGCGGGCGCGCTGAGCCGCCCGCCCGGCGGCCGCCCGGCGGCCGCCCGTCGGCTCGGGGCTCGTTCGCGGCCGGCCGTCAGAGCGGCGGGACCTGGTCGGTCTCCTCGAAGACCAGCATGGTGCGGGTGCCGAGCACCTGGGGGATGGACTGGATGCTGCCCAGCACCAGCTCGCGCAGGGCCTGGTTGTCGGCGGTGTGCACCAGCAGCAGCACGTCGAAGTCCCCGCCGACCAGCGCGATGTGCGCCACCCCGGGCAGCTCCAGCAGCTGCTCGCGCACCGTCCGCCAGGAGTTCTGGACGATCTTCAGGGTGATGTACGCGGACGCGGCCTGACCGGCCCGTTCGTGGTCAACCCTGGCGGTGAAGCCGCGGATGATGCCGTCCTCGACCATCCTGGAGATCCGGGCGTACGCGTTGGCCCGGGACACGTGCACCCGCTCGGCCACCGAGCGGATGGAGGCGCGACCGTCCTGCTGCAGCAGCCGCAGGATCGACCGGTCGACCCGGTCGAGTCTGGACATCTGTTCAGCCGACATGACCCCCCACCCCCACCGATTGGACGCACTGCCACCAGTCGACCGCCGAACAGGCCGAATGTCCACCACCTTGTCACGCTTCTGGTCAAGATGAACAGACGACCGAACAATCGGTAGGGAGCCCCCGCCACCCCTGGAGGTGCCCCGAGATGACCGTTCTCGACCACAGACACCACACGGGCGTGCCCGGCTGGCTGCCCGGCGCCACCGCCCCGCGCACCGACCCGGCACCCCTCCTCCCGGACCTCTCCCCCGTCCGGCTGCTCGGCACCCCCGCGCTGGAGAAGTACGACCCCGCCCTGCTGCGCGAGCTGTACCGCCGCCTGGTCGTCGGCCGCCGGTACAACCAGCAGGCCACCACCCTGACCAAGCAGGGCCGGCTCGCCGTCTACCCGGCCTCCACCGGCCAGGAGGCCTGCCAGGTGGCCGCCGCGCTGGTGCTGGGCGGGCAGGACTGGCTGTTCCCCAGCTACCGCGACACCCTCGCCGTGGTCTCCCGGGGCGTCGACCCGCTGGAGGCGCTGACCCTGCTGCGCGGCAGCGCCCACACCGGCTACGACCCGCGGGCCACCCGCACCGCCCCGCTCTGCACCCCGCTCGCCACTCAGGCCCCGCACGCCGTCGGGCTGGCGCACGCCGCCCGGCTGCGCGGCGAGCCGGTGGTCGCGCTGGCGATGCTCGGCGACGGCGGCACCAGCGAGGGCGACTTCCACGAGGCGCTGAACTTCGCGGCCGTCCTCGGCGCCCCGGTGGTCTTCCTGGTGCAGAACAACGGCTACGCGATCTCCGTGCCGCTGAGCGCGCAGTCCGCCGCGCCGAGCCTGGCCCACAAGGCCGTCGGCTACGGCATGCCGGGCCGGCTGGTGGACGGCAACGACGCGCCCGCCGTGCACGCGGTGCTGACCGAGGCGGTGGAGCGGGCCCGCAGCGGCGGCGGCCCGACCCTGGTCGAGGCGCTGACCTACCGGATCGACGCCCACACCAACGCCGACGACGCCACCCGCTACCGCACCGAGCCCGAGGTGGCCGCCTGGCGCGAGCACGACCCGGTCCTGCTGATGGAGCGGGCGCTGCGCGGGCTCGGCCTGCTGGACGAACGGTCGGTGCGGGAGGCGGCCGACGAGGCGGAGGCGCTGGCGGCCCGGATGCGGGCGGAGTTCCACGCCGACCCGGAGCTGGACCCGATGTCGCTGTTCGCCCACGTCTACGCCGAACCGACGCCCCAACTGCGCGAGCAGGCAGCACAGTTGGCCGCAGAGCTGGCCGCCGAGGCGGAGGTGGCGGAGCAGTGACGACGGCGACCGCACCCCGTGCGTCGAGCATGGCCCAGGCGCTCAACTCCGCGCTGCGGGACGCCATGCGCGAGGACCCGGCGGTGCACGTGCTGGGCGAGGACGTCGGCGCGCTCGGCGGCGTCTTCCGGATCACCGACGGGCTCACCGCGGAGTTCGGCCCCGACCGCTGCCTGGACACCCCGCTGGCCGAGGCGGGCATCCTCGGCACCGCGATCGGCATGGCGATGTACGGGCTGCGCCCGGTGGTCGAGATGCAGTTCGACGCCTTCGCCTACCCGGCGCTGGAGCAGCTGTTCTCGCACGTCGCCAAGATGCGCAACCGCACGGCGGGCCGGCTCCCGCTGCCGATCACCGTCCGCATCCCGTACGGCGGCGGCATCGGCGGGGTCGAGCACCACAGCGACGCCTCGGAGGCGTACTACGCCGGGACGCCGGGCCTGCACGTGGTCACCCCGGGGACGGTGGCCGACGCGTACGGGCTGCTGCGCGCCTCGATCGCCTCCGACGACCCGGTGGTCTTCCTGGAGCCCAAGCGGCTCTACTGGGGCAAGGCCGAGTTCGACCCGCAGGTGCCGGTCGAGCCGATCGGCCGGGCGGTGCTGCGGCGCTCCGGCACCTCCGCGGTGCTGGTCACCTACGGCCCCTCGCTGCCGGTCTGCCTGGCGGCGGCGGAGGCGGCGCAGGCCGAGGGCTGGGACCTCGCGGTGCTGGACCTGCGCACCCTGGTGCCGTTCGACGACGAGACGGTCTGCCGGGTGGTGCGCTCGCTCGGCCGGGCCGTGGTGGTGCACGAGTCGACCGGCTTCGGCGGCACCGGCGCGGAGATCGCCGCCCGGGTCACCGAGCGCTGCTTCCACCACCTGGCCGCGCCCGTGCTGCGGGTGACCGGCTTCGACGTCCCGTACCCGCCGCCGATGCTGGAGCACCACCACCTGCCCGGGGTGGACCGGATCCTGGACGCGGTCGCGCGGCTCCAGTGGGAGGACCGAGGATGATGCCCGTCGTGCGGGAGTTCCGGCTGCCCGACCTCGGTGAGGGGCTCACCGGGGCGGAGGTGGTGCGCTGGATGGTCGAGGTCGGCGAGGTGATCGCGGTCGACCAGCCGGTGGTGGAGGTGGAGACGGCCAAGGCCGTGGTGGAGGTGCCCTGCCCGTACGGCGGGGTGGTCACCGCGCGGTACGGCGAGGTGGGCGAGGAGATCGCCGTGGGCGCGCCGCTGGTGACGGTCGCGGTCGCGGCGCCGGAGGCGGGGAGCGGCCCGCAGGGGCCGGTCGAGCCGGGTGTGGCCGCGGCCCCCGCGGCGGCCGGGGCGGAGCGGCCGCTGGTCGGGTTCGGGGTCGTCGAGCCGGGTCGGGGCGGGCGGCGGCGCCGGGTCGGTGCCGGCGCGGGCGGCGGCGCCGGTTCGGGTTCGGGGGCGGCTGCGGTGGCCGTCGCGCAGGCTCCGGCGGTGCCGGCCGGGCCCGCGGTGGTGCCGGTGATCTCGCCGCTGGTGCGGCGGCTGGCCCGGGAGCAGGGGGTCGACCTGGCCGCGCTCGTCGGCAGCGGCCCGGACGGGCTGATCATGCGGGCGGACGTCGAACGGGCGGTCGCGGCCAGGGCGGCCACCGCTCCGGCGCCCGCCGGGCCCGTCGCGGCGGACGGCGTGGTCCCGTTGCGCGGGCTGCGCAAGGCGGTGGCCGAGAAGCTGGGCCGCAGCCACCGGGAGATCCCGGCGGCGACCTGCTGGGTGGATGCGGACGCCACCGGACTCATGGCACTGCGCCGGCAGCTGAACGCCGCCCCGGGGCCGAAGGTGAGCGTCCTGGCGCTGCTGGCACGGATCTGCACGGTCGCGCTGGCCCGCTTCCCGGAGCTCAACTCCTCGGTCACCGAGGACGGTTCGGGCATCCTCCGGCACCCGGCGGTGCACCTGGGCTTCGCCGCCCAGGGCGAGCGCGGACTGGTCGTCCCGGTGGTGCGGGACGCGCAGAGCCGCAGCACGGAGCAACTCGGCGAGGAACTGGGCCGGTTGACGCAGGCGGCACGCAGCGGCGCGCTCACCCCGGCCGAACTGACCGGCGGTACCTTCACCTTGAACAACTACGGGGTGTTCGGGGTGGACGGCTCCACCCCGATCCTCAACCACCCGGAGGCGGCGATGCTCGGTGTCGGCCGGATCGTCGCCAAACCCTGGGTGCACGACGGGGAGTTGGCGGTCCGCGAGGTGACCCAGCTGTCGTTCACCTTCGACCACCGGGTCTGCGACGGCGGGACGGCGGGCGGCTTCCTGCGGTTCGTCGCGGACTGCGTCGAGCAGCCGGGGATGCTGCTGCGGCAGCTCTGAGCGCGGCCGTCGGGCGCCGGGTACGCGTCGCCCTGGGTGTTCCTCCGGGTACCCAGGGCGACGACGGGTGGGGGAGAGTAGCGCGTTCCGGGCCCGGATGTCCGGGCTTCGCGTGATTCGTCGGGCGGGGCCTCCGGTCGTGCCACGCTGCCTTGGCGCCGGCAGGGACAAGCCGGGTCCGGCGCGGGTGGTGCAGGCCGGCCGGAGGCGAAACGATTCTCTTGGGTACTCGAAACGTAGCGGTGAAGTCCCGCGGAACCGTCCTGGTCCGCACCGGGCACGGCTCGGCGGGGGTCGCCTCCGTCCCGGGCCTGTCGCAGCGCCCGTCCGAGGCGGGCCCCTCGCGGCAGGTGGCCGTCCTGCCGCCGGCGCCTCCGGGGCAGCCCGAGCTGCCGTACGACCTGCCGCCGACGCCTCCGGGGCAGCCCGAGCTGCCGTACGACCTGCCGCCGCGGGCCGAGGCGGAGGCGCCGACGGCGGTGTTGCCGCCGGTGCCGCTGCTGGAGCCGGTCCGGCCGGGGGTGCCGGCCGCTCCGGGGTACCCGCCCGCCGTGCCGGGGTACCCGCCGTCCGTCGCCGCGCCGGGGCCGGGCAGCGCCTTCCGGCCGCTGCCCGCCGACGGGCCCGGCCCCCACCGGGCCGGCCCGGGCGACCGGTGGAGCGAGGCCTGGGGCGTGCGGGCGCCCGCCGGGCAGCCGCCCGCCGCGCTCCCCGGCGCCGGGCCGGACCGGCCCGCCGACCGGCGGCCGCTCACCGCCCGGGAGGTCGCGCTGGTCCGGGCCGGCCTCGCCGTCCTCCGGCCGGTCGCCGACCGGGCCACCGCGCACTTCTTCGCGCTGCTCTTCCTGCGCCACCCCGAGCTGCGCCCCTGCTTCCCCGCCGCCATGGACGGCGACCGCGACCGGCTGTTCCGCACCCTGCTGGCCGTGGTGGACGAGCTCGACCGGCCGGCCGCCCTGCGCGCCACCCTGGCCGGGCTCGGCCGGAGCCACCGCCGGTACGGGGCGTCGGCCGGGCACGCCGCCTCGGTGGAGGAGTGCCTGGTGGGGACGCTGGCCCGGTACGCGGGCGGGAGCTGGGGCGCCGAGGCCGAGGCGGCCTGGCGCCGCGCCTACCGGATGATCTCCTCGGCCGTGATCGAGGCCGCCGCGGAGGACGCCCGCACCTCGCCGGCCTGGTGGCAGGGCGAGATCGTCCGGCACGAGCGCCGCACCCGGGACGTCGCGGTGGTCACCGTCCGGCCGGACCAGGCGTACCCGTTCCGGGCCGGGCAGTACGCCGCGCTGGAGACGCCCTGGTGGCCGCGGGTCTGGCGGCACTACTCCTTCGCGGGTGCGCCGCGGCCGGACGGGCTGCTGGTCTTCCACGTCAAGGCCGTCCAGGCGGGCTGGGTGAGCAACGCGCTGGTCCACCGGGCCGCGCCCGGCGACGTGCTGCGGCTGGGCCCGGCGGCCGGCTCGATGACCGTCGACCACGCCGCCGGACCGGACCTGCTCTGCGTCGGCGGCGGCACCGGCATCGCACCGGTCCGCGCCCTGGTCGAGGAGGCCGCCGCGTACGGCGCGCCCGGCCGCAGGATCGAGGTGTTCTACGGGGCCCGCCGCGCCGAGGAGCTGTACGAGCTGGCGGGCCTGCGCGAGCTCGCCGGGCGGCACCCGTGGCTGACGGTCCGGCCCGTGCTGTCCGGGGGGTCGGCCCGTCCGGCCGCGGGCCTGTCGGACGGCGTCCCGCTGACCGGTGAACTGCCGGAGGTAATGGGACGGTTCGGCCCGTGGGCCGGCCGCGAGGCGGTGCTCAGCGGGCCGCCCGCGATGGTGCGGCGGGCCGTCGGGGTGCTGCTGCGCGCCGGCGTCCCGGCCGAGCGGATCCGGCACGACCCGGTCGGCGACCCGGCCGCCGCGTGATCAGCCGAGGTCGGGGGCGAGGAGGGCGCGGATGCCCTCGATGTTGGCCGCCAGGTACGCCCGCAGCCGGGGCGGCACGACGTTGACCGAGGTGACGCCCTCGCGGGTGAACGGCAGCCGGACCACCTCGTACTCGCCGTTGGGGTCCGTCACCTCGGGCCCGTGCCGCCGGCTGAGGTCCATCGAGGCGAGCCGGCAGACGAAGAAGTGCTGCACCTTGACCCCGTGCGGGTGGAGCGGGGTGCCGTCGTCGTGGTGGGTGTGGCTGACGGTGTCGACGAAGGCCGGCACCACGTCCACGACCTTGCCGCCGAGCTCCTCGTCCACCTCGCGGTGCAGCGCCTCGACCACCGTGCGGTCCTCGGGCTCGACCCCGCCGCCGGGGGTGATCCAGTACGGGTGCGGCGAGCCCGGCCGGACCCGCCGGATCAGGACGAGGCAGGCCGGGCCGGACGGGTCGTCCGGGTCCAGTTCCAGCAGGATCGCCCGCGCGGTGCGCTTGACGACCGGGCGCGGTGGCGGAGTGGGGTTCTCGGGGTCCATGGCCACCTCCGGGGCTGGCGCGTTGTGCGGGAGTCTCCCGCGCCGGGCGGGGGGCGAAACCCGGGGAACGGGGCGAAACGCACCGGGACCGGGTCGAAACGCCGACCCGGGCGGGTGCGTCCGTTCGGGGCTCCGCTGTGCTGCAATGAGCAGCCATCGGGCAAACGGGAGGCTTCGTTCCGCATGCCCGTACTGGGCACGGACCTGTACCAGGGACTCGGTCTGGGGGTTGGGTGGCATGGATCGGATCGCACAACCGTTCGAGACGGTGCAGTCGTACGAGGAGACGCGGTACCAGGAGGCGTCCTACCGGCAGGCACGGCCGTTCCCCCTTCGGCCGGAGCCCGCAGGCCCCGCGCCGCGGCGGGGCCCGGCGGACCGCGGGCCCACCCTGATCGGCTCCGTCCAGCGGGCGCTGCGGCTGCTGGAGGCCGTCGGGGGCTTCCGCCACGGGGCGAGCGCCAAGCAGCTGGCCCGGGCCGCCGACCTGCCCCTCGGCACCGCCTACCACCTGCTGCGCACCCTGGCCCACGAAGGCTACCTGCGCCGCTCCGAGGGGCGCTTCTTCCACGGCGAGGCGCTCGACGCGCTGGCCCGCTCGCGGGCCCGGCCCGGCGGCCCGGACCTGCGGGCGCGGATGCAGTGCTTACGGGACGAGCTCGGCGCGGCCGTCTACTTCGCGCTCTACCGGGACGGCGAGGTCCACGTGGTGGACGTGGTCGAGGACCCGGCCCGGCCCGCCGTCGAGCCCTGGGCGGACTTCCGGGCCACCGCCCACGCGCACGCCATCGGCCAGTGCCTGCTCGGCCAGCTGCCCGAGGAGGAGCGCCGGGACCACCTCGCCCGCCACCCGCCGACCGGGCTCACCCCCTCCACCGTCACCGGCGAGGCCGCCGTGCTGCGCCGGCTCGCCTCGCTGCGGCCGACCATGCCCGTGCTGGAGCGGCAGGAGTACGCGCTCGGCACGGTCTGCGCCGCCGTCCCGATCACCATCGGCCCGGTGGTCGCCACCATGGCGCTGTCGCTGCCGGTCGAGCACGCCGACCGGCTGGCCTCGGCGGCGGGCCAACTGCTGCGCGGGGTCGGGGCGATGGGGCCGTCGTTCATGCTCTGACACGACTTGGTCTGGACCTGCTCCGGCTCGTTCACCATTTGAAAAAGCACGCCTTGTCCACTACATCCCCAAACGTGGACGATGATGATCGAACGTGGATTGGTTGCATAAACCGTCACAAAAACCGTCGAAAACATGTCCGGCGCCATCGGACCGAGCGAAACCGCCGGCGCGGGCAGAACGAGAGGTACTGGCGCCATGCAGCACAGCACAGTCCAGGGACACCTGGTGATGAACCTCGTGGTCTCGCACGAGCTCTCCTTCCGCATCCCGGTGGACCTGGCGTACGAGGCGACCGATCCGTACGCCGTCCGGTTCACCTTCCACCTGCCCGGCGACGCGCCGGTCACCTGGTACTTCGCGCGGGAACTGCTGCTCGACGGGATCAGCGGACCGGCGGGCGAGGGCGACGTGCACATCCGCCCGGTCGGCGAGGAGCTCTCGGAGGTCCGCATCGTGCTGCACTCCCCGGACGGGGACGCCCTGCTGTGCGCCTCGTCCGCGCCGCTGATCGCCTTCCTGGCGCGCACCGACCGGCTGGTGCCGATGGGCCAGGAGCTCACCGGCTGGGACATCGACGCCCAGCTCGCCGACCTGCTCAAGGGGCGTGAGAACGCCGGGTGAGCGGCCGGCGGACCCGGCCGCACCGCAACCGCGAAGGGGCCCGTACCCGGTGGAACCACCCGGGTGCGGGCCCCTTCCGGCCGTCCGCCCCGCACCGGTCAGTCGTCGTCCAGGGCCAGGTGCAGGCCCCATGCGACCAGGCTGATGATCAGTGAACCGAGCAGCGCGGAACCGAAGTTGGTCACGTGGAAGTCCAGGCTCAGCTTCCCGGAGGCCCAGGAGGTGAGCAGGAGCATCAGGGCGTTGATCACGAAGGTGATCAGTCCCAGCGTGAGGATGAACAGGGGGAACGAGAACAGCTTGACCACCGGCTTGATCAGCCAGTTCACCACGCCGAAGACGACGGCGACGCCGAGCACCGTCAGCGCCTTGTGCTGCCAGTCGGCCTTGCCCTGGGCGAGTTGGATGCCGCTGACGATCCAGGCGGCGACCCAGATGGCCGCCGCGTTGATCAGTGTCTTGATGACGAAACCCTTCATGCCGCCCAAGCCTGGCAGGAACCCCCGTCCCGGCGGAACCACCACACGGCGGGGTGGTGTTGAATGCCCCTGGTCCGGGAGGTGGACGGCCGGGCCGCGGACCGGGCACGAGCACGAGGGAGGACGGCGGCGGTGAAGCTCTTCCGGCTGGACGAACTGGACGCCGAACGGGCGGCCAACGACGGCGCGTACCTGCGGTTCCTGCGCGAACCGCGGATGTCCGCGGGGCTGTACGCGCTCGCCCCCGGCGACACCGACACCCAGACCGCGCACGGCCAGGACGAGATCTACCAGGTGATCAGCGGCCGGGCCGAGCTGACGGTCGGCGCCGAGACCGCGACGGTGGGGCGCGGCACCGTGGTGTACGTCCCGGCGGGCACCCCGCACCGCTTCCACCACGTCACCGAGGAGCTGCGGGTGCTGGTGGTGTTCTCCCCGCCGGAGGACTGAGCGGGCCGGCGGGCCGGGCGGGGCCAAGGGACCGAGGAGGCCAAGGCCGAGCGGGGCCAAGGCCGAGGGGGCCGGCGGTTAGGGTCGGGCCATGAGCACCAAGACGCTGACCGAAGAACTCTGGGCGGCCATCGAGCCGGTGTACGCCGAGATCCTCGCCCACCCCTTCCTGGCCGGGCTCACCGACGGCACCCTGCCGCGCGAGGCCTTCCGGCACTTCGTCGTCCAGGACTCGCACTACCTGCGCGACTACGCCCGCGCGCTCGCCGTCTGCGCCGCGAAGGCGCCCGGGGAGGAGGACGTCCGGGCCTTCGCCGACGACGCGGTCGGTGCGCTGGCCGCCGAGCAGGGCATGCACGCCGAGTTCCTGACCGCCTTCGGCGGCAGCGCCGAGGAGGCCGCCGCGGAGCCGGTGCTGCCCACCACCCGGGCGTACACCAGCTACCTGCTGGCCACCGTCTACGGCGGCTCCTTCGCCGAGGCGGTCGGCGCGGTGCTGCCCTGCTACTGGATCTACGCCCGGGTCGGCGAGGCGCTGCTCGCCCAGGGCTCGCCCGACCCGCTGTACGCCAAGTGGATCTCCACCTACGGCGACGAGTCGTTCCAGTCGGTGGTCCGCCGGGTGCTGGCGCTCACCGACCGGCTGGGTGCGGAGCTGTCCGCGGCCGAACGCCGCAAGGTGGTCGGGCACTTCGTGACCACCTCGCGCTACGAGTGGATGTTCTGGGACGCCGCCTGGCGCGGCGAGCGCTGGCCGGTCTGAGCCGCGCCGGCGGGCCCGTCCGTCGTCCGGCGGGTCCGTCCGTCGTCCGGGCCGCCCCGGACGACGGACGGGTGCCCGGTCAGCCGGTGACGTAGTAGCCGTTCACGTCGGCGATGAGGTGCAGCCAGTACCCGTGGTTGTAGACCGAGTACGTTCCACCCGAAGTCACGGCCGTGGTCGCCGAGTTGGCGGTGGTGCGTCCCGGTGCGACGTTGACGGTGGAGGTGTTCGGCGCCTTGCCCGGCCCGGGGAAGACGGTGAGGTGGCCGTCCGCGTGGACGTCGGTGGCCGTCACGTTCGTCTCGACGCCCACGGCGTTCGGCACCGAGCCGTCCGCGGGGACGGCCTGGATCTGCCCGGTCGCCCAGGCCGGCACCCCGTCCCCGAAGCCGGTCCGGGAGTCGAAGGCCCGCACCGGCGTCTTCAGCGCGCTGAACAGGCCGGTGCCGGAGGGCCCGTAGTAGCCGACCACGTCGATGATGACGTGCACCCAGCCGGCGTGGTTGTAGAGGTCGATCCGCCCGTCCGCGCCGACCGGCACCACGACGCGGTTGGCGACCGTCGAGCCCGCCGGGAAGTTGACGTTCGAGCCGTTGGCGGGCCGCGTCGTGCCGGTCGGGTACGCGGTCACGAAGCTGTCCCACGAGCCGTCCGTCGTGGTCACGTTGAGGACCACCGCGGTGGCGTCCGCGGTCCCCAGCTCGGGGCTGGTGACCTGGTAGCTGCGCACCGCGTCGCCGCCGAGCCGGCCGGTGCCGTCGCTGCGGCTGTCGGCGATCCGGGTGGGGGCCACCGGGGCGTACCGGTCGGTCGCCGCCGTCCGGTAGTAGCCGACCACGTCGAGCACCACGTGGGCGGTGCCCGCGTTGTTGTAGAGGGTGAGCCACGGGACGAAGCGTTCGATCGGCCCGGTGGCGACCGTGACCAGGTTCGAGACGGTCTGGCCGGGCCTGAAGTTGACGCTGGAGGTGGCCGGCTTGGTGCCCGACGCGCCGGGGGTGGCGCTGAGCGTCACGTAGCTGTCGGCGGTCGGGTCGGTCACGGTCACGTTCACCACCACGGCGGTGGCATCGGCCGGGACGACGCCGTAGCACTCCTGCGGGGGGTGGCTGTGGCAGCCGGTGGCGATCGGGGTCGAGAAGTAGCGGCCCGCCTGCAGCGGCCGGGCGGTGCGGTCCACCGGGACCTGGTAGCCGTCGCGGGTGTCCAGGATCCGCTTCGGGGCCATCCCGACGAATCCCGCCGGTGCGGTGAGGGCGCCGGCAGCGGCGGCGGCGGTTGGGGCGGTGGTCGGGGCGGTGAGTGGAGCGGTGCCTGGAGCCGCGGCCGGAGCGGCGGAGGCGGGGACGGCGGCCAGGGCCGCGACGGCGAGGTGGACCACCGCGAGAGCGGCTGTGGACATGGCTGTTCTGGCCCGCATGGTCAGGTTCCCCCCTGTTCGACGGTGCCGGGAGGGCGTGGTCCCGGCACTAGTTGGACGCTTCGCGGGGCCGGGGGTTGCGCTGCCGGCGGAGGAATTCTCGGGGGCCACCCGGGGGGTGCGGGTCGGGGGGATCTCGGGGTTCTCTCCGGGCCGTCGGGCCTCGTTCCGGCACTCGCGCCACCGTACGATCGAAGCACCGAAAGCAAGCGGGATGCGGCACCGGACGGCGGCCGACCCGAGGGGAGAAGAGGAACCGACATGGCTGAGCTCTGGAAGTCGCTGCCCTCCTGGGTGCGCAACATCGTCATCCCGGTGCTGGTCCTGGTGCTGGCCTGGAACATCGTCGCGTTCGTGTTCGGCGTCGTCGGCGCACTGCTCTCGATCGTGATCAAGCTGCTGGTGGTGGTCGGCATCGCGGCCGCCGTGGTGGTCCTGGTGAAGAAGGCCGCCAGGAGCTGACCGACCGCCCCGTAACGCCGCCCTGAGGGCCCCCGCGAGGGGGAGCCGGGCCTCGGGCGTTCTGCGACGGGCTCCGCTACTGGTTGCGGTAGTAGCCGAAGAGGTCGGCGATGACGTCGGTGGTACCGGCGTGGTTGGCGATGTCGAAGTAGCCGTCCGCGCTGACCGGGACGGTGGTGCCCGGACCGCCGTTCGCACAGGCGCTGTTGGAGCCCTCGACGTACAGGACGGCGGCCGGTTCGGCCGCCACCGCGGGCAGCGGCAGGCCGACCACGGCGGAGACTACGGCGGCGCTGAGGCCGGCCGCGTGACGGACGCGCACGGAGTGATTCCCCCAAAGATCGTCAGAGCCCCGACATCCCGGCCCGGCCGCCGGCACGGACGGGCCGTGCGTGCCCTGGTGGAGTGCCTGCGGAGCATTCGTGAGCATGATGGGGGCGCCTGCGGACGCTTCCGGCCACCGGGGCCCCGTCGGAACGCCCCTCACCGGGCGGTGGTGCGCTCTGGACCAGCGGCGATCCGCTCGCTACGGTGTTGGACGTCGTGTGCAGGCAACACCGCCTGCGACGCGGGAGCTCGGAGCACCGGGCTGAGAGGACGCTGACCGGGACGTCGACGGACGGACCGACAGCTGCGTCGACCGCAGGAACCTGACCGGGTAATGCCGGCGTAGGGAGTAGAGGTCAGATGACCACGTTCGAAGCACAGCCGCAGTCTGCCCAGGGCGCCCCCAGCAGCGAGCGCACCGGCTACCCGGCCCCGGCCTGGCGCAAGGCCCACCGCGAGGGATCGCGTCCCGACCTGCGCGTCCCGTACCGCGAGGTGCAGCTCACCAACGGCCGGACCGTCCCGCTGTACGACACCTCCGGTCCGTACACCGACCCGTCCTACGAGCCCGACGTGCGGCGCGGCCTGCCGCCGCTGCGCGACGCCTGGATCCGCCAGCGCGGCGACGTCGAGGAGTACGACGGCCGTGAGCCGCGCCCCGAGGACGACGGGATCAAGCACACCTCGCCGCGCGGCGGGAACCTGCGCAACCTGGACGCCGTCTTCCCCGGCCGTCCGCGCCGCCCGCTGCGCGGCCGCGGCGGGGTGGCCGTCACCCAACTCGCCTACGCCAAGCGGGGCGTGGTGACGCCGGAGATGGAGTTCGTGGCGCTGCGCGAGGGCCTCGCGCCGGAGTACGTGCGGGCCGAGGTGGCCCGCGGCCGGGCCGTCATCCCGGTCAACGTGAACCACCCGGAGGTGGAGCCGGCGATCATCGGCACCAACTTCCTGGTGAAGATCAACGCCAACATCGGCAACTCGGCCGTCACCTCCTCGATCGAGGAAGAGGTGGAGAAGATGACCTGGGCGACCCGCTGGGGCGCCGACACCGTCATGGACCTCTCCACCGGCCGCAACATCCACACCACCCGCGAGTGGATCCTGCGCAACTCCCCGGTGCCGATCGGCACCGTGCCGCTCTACCAGGCGCTGGAGAAGGTGGACGGCAAGGCGGAGGAGCTGAGCTGGGAGGTCTACCGGGACACCGTCGTCGAGCAGTGCGAGCAGGGCGTCGACTACATGACCGTCCACGCCGGTGTGCTGCTGCCCTACGTCCCGCTCACCGCGCGCCGCAAGACCGGCATCGTCTCGCGCGGCGGCTCGATCATGGCGGCCTGGTGCCTGGCCCACCACCGGGAGAACTTCCTCTACACCAACTTCGAGGAGCTCTGTTCCATCCTCGCCGCCTACGACGTCACCTTCTCGCTCGGCGACGGCCTGCGCCCGGGCTCGATCGCGGACGCCAACGACGAGGCGCAGTTCGCCGAGCTGAAGACCCTCGGCGAGCTCGGCCGGATCGCCCGCGAGCGGGACGTCCAGGTGATGATCGAGGGCCCGGGCCACGTCCCGATGAACAAGATCAAGGAGAACATGGATCTCCAGAAGGAGATCTGCGACGAGGCGCCGTTCTACACCCTCGGCCCCCTCACCACCGACGTCGCCCCCGGCTACGACCACATCACCTCGGGCATCGGCGCCGCGATGATCGCCTGGTGGGGCACCGCGATGCTCTGCTACGTGACCCCCAAGGAGCACCTGGGCCTGCCCAACCGGGACGACGTCAAGACCGGCGTGATCACCTACAAGATCGCCGCCCACGCCGCCGACCTGGCCAAGGGCCACCCCGGCGCCCAGGCCTGGGACGACGCCCTCTCGGACGCCCGCTTCGAGTTCCGCTGGGAGGACCAGTTCAACCTGGCCCTCGACCCGGAGACGGCCCGCGCCTTCCACGACGAGACCCTCCCCGCCGAGCCCGCCAAGACCGCGCACTTCTGCTCCATGTGCGGCCCGAAGTTCTGCTCGATGAAGATCTCCCAGAAGATCAGGGACGAGCACGGCGACGGGTCGACGGCGGTGGCGACGGAGTTCGACGCCGAGGCCCTGGCGGGCATGGCGGAGAAGTCCGCCGAGTTCGCCGCCCGGGGCAACCGGGTGTACCTGCCGCTGGCCGACTGACGGGCCGACGCGGTCTGACGACGGGCGCCGCTCTCCGAGGCCGACGGCCTCCGGGAGCGGCGCCCTGCCGTGTTTCCGAGCTCGACTCCACCGCTGGGTGGCGGCTACGTCCGCGACGTTCCGGCGCAGCCGACAGCGGTACCCAGGCGAGGCGCGAGCTGAGCCGGCGAGGGGTCCGGCGGGGTCGGCGGCGAGTTCGTCGGAAAACCTTCCGGGGAGCGATGAGTTCTCGGGGCGGCTCCGGTCTACCCCTGTGCAAGCGATCACGCGACCACGCAGGAGAGACCGAGATGACCGAGAACCTGGGCGAGCTGACCATCACCCGCGAGCTGCCGGGGACGCCCGCCGCGGCGTTCGAGGCGTACTTCGAGCCGGAGCAGTTCGTGCGCTTCTGGGGGCCGGTCGGCACCCACGTGCCGGTGGAGACGGTGACGATCGAGGCGAAGCAGGGCGGGCGCTACGACAGCACCATGGTGATCGACGCGACCGGTGAGCGGTACCCGCTGAAGGCGGAGATCACCGAGTTCCGGGCGGGGGAGTCCTTCGCGCTGCTGGAGGAGGGCACCGGGATGCGGTCCAGCCTCACCTTCACCGAGCTCGGCGAGGGGCGCACCCAGGTGGTGCTGCACCAGGTCGACGTGCCGGAGATGTTCCGTGGGCCGGAGGCCGAGGCGGGGCTGAACTCCAGCTTCGACCGGCTGGTCGAGCACCTCGCCGGGCGGGCCTGACCGGTGCGGGGGGCGTAAGGGGGCTGCCGGGCCCGGGCCCGGGCCCGGCAGCCGCTCAGTCCTCGGGGGCCTCGGCGTCCTCGGGGTACCAGCGGAGCTCGACCGTGTTGCCGTCCGGGTCCCGGACGTAGACGGAGGTCGCGGTGCCGCGGGCGCCGAAGCGGGGGACGGGGCCTTCGAGGACGGTGAAGGTGCCGGCGTCGATGACCTCCTGCCAGTCGAGGGGCTCGACGGTGAGGCAGATGTGGTCGACGTTGGACTCGTGCCGGGGGCCGTGGACCAGGTCGATGATGGTCTCGGGGGTGATCCGCACGGACGGGAACGACACCCGGCCGGCCCGCCACTCCTCGACCCGTACGGGGGTCAGGCCCAGCAGGCCCGAGTAGAAGGCGAGCGAGCGCTCGACGTCGGCGACGTTGAGGACGAGGTGGTCGAAGGCCTTGACGCGCATGGGGACCGGCTCCGTTCCGGGGCTGGGGACGACTGCTGGGACGACGGCCGGGACGACGGCCGCGGGGCGACTGCTGCGGACGGTCTCCACAATGCTCCAGGCCGCGGGCGTGATCAATACCCGGCAGCCCTACGGTCGCCCGGGTCCGCCCCGGGGCACGCCGGCGGGCCGGGTGCCGTCAGGAGGTCGCGCGCAGGCGGGGTGCCGGGGCGCTGAGCAGGCGGTCGAGGTGGGAGGCGGTCGCGGCGTCGGCCGGGAGCAGGACGAGGAGCTGCTGGGAGTCCTCGGGGAACTCCAGGGTCGCGCGGTGGAAGCGGAGTTCGGGCCCGTCCGGGTGGCGCAGGCGCAGCGGGCCGCGGCGGGGGACGAGGTGGTTGCCGAGCCGGCGGGTGAACTCGGGGCCGGCGAGCGGGGCGACGTCGGTACGTCGGCGTCTCCTCGATGTGGCCTGGCTGTTCGCCCGGCTGCGGCACGCCGCGGCCGTGGCGGGCGGCCCGCGGTTCGTGTCGATGCGGCACCAGTACAGCCTGGTGCAGCGGCAGGAGGAGCGGGAGATGTTCCCGTTCCTGGCCGACCAGGGGGTGGCCGGCCTGGTCTGGTGCCCGCCGGCCTCGGGCCGGCTGGCCCGGCCGTACGGGCGGCAGACCGTCCGCTCGGCCGGGGACCCGGTGGCCGGACGGTTCTTAGCGGACGTCGACCGCCCGATCGTGGAAGCCGTCCAGCGCGTCGCCGAGGCCCGGGGCGTGCCGATGACGCAGGTCGCGCCGGCCTGGGTGCTGCGCAATCCGGTGGTGGCCGGCCCGGTCGTGGGCGCCGCCCGCCCGGGCCACCTGGACGACGCGGCGGCCGCCCTGGGCCTGCGGCTCACCGACGCCGAGGCGGCGGCCCTGGAGGCCCCGTACACGCCGCGCCTGCCCACCGGCTTCTGAGCCGCGCGGCCGGTGCGGGGACGGCCGGGGTGGGACATCCGGCGCGGGGACGGCCGGCGCGGGGACGGCCGGCTCAGCCGACGTCGTCGGGGCCGGTGAAGTCGGGTGAGGTGTATCCGGGTCGGGTGGGGGTGGCGGGGTGGGGGAGGTGGGGGTGGAGTTCGGTGTGGTCGACGTCGTCGGGGCCGGTGAAGTCGGGTGAGGTGTACCCGGGGCCGGTGAAGCCGGGCGGGGTGGGGGCGGAGGAGTGCGGAGCCCGGCCCCCGGGGCCGGTCGGTCCGTCGGCCCCCGGGCTGGTGAAGGCGGGCGGGCTGTAGCCGGGGCCGGTGAAGTCGGGCGGGGTGAAGTCCGGGCTGGTGGCGTCGGGGCCGTCGTGCTCGGCCCGGGCGGCGGCCGTACCCGGCACCGGCGGCAGTGCCGCGAGCAGGTACGGGACGAGGCCGTGCTCGCGCAGTGCGGCGCGCCACTCGCCGTGGGCGTCGCCCAGTTCGGCGGCGAGCTCCGGGTCGGTGCCGGCCGGCGTCGCGGCGGCGCCGTCGCGCAGGGCGGTGAGCAGCAGGCCGACGAGGCCGATGGCCATCGCGGCGACCCCGGCGGCGAGCGCCACCCAGCCGGCCGTGACGAGGGAGCGGGCCAGCGCGACGTCCGGGCCGACGGCGCGCAGCAGGTAGCCGACCAGCAGCAGGAACAGCGCGGCGGCCCAGGCCAGGATCGGGGTGAGCACGGTGAGGACGGGGAACAGCCCGGCGCCGCTGCCGCCCCCGGTGCGCAGCTGGGCGAGCAGCCCGGGGTTCGCGGGCTCGCCGCCGGGCGGCGGCGGGGGCGTGCTGTGCAGGCTGTCGCGCAGCCGGGTGTAGTGGGTGTACTCGGTGGCGGCCGCGGCGTTGACCCGGTCGGCGTCGCGCAGGGCGCGCAGGCGCAGCTCGGCGGTGGTGAGCGCGCCGGGTGCGCGCAGGGCGGCGAGGACGGTGCGGTCGCGCAGGGCTTCCGCGAGGAGCCGCTCGTACTCGGGGCGGTCCTCGGCGAGCAGGGGCGGGGGGTTGGACATGGGGACCCCGTTCGTGCGGACCCCGATCGCTGCGCCCCGGGGGCGCGCGGCCCTCAGGGCGCCGAAACGGGCGCGGAGGCGGGCCGCCGGACGGGCGGCCGGGTGTGGTGTGCCTCATGGTAGGGGCGGCCGCGCCCGGGCTGACAGTCGGTTTCCGGAATTTCGCGCCCCCGGACGCGCGCGTGCGACGGCCCGGGCGCCGGGAACAACTGTTCCCCGTGCGCGGGTGGTTGGAAGCCGACGGCCGGTCAGTCGATGGGCAGCCGGGCGACCAGCAGCCGCCCCTCCATGGTGACGCCGCCGTCCATCGCCACCGCGAGGTCGTCCGCGTACACGTACGGCCCGGGGATGTGCGGCGGCTGGCCGTCGTCGTTGTGCACTGCGCCGGTGAGGTACGGGATGGGGCTGTGTCCGTGCACGATCCGGCTGCCGCCGTAGGTGTCCAGCAGCTCGTGCACGGCCATCGGGCCGGCGTCGCCGCGGAAGGCGAACCGCTTGGTGAAGCGGCGGAAGCAGTCCCACCAGTCGTCCACGCTGCCGTCGGCGAGCAGGCCGTGCACGGCGTCGTTGACGTCGGGGATGGACTCGCCGTACTCCAGGTACGCGGTGGTGTCGGAGTGCAGCAGCAGGTGGCCGTCCTCCAGCGCGATCGCGGGCAGCCGGGAGAGCCAGCTGATGTGGTGCGCCTCCAGCCGGTCCAGGTCGCTCTGCTGGCCGCCGTTGAGCCGCCAGGCGGCGAGGAAGGAGGCGGTGCCGGCGGTGGACTGGACGGGCTCGTCGCCGTACTTGGCGGCGCCGAGGAAGAGCAGTTCGTGGTTGCCCATGAGGGCGCGGCAGTAGCCGCCGGCCGCGGCGGCCTCGGCGGCCAGCTGCATGACCAGGTCGATGACGCCGATGCCGTCGGGGCCGCGGTCGGTGAAGTCGCCGAGGAACCAGATGCGGGCGCGGCCGGCCGACCAGTGGCCCTCGGCGTCGATCAGGCCCTGGCCGTGCAGCGCGGCGCGCAGCTCCTCCAGGTAGCCGTGCACGTCGCCGACCACGTAGACCGGGCCGGGGGGCTCGCCGGGGCCGGGGGCCGGGTACGGGTAGGTCGGCGCGGCGGGGTCGGGCAGCGGCGGGCCGAGCTCGATGGTCGGCGGGTCGTCGCGGCCGTCGAGCCGCAGCGCCGGGGAGGGCTGGTCGGGCAGGGTTGGCTCGTAGCCGCCCTGCTCCTGGCCGTCGTAGCCGCCCTGCTCCTGACTCCCGGCGTAGCCGGCGGCGTCCTCGTACCCGGAGGCTTCGTCGTACCCGCCCGCGTCCTCGTACCCGCCCGCGTCCTCGTACCCGGCACCGTCCTCGTACCCGGTGCCCTCCTCGTAGCCGCCCTGCGCCTGGTGCCCCTGGTGTCCCTGGTGCCCCTGCTCCGAGAAGGCGGGGCCGTGGTCCAGGCCGATGCCCTGGGCGTGCACGGTGTGGCCCTGGCCGTCGGCGGGCCAGTGCTGTTCCAGGTAGCGGGCTCCGCCGTAGCCGCTGTAGGTCTCCCCGTCGTAGGCCTCGCCGCCGTCGTAGGGGGCGGCGGGGTAGCCGGTGGCGGGGTCGGGTTCGTAATAGGTGCCGTACGGCAGCACATCGAGGTCCGGCTGGTGGCGGAGGCCTGAGTGGGGGTGCTCAGGCCCGGGGAAGCGGTCCTCGGGAGTCATTCGCCCATCATAGGAAGACCACTCTCCCGGCGTCGTCACCTGGTGGGTATCCAATCCTCCGGAGCGTCAGCCGGGCGGTCCCACAAGGTCCGTTTTGTCCCGGCTCGGTACGGTCTCGTCAGCTCCGGCCGGGCACCGCTTCCCGGCCTCGGGGCTGCTGCGGCGAGGTGGTCTACACCTCGCCCGGGGGCCGGGGCGGGCTCACGGTGGTGCGCGGGCTCCGGCGCTGCGAGGAGGCGCGGACGATCAGCTCGGTCGGCATCAGGGTGCCCGGGGGCGGCCCGGTGCCGGCGGTGCGGAAGCGGGGCGGGAACAGCCGGGCGATGTCCACGCCCGTCCCGGAGTCCACTCCCTCGATCGCGTCGATGAGCAGGTTGACCACGGTGGTGCCGATCTTGCGCGGCTTGAGCGAGAGCGTGGTGATCGGCGGCTCGGTGGCGGCGTACACGTCGCTCTCGCTGCAGCAGACCAGCAGCAGGTCGTCCGGCACCCGCAGGCCGTAGCGGCGGGCGGCGGCCAGCAGGTCGGTGCCGTTGGGGTCGAAGAGCCCGTAGACGGCGTCCGGCCGGTCGGGGCGGGCGAGCAGCCGGTCGGCGGCGACGGCGCCGGCGGCCGGGTCGTGCGCCGGGTAGGTCTCGTACACCGGCTCCTGCCCGACCTTGGCGCACCAGCCGAGGTAGGCCTCGGTGGAGAGCCGGGTGTAGGTGTCGGTGCTGGTGCCGGTGAGCAGGCCGATCCGGCGGGCGCCGGCCTCGGAGAGGTGGTCGAGGATGCCGAGCACGGCGGCCTCGTGGTCGTTGTCGACCCAGGCGGTGACCGGGCAGTTGCCGGGCTTGCCGTCGCTGACCACCGGCACGCCGGACCGGTACAGCTCGCTCACCAGGGGGTCCTGGTCGGGCGGGTCGATCACCACGGTGCCGTCCAGGGCGATGTTGCCCCAGACGTCGTGGCGGGAGGAGGCGGGCAGCACCACCAGCGCGTAGCCGCGGCCCAGGGCGGCGCTGGTGGCGGCCCGGGCCATCTCGGCGAAGTACGCGAACTCGGTGAAGGTGAACGGCTCTTCACCGTAGGTCGTGACGGTCAGCCCGATCAGGCCGGACCGTCCGGTGCGCAGGGTGCGGGCGGCCGCGGAGGGGCGGTAGCCGAGGCGCTCGGCGACCTCGCGCACCCGGCTGCGGGTCTCGTCGGGCAGGCGGCCCTTCCCGTTCAGCGCATCGGAGACAGTGGTGATCGACACTCCGGCGGCTGCTGCCACATCCCGGATGCCGGCCCGCTCCAGACGCCGTGAGGTGGTGGGACGCCGACCGCTCTGGTTGGCTGCTGCTGTCATGGCGGACCGATCGTATGGCTCCTGACAAGGGTCTGTGACCGGCGCATCGGGAGCCTGCGGAGATACGTTTCTCCATGAGTGAGCCGGGGTGCGCCCCTTCGATACCCGCCTGAAAGCAGGCCTCTTACCTCTGACATGTGCCAAAGGAACGGGGCAGAATGGCTGATCTGCGCCTGTAGCCCGACCGGGCATCTCACTCCTACGGGTGAGGGCGGTCGGTATCGTGCAAGGCACCCGACCGGGTTGGTCCGGGCGCGTCACGAGGTCCGGGCACGGAGGCGAACCCGTCCGTGGCGGGCGAGCGCACCGGAGAGTTCCGCAACTGGAAACGGAGTACGACCGTGAGCAGTGGTACGTCAGCGCAGGGCCCGCGGCTGCGGCCGACCCTCGACGGCATCCCCGCGTACAAGCCCGGCAAGCCGGCCGGCGCCGACGCCTACAAGCTGTCCTCGAACGAGAACCCCTACGAGCCGCTGCCCGGCGTGCTGGAGACCGCGGTCAAGGCGGCCGGCTCGTTCAACCGCTACCCGGACATGGGCGTCACCGAGCTGACCTCGGTGCTCGCCGAGCGCTTCGGGGTGCCCGTCGAGCACATCGCCACCGGCACCGGCTCGGTCGGCATCGCCCAGTCGCTGGTGCTCGTCACGGCCGGCCCGGGCGACGAGGTGGTCTTCGCCTGGCGCTCCTTCGAGGCGTACCCGATCGTCGCCACGGTCGCCGGGGCCACGCCCGTCCCGGTGCCGCTCAAGCCGAACGGCGACCACGACCTGGACGCGATGCTCGCCGCCGTCACCCCGAACACCCGGCTGGTCTTCGTCTGCAACCCCAACAACCCCACCGGCAACGTGATCCACCGCGCCGAGCTGGAGCGCTTCCTGGACGCCGTCCCGAGCGACGTCCTGGTCGTGGTGGACGAGGCCTACATCGAGTTCATCCGCGACCCCGAGGTGCCCAACGGCATCGACCTCTACCGGGACCGCCCGAACGTCTGCGTGCTGCGCACCTTCTCCAAGGCGTACGGCCTGGCGGGCCTGCGGGTCGGCTTCGCGATCGCGCACGAGCCGGTCGCGGCCGCGCTGCGCAAGGTCGCCACCCCGTTCGGCGTGAGCCGGCTCGCCCAGGACGCGGCCGTCGCCTCGCTGCGCTCCGAGGAGGCGCTGCTGGAGCGGGTGGAGGCGCTGGTCGCGGAGCGCACCCGGGTGGTGGCCGGGCTGCGCGCCCAGGGCTGGGAGATCCCGGACTCGCAGGCCAACTTCGTCTGGCTGTGGCTCGGTGAGCGCTCGGCGGAGTTCGCCGCCGCGTGCGCCGAGGCCGGCGTGGTCGTGCGGCCGTTCCCGGAGGGCGTGCGGGTGTCGATCGGCGAGGCCGAGGGCAACTCGATCTTCCTGTCGGTGGCGGAGGCCTTCCGCAAGTCGCTCTGACGTCCTGCTCCGCGGGTGATCGCAGGGGCGTGCCGGTCCTCCGGTGCGCCCCTGCGGCGTTCCGCGCACCTGTGTCGGCCGGAGTCCGCGCACCCGCGCCGCTCCTTCGGCGCGGCGCCCCCGCGCCGCACTTCCCGCGCCGCACTTCCCGCGCCGCCGTCTGAGAACGCCCTCGGAACGTCCTGCCGGATGCCTGGAGATCGCTGGGAGCCCGCTGGGAGTTCGGCCAACGGCCGCCCACGGGGCGGCCAAGGCGCCCGCGCGGGAGGGGTGTTCTGCCCGCAATGCCCGGATCCGGCCGGTCAGTCTTCTCCCAGTCCGCGCCCAGGGCGACGCAAGAGCTCCCCGGGAAGCTGTCCGGCATGAAGGTGCTCCCACGGCGGCGAGGCGCCGTCCTCGTCAACTCCGCGCTCGGCGCGGCCCTGCTGGGCGGCGCGGCCCTGGTGTACGCCACGGTCAACGGCAGCTCCGGCCCGGCCGCCGCCAGGCCCGCGGCCCGTACCGCGACGGTGTCCAAGGGGACCGTCCTGGCCACCGTGTCCGGAACCGGCACCCTGGTCTCACCGACCGACGCCGCCCAGGACTTCGCCACCGGCGGCCGGCTCACCGAGGTCAAGGTCGCGGTCGGGGACGTGGTGAAGAAGGGCCAGGTGCTCGCCACCGTCGACACCACGGCCGCCCAGCAGCAGGTGGACGCGGCCCAGGCGGCCCTCACCACGGCCCAGGCCAACCTGGCCAAGGCCCAGGCCGGGGTCACCACCACGACCACCGAGCCGCTGCCGGGCGCCGCCTCCGCCGGCACCCCCGCCACCTCCGCCACCTCCGGCGCCGGGGCGGGCGGCGGAGCCGGCGGCCGCGGGGCGGGCGGGAGCAGTACGCCCGCCCCGCAGACCACCACCGTCACCACCACCAAGGTCGACGAGGCGGCGGTGGCCCAGGCCCAGCAGCAGGTCACCACCGCGCAGACCACCCTCGCCAACGCCCAGGCGGCGCTGGCCGGGACCACCCTGACCGCCTCGGTGGACGGCACCGTCGCCTCCGTCTCCGGCAAGGTCGGCGACACCGTCGGGGCCACCGGATCCGGCGCCTCCGCCAGCGGCAAGTCCACCGGCACGTCCGCGAGTCCGACGGCCGCCCCGAGCGGCTTCATCGTGCTCACCAACCCGACCGGGATGCAGGTCACCGCCAACTTCTCCGAGCTCGACTCGCTCAAGCTGAAGAAGGGCGAGGCGGCCACCGTCACCCTGAACGCCCAGTCCGACACCAAGCTCAACGCGACCGTGCTGTCGGTCAGTTCGCTGCCCAGCGGCGGTGGCAGCGGCTCCGGCGGCGCGGCCGGCTCCGCCGCCGTCCAGTACGCGGCCACCCTCCAGCTCTCCGGGGACACCAGCGCGCTGCGCACCGGCCTCAGCGCCACCGTCCAGGTGATCACCGGCGAGGCCGACCACGCGCTCTCGCTGCCCACCTCCGCCCTGTCCGGCACCGGCACCTCGCGCACCGCGACCCTGCTGCGGTCGGACGGCGCCACCGAGCGGGTCACCGTCGGGGTCGGGGTCGAGGGCGACAGCACCGTGCAGGTGGTCTCCGGACTGAAGGAGGGCGACACGGTCGAGATCCCCACCACCAGCGGCGGCAACGGTTTCCCGAACGCCTCCTTCCCGGGCCTCGGTGGCAACCGGAACGGCGGCGGCGCCGGCGGCGGGGTCTTCCCGGGCACCGGCACCGGCGGCGGCGCCGGGCGCGGCGGCAGGGGCTGAGACGGCTCATGCGCCACGTCATCGACAAGCGCGTCCCCGCGCACCCCGTCCCGGTGATCCGGATCCGCCGGCTCACCAAGGCGTACGGGCACGGCGACGCCACCGTGCACGCACTGCGCGGCCCCTGCGACCCGGAGACCGGCGGGCCGCAGGGCGTCAGCCTGGACATCGAACAGGGCGACTACGTCGCCGTGATGGGCAGCTCCGGCTCCGGCAAGTCCACCCTGATGAACATCCTCGGCTGCCTGGACGTCCCGACCTCCGGCCGCTACCTGCTGGACGGCACCGACGTCGGCCACCTCGACGAGCAGCAGCTCGCCCTGGTCCGCAACCGCAAGATCGGTTTCGTCTTCCAGTCCTTCAACCTGGTGCCCCGCACCACCGCCCTGGCCCAGGTCGAGCTGCCGCTCGCCTACGCGGGCGTGCGCACCGCCGAGCGGCGCCGCCGGGCGCTGGCCGCGCTGTCGCTCGTCGGGCTCGCCGAGCGCTCCGGCCACAAGCCCAACGAGCTCTCCGGCGGCCAGCAGCAGCGCGTCGCGGTGGCCCGGGCGCTGGTGACGGCGCCCGCGATGCTGCTCGCCGACGAGCCGACCGGCAACCTCGACAGCCGCTCGACGCAGGAGGTGCTGGCCCTGATCGACGGGCTCAACGCCACCGGCCGCACGGTCGTGCTGATCACCCACGAGGACGAGGTCGCGCGGCACGCCAAGCGGGTGCTGCGGCTGGTTGACGGGCAGATCGTGAGCGACCTGCGGCAGGCCCCGGTGGAGGGCCCGCCGCCCTTCCTGGAGGCGGCGGACGCGGGGACAGCGGTCGCGGAGGTGCCGGCGTGATCCTCTGGCAGACGCTCCGCTTCGCGGTCGGCGGCCTGGCCGCCAACAAGGTGCGCTCGGCGCTCACCATGCTCGGGGTGCTGATCGGTGTGGCCTCGGTGATCCTGCTGCTGGCGGTCGGCAACGGCTCCTCGGTGGCGGTCAAGGAGTCGATCACCTCGCTCGGCACCAACTCCCTCACCGTCAGCGCCGGTTCGGCGAACGGCGGCACCCGAGCCACCTCCGCCGTCAAGAAGCTCACGGTCGCCGACGCCAAGGCGCTGGCGAGCGACCCGGACGCCGGGGCGATCCGGTCCGTCGCCCCGGTGGTCACCACCAGCGGGACGGCCCTGTACGGGAACGTCTCGTACAGCCCGGGCTCGATCGTCGGCACCTACCCGTCGTACTTCGAGACCGCCAACCAGAAGGTCGCCCGCGGCGAGTACTTCACCGACGACGACGTGCTCGCCTCGCGCAAGGTCGCGGTGCTCGGCGCGACGACGGCCAGGCAGCTCTTCGACACCGAGGACCCGGTCGGCCGGTCGGTCGTCCTCGGCGGCACGCCGTTCACCGTGGTCGGGGTGCTCCGGGCGAAGGGCGGCAGCGGCTTCACCGACCCGGACGACGTGGTGATCGCCCCGCTGCCGACGGTGCAGAACGCCTTCACCGGCTTCGGTTCCGTCAACCAGATCCTGGTGCAGGCCTCGTCCGCGGACACCACCGCCCAGGCCCAGTCCGAGATCACCCGCGTCCTGCTCGGGACGCACGCGATCGCCGACCCGGCGAAGGCGGACTTCCGGATCACCAGCCAGTCCTCGCTGCTCACGGCGAGGGAGAGCACCACGAAGACCTTCACCGTGCTGCTCGGCGCGGTGGCGGCGATCTCGTTGCTGGTCGGGGGGATCGGGATCACCAACATCATGCTGGTGACGGTCACCGAGCGGACCCGCGAGATCGGCATCCGCAAGGCGCTCGGCGCACCGCGCGCGGTGATCCTCGGGCAGTTCCTCACCGAGTCGACCCTGCTGTCGGTGATCGGCGCCGGGCTGGGCGTGGCGGCCGGGATCGCCGGCTCACACGTCAGCATCGTCGGCATCCGCCCGGTGGTGATCCCCGCGTCGGTGCTCGGCGCCTTCGCCATCGCCGTCGCCATCGGGCTGTTCTTCGGCAGCTACCCCGCCAACCGGGCCGCCTCGCTGCGGCCGATCGACGCCCTCCGGCACGAGTAGGACTCCACTGTCATGAGCAAAGAGATCGCGACGGTCGCCACGACCGAGGCCGCTACCCCGGCCGAGCAGCTCGCCCTCCTCGCCACCGCGCCGGACGCCCGGGACGTGCGCGCCGAACTGGCCGCGCCGCCCCGGCGGAAGCTGCCCTGGCTCAGCCTGGTGCTGGCGGGCGGCGTGATCGCCACGGGGGCGTTCTCGGGAGGGGTCTGGTACCAGCAGGACCACGGGTCCACGGGGAGCGGGAAGTCCTCCGCCCGGCCGGCCGTGGCCGCGCCGACCGGCGGCTACGGGCAGGGCGGCTCCCGCCGAGGGGGCCAGGGCCAGCCGGGCCAGGGCGGCCAGGGCCAGGCCGGCTTCGCCCGGGGCACCGTCAAAGCCGTCGACGGCACCACGGTGTACCTGACGGACAGCAACGGCAACACCGTCAAGGTCACCACCGGCGACGCGACGAAGGTCCAGCTCAACAGGGAGGGCAAGGTCGGGGACCTCCAGCCCGGCCAGAGCGTGACCGTCGTCGGCACCCCCGACGCCGACGGCGGCTACACCGCGGGCCAGCTCGTCGAGGGCGGCGCGGCGGCGGGCGGCTTCGGCGGCGCCGGTGGCGGCGCCCCCAGGAACCCGTCCGGCGGCTGACCCGGAACCGCCGGACGACCGCGAGGCCCTCGCCCGGCTACCGGGCGAGGGCCTCCGCACGCTCGCCGGGCGCCTCCGGGCGGGGGCCGTCAGTCGAGGCAGAACTCGTTGCCCTCGACGTCCTGCATCCCGAGGCACGACTCGTTCTCCTCGTCGGCGACCAGCAGCTCCCCCCGGGTCGCGCCCAGCGCGACCAGCCGGGCGCACTCGGCCTCCAGGGCCGCCACGCGCTCCGCGCCCACCAGGCCGGTGCCCGCCCGCACGTCGAGGTGCAGCCGGTTCTTGACCACCTTGCCCTCGGGAACGCGCTGGAAGTACATGCGCGGGCCGGCCCCCGTCGGGTCGCTGGCGGCGAACCACGAGTCGCGCTTCTCGGCCGGCAGCGAGCGCTGGTAGTCCTCCCAGGTGTCGAACCCCTCGGGCACGGACGGCGGGACGTACCCCAGGGCCGCGCACCAGAAGCGGCCGACGCGCTCGGGCGAGGCGCAGTCGAAGGTGACCTGGAACTTCTTGACCGGTGTCATCGGGCCACCCTAGCCATCACGAGGAGCCCGCGCCGCTCGATTTCCCCCGTGGACCCGCAGGTCGGCGGGGGGTGGGTCCAGCCCCACCCGATCGTGGGGCCGGGCCCATACCCGGCCGCCCGTCCGCTGCGTAGCGTCGTTCCCACAACGACTCGGAGGGGGAAGAACCATGGCGACCACGACCGGCCGGGCCGACTTCACCACGGTGAAGCGGTGCGTCCTGCTCTTCGGCGCGGGCGGCGCCGTCGTCCTCGGCACCGTCGCGGCGACGGCGGCCGCCGGGCACACCGCGACGCCGTTCATGTGGATCCGCGGCGTGCTCCTCCCCGCGCTCGCCTGCTTCCTCCACCACCTGGCCACCCGCGCCGCCGCCGGCTCGTACCGGCCCTTCGACCGCTTGCGCACCCTGGCCACCGTGCTGCCGGTGGCCGTCATCGCGGTCGACGCGATCCCCGGCCTCTGCCCGCTCTGGTACGCGGTGCTCCAGGGCCTCTCCGCGCTCCCCCTCGTCGCCGTCGCCGTCCTCACCCGTACCGCGGCCCTGAAGTCCGCCTTCGCCGAGGCGGGTTGACCGGCCCGGGAGACGGCGCCGCCCCGCCGAGCGGGAGCCCGGCGGGGCGGCGTGCGGGGAAAGCGCCGTCAGGGCTGCGCGGGGTCGGGTGCGCCGGCGGTGGCCGGGCCGCCCGGGGTGGCGGGCGGGGCGGTGGCGGCGCCGGTGCTGCCCGGGGTGGTCCGGGGGGCCGGGTCGGGGATGTCGGCCATCGGCAGGGACTGCTTGGGGGTGCCGCGCAGGGCCTGGTTCATGGCGTCGCGCCAGATCGGGCCGGGGCCGTCGGCGCCGAACACCTCGGTGCGGTACTTGCCGTTGATGGTGATGTTGCGCATCTCGACGCCGCCCTTGGGGCCGCCGAGCCAGACGGCGGTGGCGAGCTGCGGGGTGTAGCCGTTGAACCAGGCGGCCCGCTTGCGGTCCGAGGTGCCCGTCTTCCCGGCGATCTGCCGGTTGTCCTCCAGGCTGAGCGCCGCGCCGGTGCCGTTGTTCTCGGTGACGCCGTTGAGGACGGTGTTCAGCGCCCGCGCCGTCGAGTCGGAGAACACCTTCTCGCAGTGGCCGGCCGGGACGGGGACGTCCTTGCCCTCCACGGTGGTGATCCGGTCGATGGCGACCGGCGCACAGTGGGTGCCCTGGGCGGCGAAGGTCGCGTAGACGTTCGCCATGGTCAGCGGGCTCATCTCCTCGACGCCCAGGGCCATCGCGGGGACCTCCTCCAGGGGCTTGCCGCTGGCCTTGGTGCTGATGCCCAGCTTGTTGGCCATCTGCTTGACCGCGCAGAGGCCGATCTCCTGCTCCATCTGGACGAAGTAGGTGTTGACCGAGAGCGCCATCGCCTGCTTCAGCTGGTACGGGCCCTTCTCGCTCGCGGACTCGTTGGGCACGACCGTCTTCGGCCGGGCCTCGTTCTTCCAGGTCCCCTCGCAGGTCTTCATCGTCGGGTACTCGAGCTTGTTCGGGGACGAGTACTCCTGGGTCGCCGGGACACCGGCCTCCAGCGCCGCGGCCGCGACGACCGGCTTGAAGGTGGAGCCGGGCTGGAAGCCGTTGCCGCCGCCCATCGCCGCGTCGACGTTGAGGTTGACGACGGTCTGGTTCTTCTCCTCCTGGAGGCCGTAGGGGCGGGTCTGGGCCATGGCGAGGATCTTGCCGGTGCCGGGCTCGACCATCGAGACGGCGGCGGAGACGCTGTCGGTGACGCGCACGTTGCTGCTCACCGCGTTCTGGGCGGCGGCCTGCTTGTCCGGGTCCAGCGTGGTGTAGATGTTCAGGCCGCCGGTGTTCCAGACCTTCTTGCGCTCCTCGGCGCTCTGGCCGAACACCGGGTCCTGCTTGACCACGTGGCGGACGTAGTCGCAGAAGAAGCCCATGCCGGCCTGGGCGGTGATGCAGCCGTTCTGCGGGGCCCTGAAGTTGAGGCCGAGCGGGGCGGCCTTGGCCTCCTGGGCCTGCTCGGGGGTGATGTGCTTGTTCTCGAGCATCTTGTCGACCACGACGTTGCGCCGCTTGACCGTGGCGTCGGGGTAGCGCACCGGGTCGTACTGGGACGGGTTCTGGACCAGCCCGGCGAGCATCGCCGCCTCGGCGACGGTCAGGTCCTTGTTGCTCTTGCCGAAGTAGCGCTGGGAGGCGGCCTCCACGCCGTAGGCGCCGTTCCCGTAGTACGTGATGTTGAGGTAGTTGGTGAGGATCTGCTCCTTGGGCACCTCCTCCTCCAGCTTGACGGCGACCTTCAGCTCCTGGATCTTGCGGCCCAGGGTCTTGCGCTGGGCCTCCAGGACGGCGTCCCGGTCGTCCCCGGCCTTCTCCACGTTGACGTTCTTCACGTACTGCTGGGTCAGCGTGGAGGCGCCCTGCGCGGTGGTGCCGCTCTCGGCGTTCTTGCTGATGGCCCGCAGCACGCCCTTGAGGTCGACGGCGCCGTGCTCGTAGAAGCGGGCGTCCTCGATGTCCACCTGGGCGTGCCGCATGAACGGCGACATCTGGTCGGCGGGGATGACGGTGCGGTCGCGCTCGTAGACCTTGGCGATCAGGCCGCCCTTGGCGTCGAAGATCTGGGTGGCCTGGGTGAGCGGTGGGGTCTTGAAGTCGGAGGGGACGTCCTCGAACCCCTCCGCCGTGTTCTTGGCCGTCAGTCCGATGCCGCCAGCGACGGGTAGCGCGAGCCCGGCCAGCAGCACACCGGACACGACGCTCACCCCCAGGAAGGTCGCACCGAGGCGGGCCAGCCGGAGCGGGGCCCTGCGGGACGGCCGGGGGCCCGCTTCCTCCGAGGAACTCCATATCGAGGGGACGTTCGATTCCATTCCGGAATGCTAACCCTTGGAAGTCCCTGGTCGAACGGCTTTTCCGGCGCGGCTGTCACGGCTGTGCAACAGCTTTCGGAAGTCGCCCCTGACAAGTCAAGTCGCATACGAACTGAGAGCGCGGGCCCGAATCGGAAATCCCCTCCGGTCCGGTCCGCCCCGCCGGTGCCTCCCCTCCCTGCGCCGGGTCCCACCCGTTGGATGCCGCGCGGGGGGCGAAACGTTGCACGGCCGGGGCGACCGGTTCCCACCGGCCGGGCGCGGGCCGGGGCCTGCGGACGGGCGGGTGCTCAGCTGCAGCTGGAGTACTGGTCCACCTCGGTGTTCCCGTCGGGCCGGTACTCGTTGGCGAAGCGGCCGGGGAGGGCGTCCTCGATGCTGGGGAGATTGTCGTGGAACCGCTGCATCCATTCCTCCCGGAGGAACGCCTTCAGGTGTTGCACCACTTGCCGACAGACGTCCCGGTGGCCTTTCTGGATGCCGATTCCGTAGTAGTTGATCGACCCGAAGGTGAGGGGCAGGACCTTCAGCTGGCCGGGGAAGAGCTGGGTGAACCCGTAGAGGACCGCGGCGTCGGTGTAGACGGCGTCCGCCTGCTGGTCGCCCTTGCGCAGGTCGTCCACGCAGGTGGAGAAGTCCGCGCGGGAGTAGAGGGAGCCGGCCAGCAGGGTGTCCGGGGTCGGGAGGGCGGTGGAGGCCATGCCGGCCGCGGAGGTGGAGCCCGTCGCGGTGCAGATGTGCTTCTTCGCGACGTCCCCGGGCTTGGTGAACCTCGTCTCCCCCGCGCGGACGAGCAGCGCCTGCGAGGTCTTCAGGTAGGGGCCGGCGAAGTCCACCTGGGCCTTGCGCTCCGGCGTGATCGAGTAGGAGGCGATGACGAACTGCACGTCCCCGTTCTTCAGCTTCTCCTCACGCTGGTCCGAGGGGACGTCGACGAGGTTCGGGGTGAAGCCCATCTTCTTGCCCAGGTACATCGCCAGGTCGTAGTCGAACCCGCTGTTGTGGTAGTTGTCCTTCTGGTTGAGGCCGGGCTGGTCGTTCTTCACCCCGATGTTCACGTGGCTGCCGAGCCACGCCTGCTGCGTCGCCGACGTCGTGGCGGCGGGCTGCGGCGGGGCGGTGCGGCCCCCGCCGTCGCAGCCGGCCAGCAGGGCCGTCGCGGCCAGGGCGCACAGGACGAGGCGCCGGCCCGTGCCGTTGACGAGTGTGTGCACGCGTCCCCCAGGTGGATGGGATCGGATGGGTCGCCGGAGTCTCACGCCACCGTGGCGGAGAGGTTCAGCCGGCACCCGGGGTCGTCGTTCTCGACGGTCGCCAGGACGGTGACCCTCCCCGAGCCGCGGGGGAGCGTGACCCGGAACTCCTCGGCCTCCTTCCGGACGTCCAGGGACCCCCCGGCCGAGTCGTGGGCACTGAGCCGGCTGCCCGGCACGCAGTTGGTGGCCGGGCTGGTGTCGCGCAGGCCGATCAGGAGGGCCGCCGGCGGGTGCCGGGCCGGGACCTCCAGGGTGATCAGGGCCGGACCGGTGCCGGTGGTCATGGACTGGTTCTGCTGGACGTCCCGGATCAGGACGGGGCCCGGCGGCCGGGGCCGCAGGACGGCCGCCGCCGTGAGCGCCGCCCCCACCGCCAGCAGGAGCACCAGCAGCACCGGCACCGCCTTCGGCCCCGGTTTCGGGCGCGGGGGCACCACCCAGATGTTCTGGTTCCCGCTGCCGCTGTGGCTGGCCGTCTGGCCGGCGGTGTGGATGGTGGTGTCGTGGGAGGGCCGGGGCGGTTCGGAGGGGAGGCCCCCGGGCCCCGGCGGGGGGTTCGCGGCCATGGGCGGAGGGTCAGAAGGTGATGTGCTGGTCGCCGCTGCCGCTGTGGTTGACCATCTTCCCGTTGTTGACGATGGTGGTGGTGTTGGTGTCCTTCTCCGTCAGCGCCTCGGCCAGCCGCTGGAGGTCCGGGGCGGCGTCGCCGATCCGCCAGAGCCCGAGGATCCGCCGCTGGTCCTCCTCCGAGAAGCCCTCCCCGCCGTCCGGCAGCGGCAGGGCCGCGCGGAGCTGCTCCAGTTCGGTGTCCTCCTCGACCCGGTCCACCGCCCGGTGCCTCGACAGGATCGCCTGGACCCGGTCCCGGATCGTGCTCCAGCCGGCGTTCACCATGAGGGTGACCAGCGCGTTCATTCCGGCGGCGATCGTGTCGTCCATCGTCAACTCCCCCTCGGATCAACAAGGTTGGCATATCATACGGCAGTCGAACGACACGGGTGGGGCGATCGGGCCATTCGTGGGGTCCGCCGGCCGCGGCGTCCGGGGGTCGGTGGTCAGCCTGTGCCGCCCTGCTCCGGGGCGCTCTCCAGGACGGCCTCGACATCCACCGTGACGTCCACCAGGTCGCCGACCACCGTGCCGCCGCGGTCCACCACGTCGTTCCAACTCACGCCGAAGTCCTGGCGGTTGATCCGGGTGCGAGCGGTGAACCCGGCCCGCCGCCGGGGGCCCAGGTCGCGTCCGTCCTCCCACCACGGGGTGTCCCACTGGCCCAGGTAGCTCACGTCGAAGGTGACCGGGCGGGTCACGCCGCGGATGGTGAGCCGCCCCGTGACCTCGAAGCCGCTCGCGCTCACCCGGTGGACCCGTGATCCGACGAAGTGCCAGGTCGGGTGGTGCTCGACGTCGAAGAAGTCGGCGCTGCGCAGGTGCGCGTCCCGCTCGGGCGAGCCGGTGTACACCTGGGTCGCGTCGACGGCCGCCTCGACCCTGGCCCGCTCCGGGGCGTCCGGGTCGACCTCCAGGGAGCCGTGCACGTTCTTGAGCTGGCCGCGCACGTAGGTGACCATCATGTGCCGGGCCCGGAACTCCGCCCCGGTGTGGCTGGGCTCGAAGAACCATTTCGTGGTGGCCATGGCGACTCCGTGGGCTGGTGCCGGTGGTGCCCCGAGCCCCCTGCGGTCCAGGGTAGGACGAACCCGCCCCGCGGTCCCTCCACGCCCCCGGACTGGCAGCACCCGCGCCGCCGGGCCAGGCTGGTGGGGACGGACCGCCCAGCCGAGGAGGCAGGTATGACCGGCGAGCCGATCCCGGGAATCGACCCCACCGCGGTGCCCAGCGGCGACGGCTGCGCGGAGTGCCTGGCCGGCGGCGGCTGGTGGTTCCACCTGCGGCGCTGCGCGGCCTGCGGCCACATCGGCTGCTGCGACTCCTCGCCCGGCCGGCACGCCACCCGGCACGCCCGCGAGGCCGGCCACCCGTTCCTGGTCAGCTTCGAGCCCGGCGAGGACTGGTTCTGGAACCTGGAGACCGGCGCGTACTACGAGGGCCCGCCGCTGGCACCGCCCACGGCCCACCCGGTCGACCAGCCGACCCCGGGCCCCGCCGGGAAGGTCCCCGCCGACTGGCAGGACCGGCTGCACTGACGGGCCCGCCCCGGCGGCCGCCGGGGCCCGCTCCCCGGGGCCCCGTCGGCGGGCGGAAAACCGGGCGACTCCCCCGGGCTTGATCGACTACGGTGAACGAGCCCAGGGCGGCCGTCTACCGCCCGTCGACGTGGCGCGACCAACGCGCCCGCACAGCCGGGGAGTTCCCTGTCATGACGCGCACCCTTGTCGCAGAGCTGCCCGCACGCCTCGGAGAGACGGTCACCGTCCACGGGTGGGTCGACACGCTCCGGCTCCAGCGGCGCATCCAGTTCGTCCTGGTCCGCGACCACACCGGCCTCGTGCAGGTCACCCACCCGCGCGGTGGGCAGGGCGACGCCATCGAGGCCGCCTTCGACGGCGTGACGGTCGAGTCCGCCGTCAGGATCACCGGCCGGGTGGTGGCCGCCCCGCAGGTCAGGCTCGGCGGTCTGGAGATCGTCCCGACCCGGGTGGAGGTCGTCTCGCCGGCCGAGCCGAAGCTGCCGATCGACGAGCGCACGGGGATCGACCAACGGCTGGACTGGCGGTTCCTCGACATCCGGCGCCCCTCCCGGCACCTGGTCTTCGACGTCCAGACGACCGTCGAGCGGGCGATGCGCGAGGTGACGGCCGAGGAGGGCTTCACCGAGCTGCACACGCCCAAGCTGATGGGGACGGCCTCCGAGTCGGGCGCCGAGGTGTTCGAGGTCGGCTACTTCGGCCGCACCGCCTACCTCGCCCAGTCCCCGCAGTTCTACAAGCAGATGGCCATCGCCGGGGGCATCGACCGGGTCTTCGAGATCGGGCCGGTGTTCCGGGCCGAGCCGTCCTTCACCTCCCGGCACGCCACCGAGTTCACCGGGGTGGACGCCGAGATCGCCTGGGTCGACGGGGTCGAGGACGTGATGGCCTTCGAGGAGCGGATGCTGCACCGCGTCCTGGCCGCCGTCGCCGAGCGCCACGGAGCGGCGGTCGCCGAGCACTTCGGTACGGAGGTGGTCGTCCCGGCGCTGCCCTTCCCCCGGATCACCATGGCCGGGGCACTGGCCGCGCTCCGGGCCACCGGCTGGGACCCGCAGGGCGTCAGGGAGGACCTCGACCCCGAGGGCGAGCGGGCGCTGTCCGCCCTGGTCGCCGAGGAGACCGGGCACGAGTTCGTCTTCGTCACCCGGTTCCCGGCCTCGGTGCGGCCGTTCTACCACCTGCGGCCGGAGGACGACCCGAGCGTCACCGAGTCCTTCGACCTGCTGTGGAAGGGCGTGGAGATCACCACCGGCGCCCAGCGCGAACACCGGTACGACCGCCTCGTCGCCCAGGCCCGGGAGAAGGGCATGGACACCGGCCCGCTCTCCGGGTACCTCGACTGCTTCCGCTACGGCACCCCGCCGCACGGCGGGTTCGGCCTGGGGCTCGGCCGGCTGCTGATGCTCGCCCTGGGCCTGCCGTCGATCCGTGAGGCCACGTTCCTCTTCCGGGGCCCGCACCGGCTGGAACCGTAGGCCGGCGCCTTCGCGGGCGGAGGTGAATCCGGGCGGGTGGCGCTCCGCCCGGGAAATGCCGGCCGGGGGCATTCCGGCCGGGGGCATGCCCGGCGGCCCGCTGCATTCCCATCCGGCGCATTCCCATCCGGCGCATTCCGGGCGGGCGCATTCCGGTGCGGCGCATTCCGGCCCGGGGTTTTCCGTCCCGGGGAAGGGCCCGGGAAATCCGCGTCCCGGAACCGCCGGACGGAAAGCGCGGAAGTGCGGGCAGCCCCGGAACGCGCGGGAGGCCCGAACGCCGAAGGGCCGCGCCGGAGGAGGTCGTCCCCGGTCGCGGCCCTTCCGGCCGTACCCCCGTCAGCTGCGGCGGAGGGCTTCGGTGAGCCGGTTGGCGGCTTCGATGATGGCCTGGGCGTGCAGGCGGCCCGGGTGACGGGTCAGCCGCTCGATGGGGCCGGAGACGGAGACGGCGGCCACCACGCGGTTGGAGGGCCCGCGGACGGGAGCGGAGACGGACGCGACGCCCGGCTCCCGCTCGCCGATGGACTGGGCCCAGCCGCGACGGCGGACGCCGCTGAGCGCGGTGGCGGTGAAGCGGGCGCCCTGGAGGCCTCGGTGGAGGCGCTCGGGCTCCTCCCAGGCCAGCAGGACCTGGGCGGCGGAGCCGGCCTTCATCGGCAGGGTGCTGCCGACCGGGACGGTGTCGCGCAGGCCGGAGAGTCGTTCGGCGGCGGCGACGCAGATGCGCATCTCGCCCTGACGGCGGTAGAGCTGCGCGCTCTCTCCGGTGACGTCGCGCAGGTGGGTGAGGACGGGGCCCGCGGTGGCGAGCAGTCGGTCCTCGCCGGCGGCGGCGGAGAGCTCGGACAGGCGGGGGCCGAGGATGAAGCGGCCCTGCATGTCACGGGTGACCAGGCGGTGGTGTTCGAGTGCGACGGCGAGTCTGTGGGCGGTGGGGCGCGCCAGACCGGTGGCGGCGACCAGCCCCGCCAGCGTGGCGGGGCCCGACTCCAGTGCGCTGAGCACCAGAGCGGCCTTGTCGAGAACGCCGACGCCGCTAGTGTTGTCCATAGCATGATATTGCAGTCTCAGGTAGCGAGACGCAAGTCCGTTTCGGCGTCCGTCATCCTCTCGGATGCCCGCAAAGTGCCTCTTCCGGGACTCGGCGTCTCATATGACGGACGGAGGGGGGCGGCGGCGGAAAAACGGAAAAAGCCCCTGCCGTGTCACTGTCGGACACGGCAGGGGCCGTAAGAAGAATTCGGCGGCGTCCTACTCTCCCACAGGGTCCCCCCTGCAGTACCATCGGCGCTGAAAGGCTTAGCTTCCGGGTTCGGAATGGAGCCGGGCGTTTCCCTCTCGCTATGACCACCGAAATGATCGGGCCGGGCAATTGCTCGAAAGCACTGCCTTCGCCTCGGGGTAAATCATAGCAGGCGGAAAACCGGAAGAGCCGGGGCCGGTCCGCGGTGCCGGGGCGCCCGGCGGTGCGGCCGGCCGGTCGGGTCCGGAGTGCCATGGAGGAGTGCGGCGCAGCCGGCACGGCGCATGGCGCAGCGCGCGCTCCCCGGCCGTCGTGTTCACGCCCGTGCGCACACCACCCACCCCGCCGCTGGGCGCCGGGCGCCCAGAAACCGACCGATAAGGTGTTAATCCAACATTCATCCATGCCGCATAGCCTCCGGGGGCTAGCCTCATGCTGAACGTCATCGTCCGACCGGGAGGCGAAAGCCCCGTGCAAGGCACTGTCACCACACCAGGCGGCCCCACGGCGGCCGGGGGCCAGGGCGAAGCGTTCCTGCTCGTCGTGGACGACGAGCCCAACATCCGCGAACTGCTCTCCGCCTCGCTGCGCTTCTCCGGCTTCCGCGTCGCCTCCGCCGCCACCGGCACCGAGGCGCTCGAACTCGTCGCCGCCGAGCGCCCGGACCTGGTCGTGCTCGACGTGATGCTCCCCGACCTCGACGGCTTCACCGTCGTGGAGAGGCTGCGCGAGCGCACCAGCCGCGGACAGATAGCCGGGCCGGCCCACGGCCACCCCGGCGACCACCTGCCGGTGCTCTTCCTCACCGCCAAGGACGGCGTCGGCGACAAGGTGCAGGGCCTGGCCGCCGGCGCCGACGACTACGTCACCAAGCCGTTCAGCCTGGAGGAGCTGATCGCCCGGATCCGCGCCATCCTGCGCCGGGCCGGCGGGCCCGCCGAGGACGGCCGGCTGGTCGTCGCCGACCTCAGCCTCGACCCGGTCGCCCACGAGGTCACCCGGGGCGGCGCCCCGGTCTCGCTCTCCCCGACCGAGTTCAAGCTGCTGCACTACCTGATGGCCAACGTCGGCCGGGTGGTCTCCAAGTCGCAGATCCTCGACCACGTCTGGGCCTACGACTTCGGCGGGGACCTCTCCATCGTCGAGTCGTACATCTCCTACCTGCGCCGCAAGCTCGACTCCGGCCCGACGCACGGCCCCAAGCTGATCCACACCGTGCGCGGCATCGGCTACGTCCTGCGCCGCCCCCCGCAGGGCTGACCGGCCCGCCCGTGTCCGCCCGGTTCTCCTCCCGGCTGTCGCTGCGCGTCCGGCTGCTGGTGCTCGTCCTCGCGCTGGTCGCCACCGGGCTCGCGGTCAGCGACACCTTCGTGCTCGGCACCGTGCGGAGCCAGCTGGTGCAGCAGCTGGACGAGCAGCTCCAGCGGTACGGGCTGCCGCTCTCCCGCAAGCCCCCGAGCCAGCTGACCGCGCAGGCCGCCGGGCGGCCCGCCGTCACCGCCCGGAAGGTCAGCCTGCCCAGCCAGTACCTGGTGCAGTACCTCTCCTCGGACGGCAAGGTCCAGGCCGTGATGCGCCAGCCCGTCTCGGACAGCGACCCGGCGCCCCAGCTGGCCGGGCTGGACCCGGCCCGGACCGCCCCCGACGTCCCCTTCGACCTGCCCGACCAGCGCGGCCGGCACAGCTGGCGGGTCCTGGTGCTGCCGCTCCAGCCGCCCCGCGGACAGGCCCCCGGCCCCAGCGCGTACGCCTCGCCGGAGGTCACCCCGAGCCACGTCATGGTGGCCGTCTCCCGCGAGGACATCGACGCCACCATCGGCAAGCTGAGCACCTCCTTCCTGGCCATCGGCGGCGGCGTCCTGGTGCTGATCGCCGCCCTCGGCTTCTTCGCGGTACGGGCCGGGCTGCGGCCGCTGCGCCGGATCGAGGCGGGCGCCGAACGGATCGCGGCCGGCGAGCTGTCCCACCGGATGCCGGAGCTCTCCCCGGGCACCGAGGTCGGCCGGCTGTCGACCGCGCTCAACGGGATGCTCACCCAGATCGAGGCGGCCTTCGCGGCCCGCGCCGAGTCCGAGGCCCGGATGCGGCGCTTCGTCGCGGACGCCTCGCACGAGCTGCGCACCCCGTTGGCCGGCATCCGCGGCTTCGCCGAGCTGTACCGGATGGGCGCGCTGCCCACCGAGGCCGACGTCAAGCGGACCATGACCCGGATCGAGAGCGAGGCCGACCGGATGGGCGCCCTGGTCGAGGACCTGCTGGTGCTCGCCCGGCTGGACGAGGAGCGCCCGCTCGACCTCGCCCCGATGGACCTGCGCACCCTCGCCGCCGACGCGCTGCACGACCTCACCGCCCTCGACCCGAGCCGCCCCGTCGCGCTCACCGGCCCGGGCGGCACCGGCGCGCCCGGCGCCGCACCCGTCGTCGGCGACGAGGCGCGGCTGCGGCAGGTGGTCACCAACCTGGTCGGCAACGCCGTCAAGCACACCCCGGCCGGCACCCCCGTCCGGATCGGCGTGGGGGCCGGCCCCGGCGGCATCTGCCTGCTGGAGGTCGCCGACTCCGGCCCCGGCCTCACCGAGGAGCAGGCCCAGCGGGTCTTCGACCGCTTCTTCCGGGCCGACGCCTCCCGCAGCCGCGACAACGGCGGCGGGGCCGGCCTCGGGCTCGCCATCGCCACCGCCCTCACCCGGGCCCACGGCGGCACCCTCACCCTGCGCACCGCCCCCGGCGAGGGCGCCACCTTCCGCGTCGAGCTCCCCCGCCAGCGCTGACCGGCCGCTCCCGGGGCCGCCCTCCCCGATCGGGTGAACCGGAAGCCGTTCGCCCGCCCGTCGCCCCGGTCGTGTGCGACCGTTCGGTCGTCGCTCGTGCGGAATCGCGCGAGCCGACGACACCGAACGGGAAGTGGGGTGTCCGCATGAGCGAGGCCGTGGTCCCCGAGGGGCCCGCCGAGGGGATCGTGACCGGTCCGCGCGCCACCGGCGGGCGCCGTGGCTGAGCGCCCGGCGTCGTTCAGGCGGGACCTGTCCCAGTGGCGGATCCTGCTGGTCGCCTGGCGGCTGTTGGTGCTGCAGGCGGCCGATCCGGTGGTGTCGGCCGGGATGGTCGAGCACTCGACGTACCGGGCGCACCCGTGGCGGCGGGTGGAGCACACGCTGGGCAGCGGGCGGCGGCTGTTCTACCAGGACGCGGAGACGCTGCGCCGGGAGGTCGCCCGGCTGGAGCGGGCGCACAAGCGGATCCGGGGGACGGGGCCGGACGGGCGGCCGTACGACGCCCGGGACGCGGGCACCAGGGCGTGGGTGCTGCTGACGCTCTTCGAGTGCGTGGTCGCCATGCGCAGGCTGGGCGGGGACCCGTACGACGCCGGGCAACTGGAGGCGGCGTACGCGGAGTTCCGCGGGGTGGTCGCCGCCTTCGGGCTTCCCGAGGGCGCACTCCCGGGCACGGCGGGGGAGTTGCCGGCCTACTTCGCCCGGTACGCGCGGGAGCGGCTGGAGTTCACCGAGGCGGCCCGCTACCTGCTGGACGACCTGCTGCGCGAGGCGCCCCGGCCGCGCCGGCTCCGCTTCCTCGGCGACGCGGGCTGGCGGGTGGTGCGGCTGGTGGTCGCCCGGACGATCCGCGCGCTGACGGTGGCGGACCTGCCCCCGGTGGTGCGGGAGCGGTTCGGGCTGGTCCGCACCCGGCGGGCCGCGCTGCTGTCCGCCGTGCTGCACCGCGGCGCCGGCGCCGTCGTGCCCCGGCTGCCGGAGCGGCTGCGCTACCGCTCCCCGGAGCCGTCCCGGCCGAGGTTCCGCCGGCCGGAGCGGGACGGCCGCGGCCCCCGGCTGGACCGGTTCTTCCGCGAGGTGCTGGACCAGACCGGCGACGGCTTCGTCACGGTGCACGACCTGCGCGCGATGGCGCACAACGTCTGCTGGCAGCTGGAGCTGGACGAGGCCGGCGAGGCCCGGGTGTACGAGGCCTTCGACAGCTGGTGGGAGCAGCTGCGCGCGGTGATGGACGCCGACGGGGACGGCAGGGTGAGCCAGGAGGAGTTCGTGGCGGCCACCCTGGCCGGCTGCGACCGGGACGAGGCCTACCTGGAGCGGGGGCTGCTCCCGGCGCTGCGGGCGCTGTTCGCCGCGGCCGACGCCGACGGCAGCGGCTTCCTGGAGTTCGACGAGTACCGGGCGCTGTTCGGCGGGGCCCGGGTGCACCCGGCGGAGCTGTCGCACGGTTTCCGCCGGCTGGACGCCGACGGGGACGGCCGGATCACCCGGGAGGAGTTCCTCGCGGGGTTCACCGGGTTCTTCACGGCCCGCGCCGGCTCCGCCCCGGGCACCGAGCTGCTCGGCCGCGCCTGAGGACGGGCCTGAGGACGGGCCGTTAGCACGCGGGCCGGTCCGGGGCGACCGGCCCGCGCGGCTGTCAAGCGCCGGTTCGGCCAACAACGCCCGGCCGTGCGCCCGGTCGTTCGTTGCCCCCGACCGGGGCGGATCCGCAGACTGTCCGCACCGCTCCGCGGACCGTGACGCATCACACAGCACTCCGAACCCCACCCCACCTGCGATTCCTCCGTAAGGATGGGGGATACTGCTCCTTGTGAACGTGTTCACGTTCACAAGCGGACAAGCTTGCGTGGGTACGCAACGGTCTACGGCTACAGGTGAAGTTTGTCCGGAAGATGCCCGTCCTCACGCGGGCAGGTTGGGAGAGAGGGCGACGTGGAACTGGCAATCGCTCACGAGACCATCGCGCGCTGGCAATTCGGCGTCACCACCGTCTACCACTTCCTCTTCGTCCCGCTCACGATCAGCCTGGCCGCGATCGTGGCCGGCCTGGAGACCGCCTGGGTGCGGACGAACAAGGAGAAGTACTTCCACGCCACCAAGTTCTGGGGGAAGCTCTTCCTGATCAACATCGCGATGGGCGTCGTCACCGGGATCGTCCAGGAGTTCCAGTTCGGCATGAACTGGTCCGACTACTCCCGCTTCGTCGGTGACGTCTTCGGCGCCCCGCTCGCGATGGAGGCGCTGATCGCCTTCTTCTTCGAGTCCACCTTCATCGGCCTGTGGATCTTCGGCTGGGACAAGCTGCCCCGGAAGATCCACTGTGCCTGCATGTGGATGGTCGCGCTGGGCACCGTGCTCTCGGCCTACTTCATCCTGGCCGCCAACTCCTGGATGCAGCACCCCGTCGGCTACGCGATCGAACCGGCCACCGGCAAGGCCCAGCTGACCGACGTCGTCCGGGTGCTGTTCCAGAACACCACCCTCGTGGTCGTCTTCCACACCCTGACCGCCGCCTTCCTCACCGGTGCGGCCTTCGTCGTCGGCATCGCCTCCTTCCACCTCTGGAAGGCCAAGCGCAAGCCGGAGACCGCCGACCCGAAGAAGACCGCCGCGATGCGCACCTCGCTGCGGCTCGGCCTGGTGCTCGCGGTGGTCTTCGGCGCTGGCACCGCGCTCAGCGGCGACACCCTGGGCAAGGTCATGTTCGAGCAGCAGCCGATGAAGATGGCCGCCGCCGAGGCGCTCTGGGAGACCCAGTCGCCGGCGCCGTTCTCGGTCTTCGCGGTCGGCGACGTCGGCAAGGGCCACAACTCGGTCGCCCTGGAGATACCCGGGGTGCTCTCCTTCCTCGCCCACAACGACTTCAGCTCGTCCGTCCCCGGCATCAACGACACCGCCGCCGCCGAGGCCGCCCAGCACGGCGGCAACCCCCGGGACTACATCCCGAGCATCTTCGTCACCTACTGGGGCTTCCGCCTCATGATCGGCTTCGGGATGACCTCCTTCGTGGCCGGCCTGATCGGCCTGTGGACCACCCGGAAGAAGCTCTTCCTGCGCCCGGAGTTCCGCACCGGCGAGACCGAGGTGCCCCGGCTGATGCTCACCCCCACGCGCGAACTGGGGCCGCTGCTGACCAAGTGGAGCTGGCGGATCGGCATCCTGACCATGGGCTTCCCGCTGATCGCCAACAGCTTCGGCTGGATCTTCACCGAGATGGGCCGCCAGCCCTGGGCCGTCTTCGGGCTGATGACCACGGCCAGCGCCGTCTCCCCCAACGTCGGCGTCGGCACCCAGATCGGGGCGCTGTGCACCTTCACCGCGCTGTACGCGGTCCTGGCGGTCATCGAGGTCCGGCTGCTGGTCAAGTACGCCAAGGCCGGCCCGGTGGTGACCGAGCAGCCGCCCGCCACGGACCCGTCGTTGCGCGGACCGTCCTCGGACGAGGACGCCGACAAGCCGCTCGCCTTCGCCTACTGAGGCGCCGGGACCACCGGGGAACTGAGGATCTGACATGCAACTCCACGACGTCTGGTTCGTGCTGATCGCGGTCCTGTGGATCGGCTACTTCTTCCTGGAGGGCTTCGACTTCGGGATCGGCGTGCTGACCAAGGCACTGGCCCGCAACACCACCGAGCGGCGGGTGCTGATCAACACCATCGGCCCGGTCTGGGACGGCAACGAGGTCTGGCTGCTGACCGCCGGCGGCGCCACCTTCGCGGCCTTCCCGGACTGGTACGCGACGCTCTTCAGCGGCTTCTACATCCCGCTGCTGGCCATCCTGGTCTGCCTGATCATCCGCGGCGTGGCCTTCGAGTACCGGCACAAGCGCGACGGCGAGCGCTGGCAGCGGAACTGGGAGGAGGCCATCTTCTGGACCTCCCTGCTCCCGGCCTTCCTCTGGGGCGTGGCCTTCGCCAACATCGTGCGCGGCGTGGACATCGACGCCCGGAAGAACTACACGGGCACCCTCTGGGACCTGCTGAACCCGTACGCGCTGCTCGGCGGCCTGGTGACGCTCGCCCTGTTCACCTTCCACGGCTCGGTGTTCGCCGCGCTCAAGACCGTCGGCGGGATCAGCGACCGGGCGCGGACGGCCGCGCTGTGGTCCGGCCTCGCCACCGCCGTGCTGGCCCTGGCCTTCCTGGGCTGGACCCAGCTCGACCACGGCAACGGCCGCAGCCTGGCCGCGGCGGCCGTCGCGGTGCTGGCCCTGCTCGGCGCCCTCGCGGCCAACCGACTGCGGCGCGACGGCTGGGCGTTCACGTTCTCCGGGCTGACCATCGTGGCCGCGGTCGCGATGCTCTTCCTGGCGCTCTTCCCGGACGTCATGCCCTCCACCCTCAACCCCGAGTGGAGCCTGACCGTCAGCAACGCGGCGTCCTCGCCGTACACGCTGAAGGTGATGACCGTGGTGGCGGCGGTCTTCACCCCGCTGGTGCTGCTCTACCAGGGCTGGACGTACTGGGTGTTCCGCAAGCGGATCGGCGTCCAGCACATCCCCGGGCACGACCCGGCCACCCGGCTCGACCAGGGCTGACGCGATGAAGCCGGTCGACCCCCGACTCCTCGGGTACGCCCGCACCACCCGGGCCTTCCTCGCCGGATCCGTGCTGCTCGGCGCGGTCGGCGCGGCCCTGGTGGTCGCCCAGGCGAGTCTGGTCGCCGAGATCGTCGTCCGCGCCTTCCAGCGCGGGGCGACGCTCGGCGAGCTGACCACACCGCTGCTGCTGCTCGCCCTGACGGCGGTCGGGCGCGGGCTGGTCGGCTGGCTCACCGAACTCACCGCCCACCGGTCCGTCGCCCGGGTGAAGTCCACCCTGCGGCGCCGGCTGCTCGACCACGCCACCGCGCTGGGCCCGTCCTACCTGGCGGGCCGGCGCACCGGCGAACTCACCACCCTCGCCACCCGCGGCATCGACGCCCTGGACGACTACTTCGCCCGCTACCTGCCGCAGCTGGCGCTGGCCGTGGTCGTCCCGGTGATCGTGCTGCTGCGGATCGTCGGCGCCGACTTCACCTCGGCCGCGGTCATCGCCGGGACGCTGCCGCTGATCCCGCTGTTCATGGTGCTGATCGGGATGGCCACCCAGTCCCGGATGGACCGGCAGTGGAACACCCTCTCCCGGCTCTCCCACCACTTCCTGGACGTGGTCGCCGGGCTGCCCACCCTCAAGGTGTTCAACCGGGCGCGCGCCCAGGCGGCCACCATCGCCCGGATCACCGCCGACTACCGCCGGGCCACCCTGCGCACCCTGCGGATCGCCTTCGTCTCCTCCTTCACCCTGGAGCTGCTCTCCACCCTGTCCGTCGCGCTGGTCGCCGTCACCGTCGGCTTCCGGCTGGTCGACGGCACGCTCGACCTGGAGACCGGGCTGCTGATCCTGGTGCTCGCCCCCGAGGTCTACTTCCCGATCCGCCAGGTCGGCGCGCTCTACCACTCCAGCGTCGAGGGGCTGACCGCCGCCGACGAGCTGTTCCGGGTGCTGGAGACCCCGCTGCCGGCCGCCGGCACCCGCCCGGCACCGGACCTCGCGGGTGCCGTGATCGCCGCCGAGGGCCTGACCGTCCGGCACCCCGGGCGCACCGAGCCCGCCCTGGACGACGCCGCACTGACCCTCCCGCCGGGCTCCAGCACCGCGCTCACCGGCCCCAGCGGCGCCGGCAAGTCGACCCTGCTGGCCGTGCTGCTCGGCCTCACCGCCCCCTCGGCGGGCACCGTCCGGATCACCGGTGCCGACGGCCGCACCCACGACCTGGCCGACCTGGAGCCGGCGAGCTGGCGGCGGCAGATCGCCTGGGTGCCGCAGCACCCCCACCTGTTCGCCGGGACGGTCGCCGAGAACCTGCGGCTCTACCGGCCGGAGGCCACCGACGGGCAGCTCTGGGCGGCGCTGCGGGCCGCGCACGCGCTCGACTTCGTGACCGACCTGGCGGCCTGCCTGGGGGAGGACGGCGCCGGGCTCTCCGCCGGGCAGCGCCAGCGCCTCGCGCTCGCCCGGGTGCTGCTCGCCGACGACCGGCCGCTGGTGCTGCTGGACGAGCCGACCGCCAACCTGGACGGCGCCTCGGAGGCGGCCGTGGTGGACGCCGTCCGGGCGCTGGCCGCCGACCCCTCGCGCACCGTGCTGGTGGTCGCCCACCGGCCGGCCCTGCTGGCCGTCGCGGACCGGCGGGTCCGGCTGGCGGGACCGCCCGCCCTCCCGGCCGCCGCGCCGGTCGCCCCGCTCGCCCACAGCGGCGGGCCCACCCCCGCCCCGGAGGCCCCCGCTCCCGCCGACGAGCCCGCCGCCGAGGGCGGCAGCACCCCCCGGCTGGCGCTGTCGATCCTGCTCGGCGCGCTCGCCCTCGGCTGTGCCGTCGCCCTGATGGCCACCTCCGGCTACCTGATCTCCCGGGCCTCCGAGATGCCGCCGGTGCTGTACCTGATGATGGCCGTCACGTCCGTGCGGGCCTTCGGCATCGGCCGCAGCGTCTTCCGCTACGCCGAGCGGCTGGTCTCGCACGACGCGGTGCTGCGCACCCTCGGCACCCTGCGGGCCGCCGTCTACCGGCGGCTGAGTGCGCTGGCCCCGGCCGGGCTGCCCGCCTTCCGGCGCGGGGACCTGCTCTCCCGGCTGGTCGCCGACGTGGACGCGATCCAGGACCACTACCTGCGCTGGCGGCTGCCGGCCGCGGTGGCCGGCCTGGTCGCGCTGGCGGCGACGGCGGCGACGGCCGCCTTCCTGCCCGCCGCCGGGCTGGTGCTCGGGCTCGGGCTGCTGCTCGCGGGTGTGCTGGTGCCCGCGCTGGCCGCCCGCTGGTCGGCCGGCGCCGAGCGGCGCCAGGCCCCGGCGCGCGGACGGCTGGCCACCGCCGTGGTGGACGCCTTCACCGGCACCGCCGAGCTCACCGTGGCCGGCGCGCTGCCCGCCCGGCTGGCCGCCGTCCGCACCGCCGACGCCGCGCTGACCGGGCTGGCCGCCCGCTCGGCCGCCACCACGGCGCTCGGCACCGGGCTGATCACCCTGCTCACCGGGCTGACCGTGGCCGCCGCGGCCGCCGTCGGCGTCCAGGGGGTGCGCGACGGACAGCTGGCGCCGGTCTGCCTGGCCGTGGTGGTGCTGACCCCGCTGGCCGCCTTCGAGGCCGTCACCGGGATGCCGCTCGCCGTCCAGGCGCGCCAGCGCAGCCGCGCCGCGCGGGCCCGGCTGGACGAGGTGCTGGACGCTCCGGAGCCCGTCGCCGAGCCCGCCGAACCGGTGGCGCTGCCCGGGCGGCCGCTGCCCGTCGCGGTGCGCGGCCTGACCGTACGGCACCCCGGGCAGTCGGCGGACGCCCTGGTCGGGGTGGACCTCGACCTCGCGGCGGGCCGCCGGATCGCCGTGGTCGGCCCGTCCGGCTCCGGCAAGACCACCCTCGCCCAGGCGCTGCTGCGCTTCCTGGAGCCGAGCGCCGGGACGGTGCGGTTCGCCGCCGACGGCCCGGGGGCGGTGGACGGCCGGGCGCTGGCGGGGGAGTCCGTCCGCCGGGTGATCGGGCTCTGCGCCCAGGACGCCCACGTCTTCGACAGCTCGCTGCGGGAGAACCTGCGGCTGGCCCGGCCGGACGCCGGGGAGGAGGAGCTGCGCGCCGCGCTGGCCGCCGCCCGGCTGCTGGAGTGGACCGAGGGGCTGCCGGACGGCCTGGACACCATGGTCGGCGAGCACGGCGCCCGGCTCTCCGGCGGCCAGCGCCAGCGGCTGGCGCTCGCCCGGGCGCTGCTCGCGGACTTCCCGGTGCTGGTCCTGGACGAGCCGGCCGAGCACCTCGACCTGCCCACCGCGGACGCGCTGACCGCCGACCTGCTGGCCGCCACCGCGGGCCGCAGCACCGTGCTGATCACCCACCGGCTGGCCGGGCTGGACGACACCACGGTGGACGAGGTGCTGGTGCTGGACGGCGGGCGGGTGGCCGAGCGGGGCCGCTGGTCGGAGCTGGTCGCGGACCCGGACGGGCGGCTGCACGCGATGTGGCGGCGGGAGCGGGAGGCGGACGGGCTGCTGGAGCCGGTGGGGCGCTGAGGGCGGCCCCGGTCGCGCCCCCCTTCGACTGAAAAGCGTACAAACTAGGCTTTCTCCATGGACCCCACGCCGGACCTTCCCGAGGCCACTGCCGAGCCGACACCCCATCGGGTGCCCGAGATCGCCTCGCTCGGGCTGGACACGCTGGTCACCGAGGTCGCCGAGCGCCTGCAGTCGGCCGCCGCCGTCACCGACCGGATGCAGCGGCTGCTGGAGGCGGTGGTCTCGATCGGGGCCGGGCTGGACCTGCACGCCACCCTGCACCGGATCGCCCTGGGCGCGGCTGAACTGGTCGACGCCCGGTACGCGGCGCTCGGCGTGATCGCCCCCGGCGGCACCGGCCTGGCCGACTTCATCCACGTCGGGGTCGACGACGACACCGCCGCCGAGATCGGCGAGCTGCCGGCCGGCCGGGGCATCCTCGGCGCGCTCATCGACCGCCCCGAGCCGCTGCGGCTGACCGACCTGGGCGCCGACCCGCGCTCCACCGGCTTCCCCCCGCACCACCCGTGCATGAAGACCTTCCTGGGCGTGCCGATCCGGGTCCGCGCCGAGGTGTTCGGCAACCTCTACCTCACCGAGAAGAAGGGCGGCGGCGCCTTCACCCCCGAGGACGAGCAGGTGGTGCACGCCCTCGCCGCGGCGGCCGGCGTGGCCATCGAGAACTCCCGGCTGTACGAGGAGGGCCGCCGCCGCGAACGCTGGATCGCCGGCGCCGCCGCCGTCACCACCGCCCTGCTCTCCGCCGAGCAGGCCGAGACGGCGCTGACCGTCGCGGCCGAGCAGGTCCGGGAGCTGGCGGACGCCGCCCTCGGCATGATCCTGCTGCCGACCGGCCCGGAGGGCGACGGGCAGATGAGGGTCGCGCACGCCTCCGGTGAGCTGGCCGAGTTCGTCCGCGGCGAGCTGCTGCCCAGGGAGAGCTTCGCGGCGCGGCTGCTCGCGGGGGAGAGCGTCTACCTGGACGACATGTCCAGCGATCCGACCGTGGTGATCCGGCTGGCCCGCCGCTTCGGCCCGTCCATGGCCGTGCCGATGGTCGCCGCGGGGCGGGTGCTCGGCGGGCTCTGCGTCTGGCGCCCCACCGGCGCGGTGCCGTTCACCGACACCGAGAAGCAGCTCGCCGAGACCTTCGCCTCGCAGGCCGCGCTCGCCCTGCGGCTCGCCGAGGGCCAGCGCGACCAGCAGCGGCTGGCCGTCTTCCAGGACCGCGACCGGATCGCCCGCGACCTGCACGACCTGGTGATCCAGCGGCTGTTCGCCACCGGGATGATGCTGGAGAGCGCCGCCCGGCGGGCCGTCGTCCCGGAGGTGAAGGTCGGCATCGGCAAGGCCGTGGACGAGCTGGACGCCACCATCCAGGAGGTCCGCACCACGATCTACGCGCTCCAGCACGACAACCACGGCGACGCGCCGGACACCCTGCGCACCCGGGTGCTGCGGGAGGCCAGCCAGGCCGCGGCCGCGCTCGGCTTCAAGCCCTCGGTGAGCTTCGTCGGGCCGGTGGAGAGCCTGGTCGGCGAGAAGACCGGCCGTCAACTACTGGCTGCGCTGCGCGAGATGCTCTCCAACACGGCCCGGCACGCGCGCGCCTCCCGGGTCGGTGTGGAGATCGACGCGACCGCCCACTTGGACGAGGACGGCCGGCCGGTGGGCGGCGACCCGGAGTCGCTGGACCAGGGCGGGCGGCCCGGCGTGCTGCTCACCGTGACGGACGACGGCGTGGGCATCCCGGAGGGCGGACGGCGCAGCGGCCTGCTCAACCTCACCCGGCGGGCCGAGGCGCTCGGGGGCGACGCCTGGCACGAGAGCGGGCCGTACCGCAAGGGGACGATGGTGCGCTGGACGGCCCGCCTCTGAGCGCTCCGGCCTGCCACCGGCCTTCCTCCGGCCCGATCCGGTGAAAGTTAAACGAGAGAGAACTTCCCGACCAACACAGCAAGTTGTGAACGTTCTGGGCTTTCGGGGCCTCCGTGTGCACACATAGCTTTGCTCCGCTCGGAGGGGAATCCGGAGGGCAACCGGACGGAGGGGGCAGTGAACGCTGCCGGCCGCGGTCACACCGCAGCAGGGGCAAGTCGAGGGGGGTTCCGCGCCGAACGGGCGGCGGACGGGCGCTACCGCTGGCAACTGAAGGCGCCCAACGGACGGGTGGTCGCGATCACCCCGGCCGCGTTCGAGACGGCGGGCGAGGCCGAGCGGGGCTTCGACGGGCTGCGCATCGCGGCGGCCGAGCTCACCGCACGGATCACCCACGTACGGGAGGGCATCGGCTGGATCTGGGTCGTCCCGGGCTCGCGCGCCCTGCCCGAGGTGCGTTCGAGCCGTGCGTACGAGCGGTACGCGACCTGCCAGAACGCCTTCCGGCGGTTCGTGGTGCTGCTCTCCAAGCAGCCCCCACGCGAACTCCCGGAGTCCACCGTGCGGTTGAGACGTGCCGATGGCCGCTGAGCGGCGCGGGCCCCGGCTGCTGGTGGTACCGGCGGGGGACCGCTGCCTCGGCTGGGCGCTGCGGGCCGCCAACGGGCGGCCACTCGGTGTCGGCGTGCGGACGTACCGCGGCGAGGAGGAACTCGCCGAGGCGGTGCGGGTGCTGCTGATCGAGCGGGCCGCACTGCGGTGTTCGGTCGGGCAGTCCGAGGGGCGTCAGTGGGTCTGGGCCGCCTACCTGCCGGTGCGCAGCACCCGGCCGGGGGCGGCCGACGCCGTTCCGGTGGCCCGCAGCGCCCGGGGCTACCTGCGGCGGGACCAGTGCCAGGCCGGGGCGGAGGGGTTCCTGGCCGGACTGCAGTGGGTGGGCCAGGAGTTGCGCAGGTCCGGGCGGGACGGCCGCTGGCCGCTGTGAACCGCAGCCGTCGTAACGGTCCGTCGCCCGACGGCCTGTCATACAGGCGTTCGCGGAGGCGACGACTCCGCTCCGGCTCCGCTCCCGTGCAGTTCCGGTGAAGGGCAGGTTTCCGGCAACACCCCGAGCAGCCTCCTGGAGAAGAACGTCGACCGGGTTCGGAGCCCGGGCAGTGCCCCTGTCACGTGCACGCTGACCAGTGGCTAAACCTCGCCGAACCGATGAGTCGACATTCCCCGGCGGGGCTCGACCTCTCTTCCGGCGGAACCTCCCCGCCGGACAGGATCGGCACTGCCGGCGAGGCCGCAGCGGACGCGGCCACACGGCACCGGACTCCCGAACGGAGTACGGGTTCACGCGATGTACGTCTCTCCCCCGGAGGAAGAGGAACATGCGTAAGACCGCTGCCAAGCTGCTCACCGTCGCCGCCCTGGCGACCTCCATCGCGACCGTCGCGGGCGGCACCGCCGTCGCCGACCCGGCCGCCGGCGTGACCCCGCGCGCCATCGACTTCGTGGGCACCGGCTCGGACACCACCCAGGCCGTGCTGAACCAGCTCGCCGCCGACTACAACGCGTCGCTGACCGACCCGACCGCGCCCCGCGTCTACAGCTGGGACGCGACCCCGACCGGCACCACCATCACCCCGAAGGCCGGCGCCGCCACCATCGCCCGCCCGAACGGCTCCGGCGCCGGCATCAAGGCCCTGACCACCTACACCAACACCACGGTGGACTTCGCCCGCTCCTCGCGCGGCCCGCAGCCGACCGACCCGACCACCGACGACTTCGTCAGCCTGGCGAAGGACGCCGTGGCCTGGGCCGCCCCGGCCACCGGCAACGCCCCGGCGAACCTGAGCACCGCGAACCTGAAGGACATCTACACCTGCGCGGTGACCAACTGGCACGACATCGACGCGTCGCTGCCGAACGCCACCATCAAGCCCTTCCTGCCGCAGTCCGACTCCGGCACGCGCTCCTTCTTCCTGACCACCATCGGTGGCGGCGTCGCGGTCACCCCCGGCGCCTGCGTCACCAGCGGCACCCAGGAGAACCAGGGCAGCGACCCGGCGCTGGCCGACGTCAACGCGCTGGTCCCCTACTCCGTGGCCCACTACATCGGCCAGGTCTACTACGGCAAGGGCGCCGGCGCCGACGTCCAGGGCCCGCTGACCATCCGCAACGTGGACGGCGTGACGGGCGGCCCGGTGGACACCACCACCAAGACGATCAGCTCCGCCTACGCGGCCACCCCCTACTCCCGCGTGGTCTACAACGTCTTCCGCGACGCCGAGTGGACCTCGAACGCCACCCTGCGCGCCATCTTCGGCAAGAACGGCTGGCTCTGCACCAACGGTGGCAACGACCTGAAGAGCTTCGGCTTCCTGCCGCTGTCCTCCTTCGCCTGCGGTTCCGTCACCCACTCCTGATCCACCCGCACCACACCGGCGGCCGCGGGGCCCGTTCCCCGCGGCCGCCGGCCCGGCTCCACCACCACGGGACGCCGGAGGCGGGCCCTGCCCCGGTCCGCCCGCGGCAGCGCCACCCACCCCTGGGCTCCTGTGAACCGCGCGACCCGCACACCACCTCTCCCTCTCCCAAGGAGTCCAGCATGTCCCGCCTCAGCGCCCGCCTGGCCGCGACCGGTGCCGCCGTCGTCCTGTCGCTGACCGCCGTGAGCGGTGCCGCCGTCGCCGACGCGGCCACCACCCCGGCCGCCGGCCAGGCCGTGATCACCACCGACGTCGACTTCCTGACCAACGCCGCGCTCAACGGCATCGTGGTCATCCCGCTCCAGCCGGCCAGCCCGGCCTACGACCAGACCGCGGGCCTCACCGTGACGCTCCCGGTGACCGGCGGCGCGGCGAACATCCCCTCCTTCTACGGCGACGTGCAGTTCGGCGGCGGCCTGCTCTTCCTGAACCTCAGGACCGGCAGGAGCGTGACGTTCAAGCAGCTCGACTTCTCGGTCGACAACGGCTACTTCACCGCGGTGCCGAACGGCTCGACCACCCCCGTCCCGCTGCTCGACCCGTCCGGCGACAACGTGATCACCCGCAGCGGCCTCACCCAGAACCTGGCCTCCTCCAGCTTCGAGGTGGACGCGGCGGGCGCGCAGTACCTCGACACCAAGCTCGGCACCGGCTACTTCACCGCCGGCCAGAAGATCGGCAAGCTCGCGCTGTCCTACACCCCGGCCCACTGAGCCGCCCGGTACCGCTCACCCGGTACCCGGACCGCAGGTCGGCGGGCCCGCGCCCCGGCGCGCGCCCGCCCCTTTGCGGAGTTCCCAACTCCGGTACGGAGTCGTCGCGTTGTGGTCTCGTACATCTGGCCGACCGGATCCCGCCATATCCGGCTGGCCGAATAGTACGCACGGAACCGTCCGTCCCCAGCGCGATCGACGCCCTCGCGCCGCCTCCCTCGGCGGCCCGTACCTCCCGGAGGCCTCGCCATGAGAAACCGCGTACCCGACCCGAGAGACCGAGGGAGGTGGCGCCGCCGACTACCGGCCCTGGCACTCGCCAAGGCCGTGGTGGCGACGCTCGCCGTCATCCCGATCGGGCTGGGTGCGGCGCCGCAGGCGCACGCCGCCTCGGCCACGACGGTCAAGGGCCCCAAGGTCTGGATCCCCGCCACCAAGTCGTACGGGCCCGAAGGCAGCGTGACGGTCTCCCAGACGAGCAACCTGACCAACCAGGTGCTCCAGGTCTCCTGGAGCGGGTTCACCCCGACGGTCGCCCTGGGCTCCAACGCACCGGTCTCGACCGCGCAGCCGCTGTCGACCCACATCCTGTACGCGGTGCGGATCTACCAGTGCCGCGGCACCGACCCCGCGGTGACGGACTGCTACGGCAGCACCCTCTACGGTGGCGACCCCTCGAAGGGCTTCGAGCAGCCGCCCCGGCCGACCCGCACCGAGGTGCCGGAGTGGCCCACCAACCAGGTGATCGCCGCGACCGGCCCGGACGGCTCGGGCGCCGCCTCGATCGAGGTGTGGAGCGCCAAGGAGAGCGCCACGCTCGGCTGTGACGCGACCCACCCCTGCTCCCTGGTGGTCGAGCCGAACTACGGCGGCGACCCGCTGGACCTCTACCAGGTCCTCGACGGCAAGGCCGACTGCGAGTTCCACGATCTGGACACCGACCCGGACGGCTACACCGCCGCCGACGGGATCATGACGCCGGGCAACCAGAACTGGAAGACCGGCAACCGGACCAGCGAGCAGTGCGCCTGGCAGCACCGGACGGTGGTCCCGCTCTCGTTCGCCCCCACGGCGGAGTCCTGCAAGGTGAGCGGCCAGGCCTTCGGCGCGGCCGGCCTGGAGATGGCCAACCGGGCCATGCAGCAGTGGCGTTCGGGCCTGTGCCTGGGCGACGCGCCGATGACCGTGGGCTACGTCCCGGCCGGCGGCGAGCCGCAGGCCCGCGCGGCGTTCCTGGCCGGCAGCGGCACCACGGAGGTCGCGCTGACGGTGCGGCCCGACCGGTCGCCGCCCACCCGCCCGTACGTCTACGCCCCGCTCGCCACGACCGGCATCTCGGTCACGTACCTGATCGACGACCCGAAGACCGGTCGACAGATCCGCGACATGAGGCTCAACGCCCGGCTGGTGGCCAAGCTGCTCACCCAGTCCTACGCCTCGCCCGGTACGACCATCGCCTCGGTGGCCGGCAACCCGACCTGCCTGTTCACCGACCCCGAGTTCAGGCAGCTGAACCCGGAGACCACGGCCAACGGGATCCACTGGCCGACGAGCTGCGGCGGGACCCTGACGATCTACCCCGGCGTCCCCGGCGGCACCACCGACTTCACCTACCAGCTGACCTCGTGGCTGGCCGCCGACCCGGACGCGAGCCGCTTCCTCGACGGCGAGCCGGACCCGTGGGGCATGCACGTCGACAGCTTCTACCTGAAGCCGAAGTTCGCCGGCTACCCGGCGGAGGCCTTCCAGGTCCAGGACTACTCCGGGCCCACCCAGAGCATCCCGAACGTGGACTTCCAGCACTGGAAGCAGTACGAGTGGAACCCGTCCATCGACGGTCTCGGCCGGGTGGCCCGCAACCTGATGCAGTACCAGCCGAACTGCCAGCAGCCGAACACCGAGTCCGACGGCAGCCACAAGGCCTGCCCCGCGCAGATCCCCGGCCAGCGCTCGCTGCTCGCCATCATGGACACCGCCCAGGCCAAGGCGTTCTCGCTGCCCGAGGCGGCGCTGCTCAACCCGGCGGGCTCCTACGTCGCGCCCGGCACGGCCGGTTTCCAGGCCGCCGTCGCCGACATGCCGACCGACGCCGCCACCGGCGTCCAGCTGCTGCCCTACGGCGCGCCGGACACCGCGTTCTCGCGTGACCAGCGGGCGTACCCGCTGACCGCGGTGCAGTACGCGATGGTGCCGACCGGCGGGCTGTCCGCCGAGAAGGCCGCCGCGATCTCGCAGTTCCTCAGGACCGTGACCACCGACGGCCAGACCTACGGCATCGCGCCGGGCCAGCTGGCCCAGGGCTACCTGGCCCTGACCGGCGCCCAGCGGCAGCAGGCCCAGGAGGCCGCGCAGCACGTCGCCGCCCAGGACGGCAAGCTGCCCGGCAACCAGACCGCGCCGCCGGCCGGCGGCGAGCCGGGCACCCCGGAGGGCGGAAACGGTCCCTCCGGCGGTGCCGGGGACGGCACCACCCCGGTGAGCAGCCTCGGCACCGGCGGCACCACCGCGGACGGCAACTCCGGCGGGACCGGCTTCGGCTCCTCCGACGGCCTGAGCGGCGGAGGCTTCTCCGGGACCGGTTCCACCGGGACCACCGGCTCCACCGGGCCGGGTACGGGCGGGGGCGCCGCGGCGCCCGGTGCGGCCGGCGGCGCCAAGCCCGGCGCGAGCGCCGCGCCCTCCGGCAACGCGATCGCCGCGGCCCCGGTCGGCACCCCGGTGCCCGACCGTCCCGGCACCGCCCGGCTGCTGCTGCCCGTCGCGCTGATCGCCGGCCTGGTGCTGCTGGTCGGCGGCCCGGCGGCGCTGTTCTTCGGCGGCACCCCGGCCGGGGCGAAGGCGCTGGCCGGCGCCCGCGCCCGGTGGTCGCGGCTGCGCCGCACGTAGGAGCCCGCGCTCGGCGGGGCCGCCGTTCCGGCCCCGCCGAGCGCCTTGGCCCTGCCGAGCGCCTTCGCCCCGCCGATCCGCGCCCGTCGATCCCCGCCCGCCGAGGCAGCGCCCCGGTCCCTCACCGAGCACGCCCGTTCCCGAGCACGGAGAGCACACCATGACATCCGCCGCCGAGCCCGCGGCACCGTACGCCGGGGCGCCACGCGACCCCGGCCACGGGCCCGACCAGGACGTGCCGCGCACCATCACCGCCCCCGCGACCCCGGGCGACCGGGTCTTCCGCGGCGTGCTGCGGATGGCCGGCCTCTCGGTCTTCGCGATCATGGGACTGATCGCCTTCTTCCTGATCCTGCGGGGCACCGACGCCCTGCGCTCCGTCGGCTGGTCCTTCCTGACCGAGCAGAAGTGGCAGACCGCCGCCCACAACTTCGGCATCGGCGCCGTCCTGCCCAACGGCCTGCTGATCGCGCTGATCGCGCTGGTCATCGCCGTCCCGGTGGCGCTCGGCACCGCGGTCTTCATCTCCGAGTACGCCCCGGTGCGGCTGCGGGCCGCCCTGGTGTCGCTGATCGACCTGATGGCGGCCATCCCCAGCATCGTCTACGGCCTGTGGGGGCTGTTCTTCCTCCAGCCGCGGATCCTCGGCTTCGTCCGCTGGCTGGCCAACCACCTGGGGGACTACGTCCCCTTCCTCAAGGTGCGCACCGGGGACATCGGCACCTCGTACACCTCGTCGACCTTCATCGCGGGGGTGGTGGTCGCGCTGATGATCATTCCGATCATCACCTCGCTCAGCCGGGAGGTCTTCTCCCAGGCGCCGCAGGGCGAGCGGGAGGGCGCGTACGCGCTGGGCTCGACCCGCTGGGGGATGGTGCGCGCGGTCGTCCTGCCGTTCGGCAAGGGCGGGGTGATCGGCGCGGTGATGCTGGGCTTCGGCCGCGCGATGGGCGAGACCATCGCCGTCGCGCTGATCATCTCGCCGAACTTCAAGGCGATCACCCACATCCTGGAGAACGGCGCCAACTCGATCTCCGCGCTGATCGCGCTGCGCTTCGGCGAGTCGGACGCGCTGTCGCTCTCCGCGCTGATGGCCGCCGGCCTGGTGCTGTTCGCGCTCACCCTGCTGGTCAACGTGCTGGCCGGGTTCGTCATCAACCGCTCGCGCTCCGGCGCCGCGACGGCGGACTGAGCATGACGGATCGTCAGGCCGCCCGTGGGGCGGCACCCAGCCACCCGAACCGTGAAGGGACCCTCCGATGACCACGCTCGACCTGCCGCCGGTCGCGGCGCCCGGGCCCGCCGACGAACCGGGGCCCGCCGGCGGACCGGGGGCCGCCGAGGCCGCGGCCCCGCGCCCGGAGCGCCGACTCCGGCTCGGCGGCGTCACCCGTGACGACGTCCTCACCGTGGCGGGCACGGCGGTCGGCTCGCTCGCGCTGGACTGGCTGCTGTACGAGCGGGTGCTGCCGTTCAGCGGCGCCTTCGGCTTCCTGGTCTGCTGGTACCTGCTCTTCCTGGCCGGCTACTACCTGGCCGGCCGGCTCCAGTGGCACCCGATGATGGTGCGGGACAGGCTGATCGCCGTCGTGGCCTGGAGCTCGGGCCTGCTGGTGGTGGCGCTGATCGCCGAGCAGATCGGCTACGTCGCCAGCCGGGGCTGGGAGGCGGCCCAGCACCTCAACTTCTTCCTCCAGTCGATGGAGCACACCGGCCCGCTCGACGGGCTGGACTCGGGCGGAGCGCTGAACGCCGTCGTCGGCTCGCTCGAACAGCTGGGCCTGGCCACGCTGTTCGCCGTCCCGCTGGGCATCGCGGCGGCCGTCTTCATGTCCGAGGTCGGCGGCCGGATGGCCCGCCCGGTGCGCACCCTGGTCGAGGCGATGACGGCGCTGCCGTCCATCGTGGCCGGCCTGTTCATCCTCGGCGTCGTGATCCTCACCTTCGGCTTCGAGAAGAGCGGCCTCGCGGCCTCGCTCGCGCTCACCGTGATGATGATGCCGATCGTCACCCGCGCCGCCGAGGTGGTGATCCGGCTGGTGCCGGGCACCCTGCGCGAGGCCTCCTACGCCCTCGGCGGCAGCCAGTGGCGCACGGTGTGGAACGTGGTGCTGCCCACCGCCCGGCCCGGCCTGGTGACGGCGGTGGTGCTCGGCATGGCGCGCGGCGTCGGCGAGACCTCGCCGGTCCTGCTGACCTCCGGCTTCACCTCGCAGTTCAACGGCAACCCGTTCTCCGAGCACCAGGTGTCGCTGCCGCTGTACATCTGGAACTACGTCAAGCAGCCCTACGACGGCATGATCGCGCGCGGCTTCGCGGCCGGCCTGACCCTGATGGCCGTGGTGCTGGTCCTCTTCGTCACCGCACGGGTGGTGGGCGGGCGCCGCCCCGGTCAGCTGACCAGGGCCCAGAAGCGCCGGATCAGCCGGGAGGCCCGCCGCCAGGAGGCGGCCGCCCTCGGCGGCGCCGCCCGCCCGTACGCCCTCCACTCCGAGGCCGAGCACCGATGACAAGGCCAACCAACCTCCGTACCAGAGGAGTTCACATGTCCAGGGGCCTCAGTCGCTCCGTGGCCCGGCTGCTGGCGGGGACGCTGTCCCTGATGCTCGCGGCGGCCTCCCCCCTGCTGGGGCAGACCCCGGCGTCCGCCGCCTCCGTCTCGCTGAGCGCGGACGGCTCCAGCTGGGCCGGCCCCGCCATCGACCAGTGGCGCCAGGACGTCTCCCCGCAGGGCATCCAGATCAACTTCAACCCGGTCGGCTCGGCCGCCGGCCGCACCCAGTGGTCGGTCGGGCAGGACGACTTCACCGCCTCGGACGTCCCGTTCCGCTCCGTGCAGGACACCGGCGTCGGGCACGGCGGCACGTCCTCCGGCGCCGGCAGCGCGGAGAACCCGGTCTGGGGCTTCTCCTACGTCCCGATCACGGCGGGCGGCACTACCTTCATGTACAACCTGGTGGTCGGCGGCAAGCAGGTCCGCGACCTGCGGCTGTCCCCGCAGACCATCGTGGACATCTTCACCAACAAGATCACCAACTGGAACGACCCGAAGATCACCAACGACTACGGCAAGCCGCTGCCCAGCCTGCCGATCACCCCGGTGGTCCGCTCCGACGGCTCCGGCGCCACCGCGCAGTTCACCCGCTGGATGGAGCACACCCACAAGGACCAGTGGGACGCCTACTGCACCTCGGTCAACGGCGTGAGCTGCGGCGACTACACCGAGTTCTTCCCGCCGTCCGGCCGGATGACCGCGCAGAACGGCTCGGACGTGGTGGCCGGCTACATCAAGTCCCCGACCAACGTCGGCACCATCGGCTACGACGAGTACGCCTTCGCCAAGCGCAGCAACTGGCCGGTCGTGAAGGTGCTCAACCAGGCCGGCTACTACTCGCTGCCGACCGCCTCCAACGTCGCCGTCGCGCTCACCGCCGCCAGGATCCGCGGCGTGGACGACAGCACCCCGGCGAACGACCCGAACTACCTCCAGCAGAACCTCGACGGCGTCTACACCATGGACGACCCGCGGGCCTACCCGATCTCCAGCTACAGCTACCTGATCGTGCCGCGGGCCGGCGCCGCCAACCCGCCGCCGCCGCGCTTCAACAACGACAAGGGCTCCGCGCTCAGCCGCTTCCTGTCGTACGTGCTGTGCGAGGGCCAGGGCAAGGCCGACGACCTCGGCTACTCGCCGATCCCGCGCGGACTGGTCAAGGGCGGTCTGCTCCAGACCAGGAACATCCCCGGCAACGCCAGCCCGGTCGACCCGAACACGCTGTCCAACTGCGCCAACCCGACCTTCAACTCGGCCGGTGAGCTGACCGTCCTCAAGAACGCCCCGATGCCCAGCCCGTGCGACAAGGCGGGCGCTCCGATCGACTGCGTCGTGAAGGACGGCCAGCCGGTCAAGGCCGGTGCGGGCGCGGGCGGTTCCGGCGGCGCGGGCGGCGGCGCGGGCGGTGCGGGCGCGGGCGGTTCCGGCGGTGCGGCCGGCGGGTCCGGCGGCAGCGGCGGCACCGGGAACGGCGGTACCGGCGGTGCGGGTGCGGGCGCGGGTACGGCCGGCGGCGCCGGCGACCCGAACGCCGCCGACGGTGCGGCCGGCGGCGACCCGAACGCGCCCGCCGCGGGGGACGCCACCGAGGACGTGGTCGACCCGCAGACCGGCCAGGTGGTCGCCCGCGGGCGCGGCGGCGCCGCCACCGAGGTGGCGGCCAACGTGGTCGAGGTCAGCGGCCGGCCCGAGGACTGGATGCTGTCCTCGCTCACCGCGCTGGAGCTGCTCGCCGTGGTGCTCGTCCCGCCGCTGCTCGGCCGCCGCCTGCTGCGCCGCCGCAACGGCTCGGGCGGCACCTCGTGACCGCCCCGGTGCTGGAGAAGCCGGTCGCGCCGAGCGCCCCCGAGCAGCCCGCCGCCCCCGGGGCGCCCGCCGCCCCGGCCCGGCCCGCCGTCTCCGCGGGGCGGCGGCGGTTCCTCCAGGGCGCCTGGGCGGTCAGCCTGGCGGCCGCGCTGGTGCTCGGTTTCGTCGGGTACCTGTTCACGCTGTCGCACATCCAGCAGCGGCACTACCAGTCCACCGCGTACAAGACCTTCCGCGACCAGCTGGCCCGGGCCGTCGCCCCGACCGGCGCGGCCGCGGACGGCGCTCCGGTGGCGCTGCTGGACATCCCGGCGATCGGCCTGCACCAGGCCGTGGTGGTCGAGGGCACCACCGGCCGGGACCTGATGCGCGGCCCCGGCCACCGCCGGGACACCGCGCTGCCCGGCCAGCGCGGGGTCGCCGTGGTCTTCGGCCGCGGCGCCACCTTCGGGGCGCCGTTCGCCGACCTGTCCAAGCTGCGGATCGGCGACAAGATCGAAGCCACCACCGGCCAGGGCAGGTTCAGCTACACCGTCAACACGTACGGGGACGGCGACCACCCGATCGCCGACCAGGCCACCAACCGGATGGTGCTGGTCACCGGCGACTCCGACTGGATCCCCGGCACCACCGTGCTGGTCGGGGCCCGGCTGGACGGCGACCCGGAGCAGAACCCGGGCCGCCGGCCCGCGACCGTCCCGTACGACAAGGCGCTGGCCGCGGACAAGGGCGCGCTGGCCACGCTCCAGCTGTGGTCGCTCGGCCTGCTCGGCGCCGTGGCCGGTGCCGTGGTGCTGGCCCGGTACTGGCGGCGCTCGGCCGCGTACCTGAGCCTCGCGCCGGTGGTCGGCGCGCTGCTCTGGGCGGTCTACGAGAACGCCGCCGCCCTGCTGCCCAACCTCTACTGACGCGCGCCCGGAGGACCGTTCCGATGACCGACGCACCACTGACCGACACCCCGCCGACCGACCCGGTCGCCGACACCATCACCCTCCCGCCGGTCGCCGCCGCCCCGTACGCGGGCCACCGGGACGCGGGCGCCCGGCCCGGTGAGCCGCTCGCCGGGCTGGAGACCCGGGACGTCTCCGCCTGGTTCGGCAGCCGCAAGGTGCTGGAGCGGGTCTCGCTGGCGATGCCGGCCGGCGAGGTCACCGCGCTGATCGGCCCGTCCGGCTGCGGCAAGTCCACCTACCTGCGGATCCTCAACCGGATGCACGAGATGGTGCGCGGCGCCGCGCTCTCCGGCGAGGTACTGCTGGACGGCGACGACGTCTACCGGCCCGGCCGCCGGCCCGCCGAGGTGCGGCGCCGGATCGGCATGGTGTTCCAGCGGCCCAACCCGTTCCCGGCGATGTCCATCCAGGACAACGTCGCCAGCGGGCTCAAACTGGCCGGGATCAAGGTCTCCAAGGAGGAGCGCCAGCACCTCGTGGAGACCAGCCTGCGCCGGGCCGGGCTCTGGGACGAGGTGTCCACCCGGCTGCACACCCCGGGTGGGGCGCTCTCCGGCGGCCAGCAGCAACGCCTGTGCATCGCACGGTCGTTGGCCGTCTCGCCGGACATCCTGCTGATGGACGAGCCGTGCTCCGCGCTCGACCCGACCTCCACCCGGCGGGTCGAGGAGACCATCGCCGAGCTGCGCGGGCGGCTCACCATCGTGATCGTCACCCACAACATGCAGCAGGCCCAGCGCGTCTCGCAGACCTGTGCGTTCTTCCTGGCCACCCACGACACCCCGGGGCGGATCGTCGAGGCCGGGCCGACCGTGCAGGTCTTCGGCAGCCCGCGCGACCAGCGGACCTCGGACTACGTCAACGGCCGCTTCGGCTAGGGCGCGTCCGGTGGCTCCCGGCCGGGCCGGAGGCGTCCTCGGCCCGGCCGAGGCCGAGCAGCTCCTCCAGCACCGCCGCGACGCCGTCCTGCTCGTTGCTCAGGGTGTGCAGCGGCACCGCCGCCAGCACCTGCGGGTGCGCGTTGGCGACGGCGTACGCGGTGCCGGCCCAGGCCAGCATCTCCAGGTCGTTCGGCATGTCGCCGAAGGCCACCACCGCGCTCCGGTCGATCCCGTGCCCGGCGCACCAGCGGGCCAGCGTGCTGGCCTTGGTGACGCCGGGCGCGCTGATCTCCAGCAGCGGGATCGACGCCGAGCGGGTGATCTCCGCCAGGTGCCCGGCCGCCACCCGGGCCTCGGCGAGGAACTTGTCCGGGTCGAGGTCCGGGTGCTTGGCCAGCAGCTTGAACAGGCCCCGGACCGGCCCGCCGGCCCCGAGCAGCTCCTCCGCGGAGCCGACCTCGTGCTCCAGCTCGTCGCCCCACATCGGCACCGCGTACCCGGCCTCGCGGGCCCAGCCGCCCGGGTACTCGAAGGCGAACGCGGTGCCGGGCAGCTCGGCCCGCAGCGCCTCCACCACCGCCAGGGTGGTCTCCACCGGCAGCGGGAAGGTCTCCAGCAGCTCGCCGCGCCGCACGTCCACCACCGCGCCGCCGTTCGAGCAGATCGCCACCCCGTGGCCGCCGATGTGCGGGCTCACCTGCTGCATCCAGCGCGGCGGCCGCCCGGTCACGAACACCACCTGCACCCCGGCCGCCTCGGCCGCCGCCAGCGCCGCGGCGGTGCGGTCGGTGACGGTGCCGCCGGAGCAGAGCAGGGTGCCGTCCAGGTCGGTGGCGATGAGGCGGGGCGCGGTACGGGGTTCGGTCACCGGTCCATCTTCGCCCATCGGCGCGGCCGGGTCACCGGGCCCGGCCCGCGGCCCCCGACGGCCCGCGAAGTGATCAAGCCCTTCATGCGCCGTTTCCGGCCGATCCGCCCGCCCCGGGGTGCCCGGCCCACGGCGGCGGGCATGACTGCCCACGGCCACCCCGTCGGCAGGAAGAGCCATGCCCACACGCCAGCTCAGCGACCAGCCGCCCTCCTCCGCCCGCCCCGACACCCGCGCCCCGCAGGCGTCCGACGACGCCTCGCGCGAGCCGGTCCTGCTCGGCGACGTCCTCTTCCACACCCTCACCGACCTCGCCCGCCGCACCCGCGCCCCCTCCCTCCCCGCCCAGCGCACCCGCCCCCACCCCTAGGGCGTGTCTGGCAATTCGCGTCGGACACGCCCTGGCGCCCGCCGGCGCCCCCGCCCGGAGAACACCGCCCCGCCCCGGCCCGGTCGGCATAGGGTCGGGGCATGCGACTGAGCACCGTGATCCTCCCCGTCCACCGGTGGAGCGAGGGGCAGAAGATCTGGCGGCGGGCCGAGGAGCTCGGCTTCCACACCGCGTACACCTACGACCACCTGAGCTGGCGGTCCTTCCAGGACGAGCCGTGGTTCGGCTCGCTGCCGACGCTGACGGCGGCGGCCACGGCGACCGAGCGGCTGCGGCTGGGCACGCTGGTCACCTCGCCGAACTTCCGGCACCCGGTGACGCTGGCGAAGGAGCTGATCACGCTGGACGACGTGTCCGGCGGGCGGTTCACGCTGGGCATCGGGGCCGGCGGGACGGGCTTCGACGCGACGGCGCTCGGGCAGGAGCCGTGGTCGCCGCGGGAGCGGGCGGACCGCTTCGGGGAGTTCGTGCCGCTGCTGGACGAGCTGCTGCGCAACGGCGCCACCACCCGGCAGGGGACGTACTACTCGGCGGTCGAGGCGCGGAACGTCCCCGGCTGCGTGCAGAGTCCGCGGCTGCCGTTCTACGTGGCCGCGACCGGCCCGCGCGGGCTCGGGCTGGCCGCCGAGCACGGCCAGGGCTGGGTGACGTACGGCGACCCGAAGGGCCCGGCGGACGTGCCGGTGGAGCAGGCGCCCGGGGTGGTCGCGCGGCAGATCGACAGGCTGACGGCGGCCTGCGAGGCCGTCGGCCGGGACGCGGCCGGGCTGGAGAAGGTGCTGCTCCAGGGCTCGACGGCGGAGAAGCCGCTGCGGTCGGTGGACGCCTTCGTCGACTGGGCGGGTACGTACCGGGAGCTGGGCATCACCGAGCTGGTGATCCACTGGCCGATCCCCGACTCGATCTTCGACAACGACCTCGCGGTCTTCGAGCGGATCGCCACCGAGGGCCTCGCGCAGCTGGGTTGAGCCGCCGAGCGCACCGGGCCGGAGCACCCCGCGGGGTGCTCCGGCCCCGTCGTGTCGTCGGCGGGCGCTAGGATCTGGCCGATTTCCGGGGGCGGCGTCCGACGCCCGTGATTCCGCAGCCCCGGGCGAGCGCGTCGAGTCCACAGCGAAGGACGGCATGACCACAGAGATATCCCGAGGCGGCGGACTGCGCCGGGCCACCGCGGTGGCCCTGACGGCGGTGACCGGCCTCGCGGCGGCGGGCCTGGCCGCGCCGGCCGCCTCGGCCGGCACCGCACCGGTGCACAGCGTGATCTCCACCGGCGCGGTGTGGACGGCGGACACCCGCGTCTACCTCCAGCCCGACGGCGGGGACCGGACGTTCTGGTTCCTCGTCAAGGGGGCCGGGGTGGCCGGTGGCAACAGCGTCACCTTCACCTCCTCCGCCGACCCCTCGCAGACCGTCCGGGCGGCCTTCGGCGGCGACGAGCAGGGCGCACCCTGCTGGACGCCCAAGGGCTCGCCGGACAGCACGTGCCGGGTGACGGTGCACTTCCCGGGCGCCGCCGCGCTCGGCCACTGGGAGATGACCGGGGTGGAGCTGGCCCAGCCGGACGGCTCGGTGTACCGGCAGCCGGTCACTGCCGCCATCGGCACCCAGCTGAAGGTGCCGTCGGTGGAGCTGACGGCCGGTGCCAACCCCGTCCAGGCCTCCGGGTTCGCGCTGAGCGCCACCACGGTGGACAACCGGGCCCAGGCCCAGACCGTGACGATGTCGATGAAGGCCACCGACACCGCGGGCCGGATCACCCAGGTCGGCCCCGAGCTGACCGGGGACTGCTGGAGCAACGCCTTCGACCTCGGCTGGTCGGGCGACACCGTCACGATGAAGATCACGGTGCCGACCAGCGCCGTGACCCCGTGCGTGGTCACCTCCGTCAGGGTGACCGACGACAGCCAGCGGGACTTCGAGGCCAAGGCCCCGGCCGGGCTGGTCGTCACGCCGCTCCAGACGCCGGCCAGTGCCGTGACGATCGGTGACGTCTCCTTCCAGCACCAGGTGTCGCCCGACGGCGGCAGCGCGCCGGTCTCCTTCCCGGTGAGCGACTCCGTCCCGATCTCCCGGGTCACCGTGACCGCCCACGGCCCGGTCGCCCCGGGCTGCGCGCCGACGGCCTCGACCGACCTCCCGCCCGGCACCCTCGCCACGAACGTCTCGCTGTCGTTGCCGTTCGCCGCGGCCGGGACGACCGCGGACGGCTCGAAGCCGACGGGCTGCCAGCCCGGGCTGTACGCGCTGGAGATCGCCGTCACCGACGCCAACGGCACCCAGAGCCACGGCGCGGCCGGCACCCCGCCGGCCAGGCCGCTGGACATCTCGGTGGGCAGCGCGGGCACGTACGTGGCGACGGCGCCGCAGCGCCTGCTGGACACCCGCAACGGCGGCACGCTGCGGGGCCGCGGCACCGCCTCGCTGAAGGTCGCCGGCACCGCGGGCATCCCGGCCGACGCGGTGGCCGTGGTCATGAACGTCACCGCGACCAACGCCGGGGACACCGGGTTCGTCACCGTCCACCCGGCCGGCCGGCCGGCCCCGACCACCTCCAACCTGAACCACACCGCGGGGCAGACCGTCCCCAACGCGGTGACCGTCCAGCTCGGGGCCGACGGCGCCGTCGAACTGCTCAACGGCTCGGACGGCGACCTCGACCTGATCGCCGACGTCACCGGGTACTACGTCCCGGACACCACCGGCGCCGTCTACACCGGCTTCACCCCCAAGCGGGTGCTGGACACCCGGCCCACCCACGTGCCGCCCCGCGGCACCGTCACGGTGAACCTGTGCAGCCAGGCCCGTATCCCGTACGACGCGACGGCGGCGGCGCTCAACGTGACCGTGACCGACCCCCGGGACCAGGGCTTCCTGACGGTCTACCCGCACGGCCAGGCGCTGCCGAACGCGTCGACGCTCAACTTCACCCCCGGGCAGACGGTCTCCAACATGGCGGTCGCCCGGCTCGGCGACGGCTGCCTGGTGGACGTCTTCAGCTCGGCGTTCGCCCCGGTCGACATCGTGGTCGACACCTCGGGCTACTTCGTCCCGGACGACAGCGGCCAGACCACCGACGGCGTGCTGGTCACCGGCACCCCCGTGCGGCAGTACGACAGCCGCCAGGGCGGCGGCCCGATCCCCGGCGGCAGCTCGCTGCTCGGCTGGGGCCTGAAGCCGCGGGACTGGGGCATCGGCTCGCTGCTGCTCAACGTGACGGCCACCAACCCGACCGAGGACAGCTTCGTCACCGTCTACCCGGACGGCGGCCCGGCGGACTCCGCTCCGACCGGTGCCGGGCTGCCGGACGCCTCGAACCTGAACTTCACCGCCGGCCAGACCATCCCCAACCTGGTCAACGCCGCGGTCGGGGCCAACGGGTACGTGGACTTCTTCAACCACGTCGGCAGCACCGACCTGGTGGTCGACATGTTCGGCTACTACACCACGGGCGTCGGCGCGAAGTCGGCCGCCGCGAGCGCGCGGTCGGCGGCGCCGGCCGCGCCGGGGAGCGCCGCCACCCGGCCGGTGAACCCGCTGGAGCTGCCGGCCGCCCCGGCGCGGACGGCGGCCGGCAGCCCCTGACCGCCCCGGTGTGACGGACCGACGGGTGCCGCCCCCCAGGGGCGGCACCCGTCGCCGTTGCGGAGGCGCGGGCGGGGGCGGGGGCTACCGGGCCTCCAGCTGCTCCGCCCCGCCCGCGCAGCCGAGTTGCCGCTCGGCGGCCCGCCGGGCGAAGCCGCCGGCCAGCTCGCCCATCCGCGCCCGGCCGGGGCCGTCGGCGAAGGCCGCGCCGTCCTTCCCGGTGACCCTGAGGACGGCCAGGTAGAGCTCCGTCCGGCCGTTCAGCGAGCAGCCGAAGGAGGCCGCGCCCACGCCGGCGCCGCCCGTGCCGACGGCCGTGGTCCCCGCGTCGGCGGTGAGGGAGCGCCCGTCCTCCCCGGAGATCCGGCAGTGCAGGGACGGCTTGGCCCCGTCCGCCGCCGGCAGGTACTCCGTGGTCGCGAAGACCCGCGGGGCGCGGCCCAGCAGCGCGGCGATGCCCGGGTCGTCCAGCAGCCCCCGGCACTCGCCGTGCGACAGGGCCACGGCCGGCGGCCGGTAGGCGGTGCGGTCGAGGTACACGTGCCAGCCGAGCAGGCCGGCGCCGAGCAGCAGCGCCGTCCCGCCGGCCGCCAGCGCCCGGGGACGCCTCATGAGCACAGGTCCTTCCTGGTCTGCGCCAGCGCGGCGCGGGCGAGCTCTTCGAGGTCGCCCCGCACGCCGTCGCCGGAGCCGGCCGGGGTGCGGACGGCCTCCCCGGCGGTGACCTCCAGCTGGAGGTGGTCGTCCGGCCCGGCCGCCGCGGTCAGGCAGCTCGCGGCCACGGCGGCGCCGCCCGGCCACGAGGCGCCGAGCCCGGCGACCTCGAAGGGGCGCGCGTCCGGCCGCCCGGCGCCCGCGGCGGTGAGGGCGAGCGCGCCCTGGCTGCGGACGGACGTGAAGGTGAGCGCGGTGCGCCCGTCGACCCGGATGACACAGGTCCGCGGGTCGCGGCCGGCGTAGGCCTTCGTCTGCTCCTCGGTGTCCTGGTCGCCGTCGGGCAGCAGTCGGCCCAGTGGGGTGTCGGCGCCGGTGGGCAGGTGGCAGAGGCGGGCGGCCCGGCCGGGCGGGTCGGTCGGGCGGTGGCCCTGCCAGTCCCGGTAGCCGACGAGGCCGGCCGCGGCCACCGCCGCGACCAGCACGGCGGGCAGCACCAGCGGGTCGTGCAGCCGCCCCGCCCACCGGTTCGCCTGGTGGCGGCCCCACCGGGCCGCGGCGTCCTTCACGCGCCGCCCTTCGCATGGTCGACGTGGTTGTTGACGACCCCGTTGCTGTACCCGTTCATCACGTTGATCCCGGCGCTCTCGGCGAGGCGGTTGACGTCCTCGCGGCTCATCCCGGAGGTGGAGCCGGCGTCCTTGACGGCCTGCTTGACGCTGCCCACCGCCTGGTTCTGGCCGCCGGCGTTGCTGTCGCGCGCCGTCTGGTCGCCGGCGGCCGTGGTGTCCTGCTTGTTGGCCTCGACGACGCTCTCGGCGATCGAGTCGATGATCTGGTCGGCGATCTCGCCGCCGAGCGGGATCTTGTCGGTCACGGTGCCGATGACGGCGCTGAAGGCGTCCTTGCCGTAGCCGACGTTCTTCTCCAGCGCCTCGTTGAACTCCTTGTCCGACTCGGCCTGCTTGTAGTGCACCTCGTCGACCCGGGCCTCGTTGAGGATGCCGCTGGTAATCCCGCCGGCGTGGGCGATGTTGTTGATGTCGACGTTGAGCCGGGCGAAGTCGGTCTGCCCGCCGTCCATGTGGCCGCGGATGAGGGCGGTGGTGTACGCCTGGTTGGCGTTGACCACGGCGCCGTAGGACTCCGGGTCGCGGCCGAGCGCGTCCATCAGCCCCTCCACGGCGGACTTGCCGAGGTTGGCCGGCGAGCCGTTGACCGGCAGCTCGTGGGTGAGGGCGAGCGCGTTCTGGACGTCGCCGATGTACTCGGCGCTCATGTGCCCGAGGCTGCCGCGCAGGGCGGAGAGCTTGCCGTCGCCCTTGATGTCGTCCAGCCCGCCGTCCTCGCCGTGGCGGCCGAAGGTGTCCACGACCCGCTTCATCAGGTCGGCCTGCTCGGTGGTGTGCCGGGCCGGCGGGACGGGCCCCGGCTCGTCGTACGGGTGCCCGGTCGTGGCGGCCTCCAGGGCGTGGCCGAACGCGGCCGGCCCGGCCTGCTTGCTCGCGTCCCACACCTTGGCGTCCCGCGAGCTGGTGTCCGGGACCCAGTCCTTGTCGTGGGCGTAGTACGTGAAGTAGTCCGCCGGCTTGGGCTTGCCGTCCCGGTCGACCGTGCCGTCCTCGTGGTACGCGGTCGGCTGCTCGGTGAAGAACCTGTTGGCGGCCTCCGGGCTGTGCGCCAGCGCCTCCAGGACGGCCGTGGTCGGGCGGAAGCCCGCGCCGGCCTCGTCGCCGCCGGCGAGGTTGAAGCCGTGGATCGCGGAGCCGGGCATCGGGGCCGGCCAGTAGCGGTCCCGGGTGTCGAGCTGGGTGACGTGCTCGGCGATCGGGTTGATGAAGTGGGCGTCGTAGTTCCCGTTCATCAGGATGCCGGAGAGCACCTGGTAGCCGTACGGCACGTAGTCCAGGCCGGACGCCCGGTAGGGCTTGTCCCAGACCGGCTGGGAGCCGGCCTTGCGCAGCGCGGCTGCCCACTCGTCGGACAGGTGCGGCTCGTTGGTGGTGCGGGTGGCGGTGGCCAGGCTGAGCCCGAGGTTCTTCTGGAGCTCCGCGTAGCCCTTCCAGCGCGGGGACTTGTCGTCGCGGGGGTGGGCCGGGTCGCCGACCATGCTGTTCCAGGTCTTGATCAGGCCGTCCGGGCCGAGGTCCCGGTAGAACGCGGTGGCGAACTTCGGGTCGTTGCCGTGCGAGGCCAGCAGTGAGTTCAGCTCGGTGAGTTCGGGCTCGGTGATCTCCCCGCCCCGGGCCGCGAGCTGGGCGGCGCGCCGGCCGTCGGCCTCCGGGCCGCCGCCGATCGCCTTGCCGTTGAAGGACTTCTGGGCGTCGGTCGTGCTGTCGGCGCGCAGCGCCCAGGCGATCCGCTCGTCGGCGGCGGTGGCCTCGGCGACGGCGGCGTCGATCGCCTTGCGGGCGGCCTCCGCCTTGTCGCCCCACTCCTTCTGGTAGTCCCGCAGGGCCTCGTAGTCGTGCCGGGTGGCGTTGTCGGCCGGCGGCCAGCTCACGGTGCCGTTGTCGGTGACGGTCAGCCCGGCCGCGCGGGCGTCCGCGACGGCCTTGTCGAGCTTGGCCCGCGCCGCCTTGAACTCGGTCGACGCCTCGGTGAAGATCGAGGCGAAGGCGTTCGCCTCGGTGACGGCGGCGGTCAACTGCTCGTTGGTGCGCTGGAGTCCGGGGCGGGCCCGGTCGGCCGCCGGGCCGCTCCAGCAGGCGGAGCCGACCTGCGCCAGCACGGTCGTGTCCCAGTCCTCGTCCAGCGACTTGAGCTTCTGGGCCACGGTGGTCCAGGCGGTGACGGCGGTGTCCAGGACGCCGAAGTCGGCGGTGCTGAGTTCGTGGAAGTCGACCATCGCGGTGGTCCTCTCAGTTGCCGAGGTCGTACTGGACGGCCGACTCGTTCTGCCGGTAGTTGGCGGCGCTGGCGCGCAGCGCCTGGGTGGTCTGCCCGATGGTGCTGCCGAGGGCGGCGACGCACTGGTCCCAGGTGCCGGCGGCGCCCGCAGCGGCCTTGCCGGTGCTCCAGTTGGCGAGCGAGGTGGAGACCTTGGCGGTGGCCTCGTCGGCGGCCCGGCCGTCGGTGTTGAGCCGGGCGTGGATCTGGTCGGAGTTGTTGCCGGCGGTGGTGAGCGCGTTGGTGTCGGCGCTGAAGCCGCCCCCGCCGCCCGCCGCCGAGGCCGAGTTGAGCCGGGTCCGGGCCGCCTCCTGGGCGCGGGCCCGGTCGGTCAGGTTCCCGTCCGCGTCGTACGCCCAAGGGTTCATCATCCGGTCGAACGCGGTCGCCCGATCAGACATGTCGATCGCTCCCCCTCCGTGCCGGCACGCTGTCCCGGCACCCCCGTCGGCAAAGAACTCGTCACGTGCGTAAAGAGTTCGACAAAGGGTACAGGCGAGTTCCGCTTGGCCGGACCCCTAGGGGTGCGGGGGCCCGGCGTCATACCGCAGCAGCAGACGGGCTCGTCATTCGTGCTCATGGCCCTTGCGGCACAGGACCGTTACGTTGGTGGGCGTGTCCACAGCTGTCATCAAGACGGACGGCCTCACCAAGAGGTATCCCCGCGTCACCGCCCTCGACCAGCTGACCGTCGAGGTGCGGCCGGGTGTGGTCGGTCTGGTCGGGGCCAACGGCGCGGGCAAGTCCACCCTCATCAAGATCCTGCTCGGGCTCGCCCCGGCGTCCTCCGGCCGCGGCGAGGTCCTCGGCCTGGACGTCGCCACCCGGGGCTCCGAGATCCGCGCGCAGGTCGGCTACATGCCCGAGCACGACTGCCTGCCGCCGGACGTCTCCGCGACGGAGTTCGTGGTGCACATGGCCCGGATGGCGGGCCTGCCCGCCACCGCCGCCCGTGAGCGCACCGCGGACACCCTGCGGCACGTCGGGCTGTACGAGGAGCGGTACCGCCCGATGGGCGGCTACTCGACCGGCATGAAGCAGCGGGTCAAGCTCGCCCAGGCGCTGGTGCACGACCCGAAGCTGGTGCTGCTGGACGAGCCGACCAACGGCCTCGACCCGGCCGGCCGGGACGAGATGCTGGCGCTGATCCGCCGGGTCCACACCGACTTCGGCATCTCGGTGCTCGTCACCACCCACCTGCTCGGCGAGCTGGAGCGGACCTGCGACCACCTGGTCGTGATCGACGGCGGCCGGCTGCTGCGCTCCTCCTCCACCGCCTCCTTCACCGAGGCGACGGCCGTCCTCGCGGTCGAGGTCGGCGACTTCCCGGAGGACCACGGCCGGGAGCCGGGCCCGGCGGTCGGCGAGCGGCTCGCCGCGGCCGGCCTGTCCGTCCAGCCCGAGGGCTCGCACCAGGTGCTGGTCCGGCTGGCCGACGAGTCCACGTACGACGCCATCCGCGACGCCGTGGCCGGCCTCGGCCTCGGCCTGGTGCGGCTGGAGCAGCGCCGGCACCGGGTCGCCGAACTCTTCACCGACGCCCAGGACACCGAGCAGAGCAGGGGAGGGACGAACGATGCCGCTGCCTCCTGAGACCAGGCCCGTCGACACCGGCGTCATCCACGACATCGGCTACCGCGGCTACACCGGCCCCCGGCTCGGCCGCTCCTACGCCACCCGCGCGCTGTTCACCCAGAGCCTGCGCGCCGCGTACGGCCTCGGCCGCTCCGGCAAGTCCAAGGTGCTGCCGATGCTGGTGCTGGGCGTGATCACCGTGCCCGCGACGATCTTCGTGGCGGTCTCGATCGTGATGAAGCGCGACGAGCTGCCGGTCGAGTACTCCGGCTACCTCTCGGTCTTCAGCCTGGTGATCTCGGTCTTCCTCGCCTCCCAGGCGCCGGTGCTGTTCTCCCGGGACCTGCGCTACCAGACCGTCCCGCTCTACTTCTCCCGCCCGATCACCCGCACCGACTACGTCCGGGCCAAGTTCGGTGCCATGGTCTGCGCCCAACTGCTGCTGATGACGGCCCCGTTGCTGGTGCTGTACATCGGGGCGCTGCTCGCCGGGATGGACTTCGGACACAACACCGGGCACTTCCTGTACGGCCTGGTCGCGGCCGTGCTGTACGCCCTGGTGCCGACCTCGGTCGCCACGGTGATCGCGGCCTCCACCCCGCGCCGCGGCTTCGGGGTGGCCGCCATCATGGGCTACCTGGCGGTCAGCGCCGCCCTGGGGGCCGCCGCGGTCGGGATCAGCAACCGCAGCACGACCGGCTCCGACGCCCCGCAGTGGATGTCGCTGATCTCGCCCACCGACCTGGTGGAGTCCCTGGTCAACGAGTTGTTCGGGCTCGGCGAGGGCCTGGACCGCCGGCACGCGCCGGGCGGGCTCGGGCTGGCGGTGTTCGCCCTCGTCGCGGTGGCCATGGTGGTCGGCTCGTACCGGCTGCTGCTGCGCCGCTACCGCCGTGTCTAAATCCAACGCAGTGTCTGAGAGGGCGGCATGGCCACCATCAGCATCGACAAGGTCTCCCGCTGGTTCGGGAACGTGGTCGCGGTCAACGACATCACCATGTCTATCGGCCCCGGCATCACCGGTCTGCTCGGCCCCAACGGGGCGGGCAAGTCCACCCTCATCCACATGATGAGCGGCTTCCTGGCCCCCTCCAGCGGCACCGTCACCCTGGACGGCGCGCCGATCTGGCGCAACCAGGAGGTCTACCGGCAGATCGGCCTGGTGCCCGAGCGGGAGTCGATGTACGACTACCTGACCGGCTGGGAGTTCGTCCTCGCCAACGCCGAACTGCACGGCCTCGCCCAGCCGGGCGCCGCCGCCCGCCGGGCGCTGGACCTGGTGGAGATGGCCCACGCCAAGGACCGCCGCACCGGCACCTACTCCAAGGGCATGAAGCAGCGGGTCAAGATGGCCTCCGCGCTGGTCCACGACCCGTCCGTGCTGCTGCTCGACGAGCCCTTCAACGGCATGGACCCGCGCCAGCGGCTCCAGCTGATGGACCTGCTGCGCCGCTTCGGGGCGGACGGCCGGACGGTGCTGTTCTCCTCCCACATCCTGGAGGAGGTCGAGCAGCTGGCCCGGCACATCGAGGTGGTGGTCGCCGGCCGGCACGCCGCCTCGGGCGACTTCCGCCGGATCCGCCGGCTGATGACCGACCGCCCGCACCGCTACTTGGTCCGCTCCAGCGACGACCGCCGACTCGCCGCCGCGCTGATCGCCGACGGCTCCACCAGCGGCATCGAGGTGGACGAGCGGGAGCGGGCGCTGCGGATCGAAGCGGTGAACTTCCAGGGCTTCACCACCCTGCTGCCCCGGGTCGCCGGGGAGGCCGGCATCCGGCTGTACACCGTCTCCCCGGCGGACGAATCGCTGGAGAGCGTCTTCTCGTACCTGGTGTCCGCGTGAGCGAGCGAACCACCGCGAGGCGCGCGCATCAGCCGAAGCGAGGAGAGCGCATGACCGCCGTTGCCCAGGAAGGGGCCGACCGACCATGAACCCCACCGTCGCCGGACTGACCCTGCGCGGGCTGCTGGGCCGCCGCCGCGGTCTGCTGCTGCTGGTGGCACCCGCCCTGCTGCTGCTCGTCGCGGTCGTCGCGCGCGCCTCCAGTGCCGACCCGCACGACATGGCCGGCAACATCCTCGGTGCCCTCGGCCTCGGCACCCTGATCCCGATCCTCGGGCTGGTGGTCGGCACCGGGGCGATCGCCAACGAGATCGACGACGGCTCGATCGTCTACCTGCTCGCCAAGCCGCTGCCCCGGTGGCGCATCGTCACCACCAAGCTGGCCGTCGCGATCGGCGTCACCTGGCTGTTCTCGGTCGTCCCGACCCTGCTGGCCGGGCTGGTGCTGGTCGGCACCCAGGACGGCGTGGCACTCGGCTACACCGTGGCCGTGCTGGTCGCCGGGGCCGCGTACAGCGCGCTGTTCCTGCTCCTCGGCGTCGTCACCCGGCACGCGGTGGTGGCCGGGCTGGCGTACGCGCTGATCTGGGAGTCGACGGTCGGCAACTTCGTCGAGGGCGCCCGGACGCTGAGCATCCAGCAGTGGGGGCGCGCGGTGGCCGAGGCGGTCGCCGGGCAGGACGCCATCCGCTCGGACGTCTCGCTCGGCGCGGCCGTGCCGCTGCTGTTGGTGGTCACCGTCGCGGCGACGGTGCTCGCCTCGGTGAAGCTGGCCGGGATGACCCTCGCCGGCGAGGAGTGAGCGGGCCCCGAACGGCGACGGGCCCCGGACACCGCAGGGTGTCCGGGGCCCGTCGTGCTGCCGGAGCGGCTCAGAGGGTGCGGTTGCGGCCCGCGCCCCAGCCGGCCGCGCCGACCACCAGGACCAGCACCAGCATCAGGACCAGCGGCGTCTCCCAGCCGCCGGTCAGCTGGCGCAGCGCACCGGCGCCGACCGGGCCGGCCGCCGCCACCAGGTAGCCGATCGCCTGCGACATCCCGCCCAGCTGGGCGGCGCCCGCCGCGGTGCGGGTGCGCAGCACGATGAACGCCAGGCCCAGGCCCAGTGAACCGCCCTGGGCCACGCCCAGGATGGTCGCCGACACCCACGCGGCGGGGACCGGGGCGACCAGCAGCAGGGCGATGCCCAGCCCGTTCAGGGCGACCATGGTCAGTGCCAGCCCGCGCTGGCTGGTCATCCGGCCGGCCATCAGCGGCACCAGGAAGGCGCCCGTCACCTGCACCAGGTTGGAGAAGGCGAAGACCAGACCGGCCTGGCCGCGGTCCATGCCGTGCTCGGCCAGGATGGTCGGCATCCACGCGACCAGGGTGTACACCAGCAGCGACGAGATGCCCATGAACAAGCTGATCTGCCAGGCCAGCGGGGACTTCCAGATGCCCTCGATCGGCCTGGCCGGCGCGGCGGCCGCGGCCACCGCCTCCCGCTGCTCCTGGCGGGAGCGCAGCACCTGCGGCAGCCAGGCCACCGCCGCGACCAGCGCGAGCAGCGACCAGGCCCCCAGCGAGGCCCGCCAGCCGCCGCCGAGCGCGTGCTCCAGCGGGACGGAGGTGCCGGCCGCGACGGTGGCGCCGACCAGCATGGTGGTCGAGTAGACGCCCGTCATGGTGGCCGCGCGGTCCGGGAACTCGCGCTTGACCAGGCCCGGCATCGACACGTTCAGCACGGCGATCGCCACGCCGATCACCACGCAGCCCGCGTACAGGGCCGCCACCGAGGGCAGCACCCGCAGCAGCACGCCCGCGCCCAGCACCAGCACCGCGCCCAGCACCACCCGCTCCACGCCGAAGCGGCGGGTCAGCCGGGGGGTGAGCGGGGCGCCGACGCCCTGGAACAGCACCGGGACGGTGGTGATCAGCCCGGCCGCGGTGGCCGACAGGCCGAAGGTCCGCTGGATCTCGCCGACCATCGGGGAGACCGCCGCCAGGCAGGCGCGCATGTTCGCCGCGACCAGCACGATGCCGGTCAGCAGCAGAAGCGGATGGGCCAGCCGGGCGCGGACGGGGAGCGGGGCAGGAGCGGTGGCAACCGGCTGCTGGGCACGGGTGACGGCCATGGGCGTGCTGTTCTTTCGTGAATGTGCGTGGATGCGGGCAGGCGGAAGGGCGGCTCGCGCCGTCCTACTTCCGCGCCGCGATGGCCGCGAGCAGCTGCTCGACGGCCGCGGTGGGCTCCGCGAGCAGCGCGCGGGACGCCGCCTCGGCCCGGTCCGGGTCACCGCTCTCGATCGCGTCGACCAGCGCCTCGTGGGTGGCCACGACGGCCTCGGGCATCTCGTGGTCGCCGAAGGCGGAGGTCATCGCCTCGCGCACGGAGGCGCCGAAGTAGCGGTACACCTCGGCCAGTGCGGGGTTGTGGGCGGCCTCGACGACCGCGGTGTGGAACTCCAGGTCGTGCTCGACGGTGGCCTCGCGGCTCGCCCGCTCGGGGTGCGCCGCGAACACCTCGGCCTCGCGGGCCAGCGCGGCGCGCATCCGCCGGATGTCCTCGGGGGTGTGCCGCAGCGCGGCCAGCCGGGCGCCCTCGGTCTCCAGCGCGGCGCGGACCTCCAGGACGTCCCGGATGCCCGAGCGCTGGACGCCGCGCAGGACGGACGCCGGGTCGCTGGTGGAGCGGACGAAGGTCCCCTCGCCCTGTCGGGAGACCAGCATGCCGGCGTGCGCCAGCACCCGGATCGCCTCCCGCACGGTGTTCCGGCCGACGCCCAGCCGCTCGGCGAGCTCGTGCTCGGTGGGGATCTGCGACCCGACCGGCCACGCCCCGTCCGCGAGCTGCGCCCGCAGCTGCTCGATCGCGGTGTCCACCAGGGAGCGCCGCCCGGCCGCCTGCAGACCGCCGTTCATGCCGGACCTCCCTTCCACACCGCTGGTCATGGGTCATCCTACGACCACTTGTCCGGTCATCCTACAACCGGAGCGGGGCAGGAGGGCCCACCGGCCCCCGTGGGGTCAGGACCGCGGGTAGAGCCGCTCCAGGACCATGGCGACGCCGTCCTCGTCGTTGCTGCCCGTGACGGCGTCGGCGACGGCGAGGAGTTCCTCGTGGGCGTTGGCCATGGCGACGCCGTGGGCGGCCCAGCCGAACATCGGGACGTCGTTGGGCATGTCGCCGAAGGCGATGGTGTCGGTGGCGCGGACGCCCAGGCGGCGGGCGGCGACGGCCAGGCCGGTGGCCTTGGACAGGCCGAGCGGGAGCAGCTCGACCACGCCGGCCCCGGCCATCACCACGCCGACCAGGTCCCCGGCGGCGCGGCGGGCGGCGTCCGCGAGCGCGTCGTCGGTGAGGGCGGGGTGCTGGATGTACAGCTTGCTGAGCGGGGCGTCGAGGAGGCCGCCGCGGTCGACCCGGACGACCGGCAGGTCGGAGCCGATCAGCAGCTCGTAGCCGGGGCCGGCGAGCACCTGCCCGTCGAGGCCGTCCTGGTTGGCGGCGATGGCCAGCGGCCCGGTCTCGGCCTCGATCTTCTCGATCGCGAGCGCGGCGAGCCGGCGGTCCAGGGTGAGCGAGGTGAGCAGCCGGTGCGCCCCGGCGTCGTACACCTGGGCGCCCTGGCCGCAGACCGCTATGCCGGTGTAACCGATCTCGTCGAAGACCGGGCGGGCCCAGACGGCCGAGCGCCCGGTGACGATGATGTGCAGCGCGCCCGCGCCGGTGGCCGCGGCCAGGGCGGCGCGGGTGCGCTCGGAGACGGTCTCCGAGCTGGTGAGCAGGGTGCCGTCGAGGTCGGTGGCGACCAGCCGGTAGGGCAGGTCGCCACCGTCGGGGGAGCCGTGGCGGGGGCTGGCGGTGCTCATGGGCCGTACGTCTCCCGGGGGTTCACAGGTGGTGCTGGGCGGGGCGGGCCGGACTACTCGACCGGTTCGAGGACGCGCCGCCCGCCGAGGTACGGCCGCAGCGCCTCGGGCACGACGACCGAGCCGTCGGCCTGCTGGTGGTTCTCCAGGATCGCCACGATGGTGCGCGGGACGGCGACGAGGGTGCCGTTCAGGGTGGCGAGCGGTCGGGTCCTGCCCTCCTCGCGCATCCGGATCGACAGCCGGCGGGCCTGGTACTCGGTGGTGTTGGAGGTCGAGGTGACCTCGCGGTACTTGCCCTGGGTGGGGATCCACGCCTCGATGTCGAACTTGCGCGCGGCCGAGGCGCCGAGGTCGCCGGAGGCGACGTCGATCACCCGGTAGGGCAGCTCCAGCGCGTTGAGGAAGTCCTTCTCCCACTGGAGCAGGCGGCGGTGCTCGGTCTCCGCGTCCTCCGGAGTGGTGTAGACGAACATCTCCACCTTCTCGAACTGGTGGACGCGGATGATGCCGCGGGTGTCCTTGCCGTAGGTGCCGGCCTCGCGGCGGAAGCAGGACGAGTAGCCGGCGTAGCGCAGCGGCAGCTTGTCGGCGTCGAGGATCTCGTCCATGTGGTACGCCGCGAGCGGGACCTCGCTGGTGCCGACCAGGTACCGGTCGTCCTCGGCGAGGTGGTACACGTTCTCGGCGGCCTGGCCGAGGAACCCGGTGCCGTCCATGGCGGCCGGGCGGACCAGGGTCGGGGTGATCATCGGGATGAAGCCGGCCGCGGTGGCCTGGGCGATCGCCATGTTGACCAGGGCGAGCTCCAGCAGCGCGCCGACGCCGGTCAGGTAGTAGGACCGCGCACCGGCGACCTTGGCGCCGCGCTCGGTGTCGATCGCGCCGAGGATCCGGCCGAGCTCGACGTGGTCGCGGGGCTCGAAGCCCTCGGCGGCGAAGTCGCGCGGGGTGCCGATCTCCTCCAGGGTGACGAAGTCCTCCTCGCCGCCGACCGGAGCGGCCGGGTCGATCAGGTTCGCCAGCGCGCGGAGCAGGCGGTCGGCCTCCTCCTTGGCCGCGCCCTGCTCGACGTCGGCGGCCTTGACCTCGGCGGCCAGTTCCTTGGTGCGCTGGAGCAGGGCGGCTTTCTCGTCGCCCTTGGCCTGGGCGACCTGCTTGCCGAGCACCCGCTGCTCGCTGCGCAGTTCGTCGAAGCGGCTGCCCGAGGACCGGCGCCGCTCGTCGGCGGAGAGGAGGGCGTCGACCAGGTCGACGTCCTCGCCACGGACGCGCTGCGAGGCGCGCACTCGGTCAGGGTCCTCACGGAGCAGGCGAAGGTCAATCACAGGCCCAAGCGTACCGGGCGGCCGTTCCTCCACCGGTACGCCTTTTTCCCTGGGGATAACTTCGCCGGACCTGTGGATAACTCCTGTGGGGAACGCTCTTCGGCCGAGTTATCCACAGGCCGGGGCCCGGGCCTGTGGACCAAAGGGGAGGGCCGGCCTCCGGGCGAGCGGACTGGGGAATTGAGGTTTCAAACCTCAATGAACCTTCCCGGGTGAGGGAATTGAAGCACTCGGACGGGTGATTTGGTGGCAACCGGGTGACTCTGGTCCGATTGGTCATCTCTGCGACGCAAACCGATGGTCCGACCAGTTCTGGGCAATGGCTATACCGGTTTGTCGACTCGTCCCCAGGCCTGTGGATAACTCCGGGCTGTGGACAGCGGGAGCCCTGTGGACAGCGGGTCCCGGCTCCGGGCGGCCTGTGGACGACGGGTCGGGCCGCCCGCCCCGGCCGATCTGTCGGGTCGGAAACAGTCGGAAATGGTCGGAAAGACGAAAGATGCCGTCAGGATGGCCGGAGTCGGGCGGCGGGCGCCTCAGTCGTCCGCGCGGCCGTCGAGCGCGCGGGACAGCCAGTCCGCCGCCGAGGTGAAGTCCCCGTCCGAGGTCCCCGGCCGGCGGTGGGTGGACTCCTGCCGGTCGGCGCGCGGATAGGAGCCGAGGTACCGCACCTGCGGGCAGATCCGCTTGAGCCCCATCATCGCCTCGCCGACCCGCCGCTCGGACAGGTGGCCCTCGCAGTCGATCAGGAAGCAGTAGCTGCCCATGCCCTCGCCGGTCGGGCGGGACTCGATCCGCATCAGGTTGACGCCGCGCACCGCGAACTCCTGGAGCAGCTCCAGCAGGGCGCCCGGGTGGTCGTCCGGGAGCCAGACCACCATGGAGGTCTTGTCGGCGCCGGTCGGTGCCGAGATCCGCCCCGGGCGGCCGACCAGCACGAACCGGGTCGCCGCGCTCTGGGCGTCCGCGATCTCCTTGACCAGCGGCTCCAGCCCGTAGATCGGCGCCGCGAACTCGCCCGCGAACGCGCCGTCGTAGCGGCCCTCGGCGACCAGCCGGGCGCCGTCCGCGTTGGAGGCCGCCGACTCCCAGGCGGCGTCCGGCAGGTTGGCCGCCAGCCAGCGCCGCACCTGCGGCTGGGCCACCGGGTGGCTGGTCACGGTCTTGATGTCGGACAGCTCGGTGCCCGGGCGCACCAGCAGCGCGAAGGTGATCGGCAGCAGCACCTCACGGTAGATCATGAGTGCGGTGCCGGAGGCGAGTTCGTCGTTGGTCGCGGTGACGGCGCCCTCCACCGAGTTCTCGATCGGGACGAACGCCCCGGCCGCCTTCCCGGCGCGCACCGCGTCCAGCGCCAGGGCCACCGAGGACAGCGGCACCAGCTCCCGGGTCGCCGCCTCGGGCAGCGTGTGCAGGGCGGCCTCGGTGAACGTGCCGGCCGGTCCGAGGTAGGTGTAGCGGGTGGCCGACATGACGCCTCCGGGAGTCTCGGTGCTGCGCGGGCAGGATGTGCCGAAGTGGTCACCCTAACGACTCCGCGGCCCCGGCAGCCAAGCGTTTCGGCGACCGGGACCGCGGCGGTGGCTCCGGGGCCGGCCGGCGGCGCCGGGGCGGGCCGGCGGCGCCGGGGCGGGCCGGAGCTACCCGTCCAGCAGCTGCTGGCCGAGGTACCCGCCGGGCGGCACGCCCGGCGGCAGTGCGTACAGCCCGCCGGCCTCGTGCCGCAGGAAGCGGGAGAGGCCGTCGCCCCGGGAGAGCTTGCGCTGCACGGGGGTGAAGCCCCTGCGCGGGTCGGACTGGAAGGCGAGGAAGAGCAGCCCGGCGTCCGGCGAGCCGTCCGGCAGCAGCCCGTCGTGGTACGAGAAGCCGCGCCGCAGCATCGCCGCCCCGCCGTTGGCCGCCGGGGCGGCGACCCGGATGTGGGCGTCGGCGGGGATCGCCAGGGTGCCGTCCGGGCCCTGGGCGGCGAGGTCGACCGGGGCGTGCTCGCCGGCCCCGGCGGGCGCGCCGAGCGGGGCGCCGTCCGACTTGCGCCGCCCGATCACCCGCTCCTGCCGGTCCACCGGCAGCGCCTCCCAGTGGTCCAGCAGCATCCGGATCCGCCGGAACACCAGGAACGAGCCCCCGGCCAGCCAGGCCGGCCGGTCCTCGCCCGCGGTGCAGAACACCGTGGCGGCGAAGCCCTCCTCGTCCGGCCGGGGGTTGTTGGTGCCGTCGATCTGGCCCATCAGGTTGCGTCCGGTCACCGGCCGGGCGGCGGCGCCGGGGGTACGGGCGAAGCCGGCCGACTGCCAGCGCAGCGCCGCGGTGCCGGCCGCCAGCCGCTGGAGCACCCGCAGGGCGTGCACCACCACCAGGGCGTCGTCCGCGCCGATCTGGACGAACAGGTCGCCGTCGCCGCGGGCCGGGTCGAGCGCGTCGCCGGGGAAGGCGGGCAGCGGTTCGAGCCCGGGCGGGCGGCGGTCGGCCAGCCCGGTCCTGTCGAACAGCGCGGCGCCGAAACCGACGGTGACGGTGAGCGAACAGGGCCCGGCGTCCAGCGCGACCTGGTTGTCGAACTCCTCGGCCGGCTCCCCGGCGGTCAGCCGCTCGGCCGCCCTCGTCCAGCGCTGCAGCAGGGTGCGCAGCCCGTCCCGGCCGACGCCCTCGGCCAGGTCGAAGGCGGCCAGCTGGACCCTCGCCTGCGGCGGGTCGGTGATCCCGGCCTGGTGCTCGCCGTGGAACGGCACCCGGCCCGCGCCCAGCGCCCCGGCCCGCCCTGCCGCGCCCGCGCCGCCGCGGCCGGGCCGGTCGTAGGCGACCGCCCCGGCGGCGCCCGCGCCGGCGCCGACCAGCAGCCCGGCCCCGGCGGTGCCGAGCAGCGCCCGCCGGGTGAACCCCGCGGGCCCCGCCGGGCCCGGGGCGGCCGCGTCCTGGTCCGCCGGGCCCGGGGCGGCCGCGTCCTGGTCCGCCCGAACGTCCGTCATCCCGCTCACCCGATCCTGAACTGCTGCGTCGGGGTGGTCTGGTCGATGTCCGAGGAGCGGATCTGCACCGACACCACCCAGTTGCCCGCCAGCGGCAGCTGCGCGGTGCCGCTCCAGCGGCCGGTGCCCTCCGTGGTGAGCGCGACCGGCAGCGGGCCGAGGTCGCGGTCCGGCAGGGTGAAGGCGAGCTGCACCTCGGGGACGTCCACCGGCTGCCCGTCCGCGCCGTCCAGCGCGAGCCGCACGTCGTTCGGCCCGGTCCCGGCCGGGTTGAGGGTGACGGTCGCGGTGCCCTTGGCGTTCGGCGTCCGGCCCTTGGTGTCGTACGGGAGCTTGAGCTCGACGGTGCGGCCCGGCTCGGTCTGCGGCGCCGCCGCGGGCCCGCCGGCGGCCGGCGCGGCGGCCGACCCGGCCTTCACCTCGCCCGCGACCCGCCCGGGCGGGGAGTTGGTGAGCATCGTGGTGACCACCAGCACCGCCACCGCGACCAGCGCCTCGACCAGCACCGAGCGGCGCAGCCCGGCCCGGGTCGGGGTCAGCCCGCGGTCGCGTCCGGCGCTGCGCAGGGCGGCCCGCTGGCGCTCCAGCTGGGCCTGCCGGACCGGGTCCTCGGGGTGCGCCGACACGGCGACCGGCTCCGGCAGCTCGGCCGGGGCGACCTCGACCGCCTCGGCCGGGGCCGAGCGCAGCCTGGCCAGCCAGGAGCGGGAGATCCAGGCGACGCCGAGCATCACGGCCACGCAGCCGCTCTTCACCAGCAGCAGCCGCCCGTACTCGGTGCCGGTCAGCGCGCCCCAGCCGCCCAGCCCGCGCCAGGACTGGTAGACGCCGGTCACGGCCAGCACGGCCACCGAGCCGAAGGCGATCCGCGAGAAGCGGTCCACCACCTCGGCGCCGACGCCCTCGCGCAGCGCGACGAGCAGTGCGGCCAGCCCGCCCAGCCAGAGCGCCATCGCGATCAGGTGCAGGATGCCGAGCGGCAGCGCCAGCCAGACCTGGATGCCCACCGAGGCGTGGTCGGCGCCGACCCAGGTCGCCGCGAGGGCCACCGCCAGCACCAGCCCGGCCACGCCGAGGCCCAGCCGGACCTCGTGCTGCGGGCGTTCGGCGGCCCGCCGCTCCAGCTCGCGCAGCTCGGCGGCCTCGGCGTCCTCCTCGGCGGCCGCGCCGGCTCCGCCCTCCGGCTCGTCCCGCGGCGCGGGGACGACCGGCCGCTGCGGCTGCCCCAGCTGGCCGACCAGCAGCGACAGGAACACCCCGCCCGCCGCGAGCAGCAGCAGCCGGGCGGCCAGCGCGGTGCCGATCCGCTCGTCCAGCGTGGCGCGCACCAGCGAGAGGTCGAAGGCCTGCCCGATCCCCGAGCCGCGCTCGTACGGGCCGCGCAGCATCAGCACCGCGACGGTGGAGACCAGCAGGGCCGTCCAGCCGGTCATCAGCAGCCGTTGCACCCGGCGCCGGGCGGTCCCGGCCGGCCAGCAGACCAGTACGAAGCCGGCCACGCCGACCAGCAGCGCGAAGGCGGCGTAGGCGACGGTGCGCCCGGTGCCGTAGAGGGCGGCGACCAGGCCGTCGGCGTCGGCGCCCTGGAGCGCGGTCGCCGACACCGAGGTGTCCGAGGGCGCGCCGACGGAGAAGGTGAACGCCCCGCCGACCGGGTGGGAGTCGTCCGAGACGGCCCGCCAGGCCACCGTGTACGTGCCGTTGGCGAGCCCGCTGCGCAGCCCGACCCGGGCGGTGTTGCCCCGGCCGTCGGCGTGCGCCGGGCTGCCGGTGTCCACGGCCCGGCCGGCCGGGTCGAGCACCCGGACGGAGTCGCCGGAGAGCGAGACGGACTCGCTGAAGGTCAGCGTCACCGCCTGCGGGGCGGTGGCGACCACCGAGTTCTGCGGCGGGTCGGTGGAATCCAGGGTGGCGTGCGCGGAGGCCGGCCCGGCGCCCGCGAGCATCAGCGCGAGCAGCGCGCCGAGCACTCCGAGCACCCCGGCGATCCGGTGGTGGGTGGCCTTCTCCAGGCCGGCCGACTGCATGGTGGCGGTCCCCTAACTCTGGCCGGGGCGGTAGGTGAGCTCCTTGACCGGCACCTTGACGGCGATGGTGCCGGACTTGGCGAAGGTGAGGTCGAGTTCCAGTTCGTCGCCGAGGGCCGGGGCCTTCTGCCACCCCATGATCATGAGGTGGTTGCCGCCCCGGGCGAGCTGCAGCTCGCCGTGCGCGGGGACGTCGAGGCGGTCCACCTGCTCCATGGTCGACGCGGTCGAGCGGTGCATGGTGACCGACTCCGCGGCCGGGCTGGTCACCTTGAGCAGCTGGTCCTGCCCGCCGTCGTTGCGGACGGTCAGGTAGCCGGCCGCCATCCCGCCGGCCGGGGGCAGCGGGATGTAGGAGTCGGCGACGCTGAGCCGGGCGGGGCCGGCGGAGGCGCCGTCCCGGCCGCCGGTGCCGCCGTCCGTCCCGCAGGCGGCGAGGAAGGCGCCGCCGCCCAGGGCCGTGGCGACGACGGCGCCGAGCAGGGCGCTGCGGCGGAAGCGGCCGGTTCCGGTCTGCACGGAGCTCACGCCGCGACCCCCTTGGCGAGCAGCGGGAGGTCGTGCTCGTAGGTCTTCTCCTCGGTGCCGCTCATGTAGAGCACGTGCGCCTTGTCGTCCGAGGGGAGGAAGGCCAGCACCTGCGCGCCGTGGGTGGAGGTGACCGTGCCGTCCGCGTTGACCACCGGGTCCTCGATCATGATGCCGAGCGACCTGGCGGCGGTCTTCACCTTCGCCAGGTCCCCGGTGAGGCCTATGAAGTCGCTGCCCATCGAGTCCAGCCAGGTGCGCAGCACCGTGGGGGTGTCGCGGTCCGGGTCGGTGGAGACGAAGACGACGTTGATCTTCTGCCGCTCCTCCGCGGGGAGCGCCTTCATCGCGACGCCGATGTCGCCCATGGTGGTCGGGCAGACGTCCGGGCAGCTGGTGTAGCCGAAGAACAGCAGGGTGGCCTTGCCGTCGGTCTGCCGGCGCAGGTCGAACGGCCGGCCCGAGGTGTCGGTCAGCTGGAGGTCCGGCTTGTCGAAGTTCTTGGCGAGCTTGGTGCCCTGGTACGGGGTGTCCTCCTTCTGCCGGGTGACCTTGGCGGTGCCGGAGTCGCCGCCGGAGGAGCCGCAGGCGGAGAGGGTCAGGGCGGCGGCCAGCGCGAGGGCGGCGGCGCCGGCCAGTCGGGTGGTGCGGGGCATGGGTGTTCCGATCGTGCGCGGTGGACCGCCGGCGGGGCCGTACCCGGAACCCGGGCACGGCCCCGCCGGCGCGGGGGTCAGGAGGCGGAGCTGCCGTTCTTGCGGCGCAGGCCGAGCACGCCGACGGCGGTGCCGATGACGCCGACCACGATGCCGACGACGCCCAGGGTGCGGGCGGTGGAGTCGCTGGACCCGGCGCCGTCCGAGGCGGCGGCGCGGTCGGAGCTGTCCCCGTGGGCGGCCGCGGCCGGGGAGGCGGTGACGCCGTGGCCGTCGCCCGCGGCGGCCTTGGTGAGCTTCAGGACGGGCGCGGGCTTGGCCGGCTCGGGCTGGCCCTCCTTGGACTCGTCGATCCAGCGGGCGATGTCGCCGTTGTCGTAGGTCTGGAGCGTCTTGAACTCCAGGGTGTCGGTGTCGGTCGGCAGCGGGCCGAGCGAGACGCGGAACTCCTGGAACTGGCCGGGGGCGATCCTGGTACCGGCATCGGCGGTCCAGGTGATCTTGGAGACGGCCTCGGTGACGTCGTTGCCGTGCACCTTGACGGGCTTGTCGAGCTTGGCCTTCTCGACGGTGGCCGTCCAGCCCGGCAGCGGCAGGGTGCGGACCGAGGCCAGCGGGTGGTCCAGCGGGAGGTTGACCTCCAGCTTCACGGTGCTCGCGGTGTCGCTCTCGTTCGGCACCCGGAAGTCGACGGCCGTGTAGCCGCCCTGGGCGGCCGCGCCCGGGTTCACGGTGACGTGCGCGGCGGCGGGGCCGGCCAGCGCCAGCACGGACGCGGCGGCGGCGAGGGCGACGGCGGCGGTACGGCGGGTGGGAAGGGAACGCATGGGGCGGGTCTCCGATCGGAGCTCGGCGGCGGGTGCCGGGCGCGGGCGTGAGCCGTGCCGCGGGGCCGCGGGGGCGTGGGGGGCAGGGCCTCGGGCCGCCCCGGTGGTCGGGAACGGCCGGACGGTGCGCACACCCGGCACCCGGGACGGCCGAAGGGCCGCCGGGAGACGCCGGTCAGTACGCGAGGGCCCCGCACGGCGGGCCGCGCCGCACCACGCTGTGCCGCAGCACCGCATCGGAGGGCAGGAGTCCCTCGCCGCCCCGGGCACCGAACCGGCGGACCGGACCGGCCACCGCGAACAGGCCCCGTAGCACTGCTGCCACCAGGGCGAACGCGGTACGCAGCGGCGCCGCCCAGTGCACCCGGGCGGCCGTGCCGGCCACCCGCAGCAGCCGCCACAGCGCCGCCTCGCCGCGCCGCAGCCACCAGCCCGCGACCAGCGCGGCCCCCAGGTGCCCGGCCAGCATCGACGGCGTCATGCCGAAGAGGCCGGCCTGCCACCAGGGCGCGGCGGCGAAGGCGTGCGGGTCCAGGCCCGCGGAGGAGACCAGCTGCTCCGGGGAGGGGCCGCCGGGCAGCCCGAGCAGGGTGCCGGGCCGGGCCTCGTTGCAGATCAGCCGGCCGGCCACCTGCGGCACGGTCAGCGGGCCGGAGCCGGGGGCGCCGTGGTGCATCCCGGCCATGGCGCCGGGGAGGCCGTTGAAGCCGTGGAAGAGGCAGTGCAGTGCGAGCTGCCCGGCGCCCAGCGCCCCGGCGATGGCCGCCAGCGAACGCTCCCGCCCGCCGCAGACCGCCGCGAACGCCAGCGTCCCGGCGAAGCCGAGGGCCAGTGCCGTCGGCGGCACGTTCCCGCCGCCGGCCAGGGCGTGCCCGGCGGCGGCTATCAGGGTGCACACCAGCGCGAACGGGACCGCCCGGGCAAGCCGCAGGTCCCAGGCGGCGGACCCCACCGGCTGAGCCGGTCCGGGGGCGCCCGGGAGCGGGGCGGCGGCGAGGGCAGTCATGGCCGGGCCATCCTCTCATTGCGTACGCCGCCGACACGGGCAGGGTGGGAAATCCTTATGAATGCCCCTTTCGGCGGCGGCGTGCGAGGGGGCGTACGTGTCGCCCGGCACAGACCCCGGCCCCCGGTCCATCCGCCGAACGGGCGGTAGCGGCCCCCGGGCACGGTTCACCCGGGAATCGCCCGGAGATACCTAGTTGTATGTGGAGCCGCAGCCAGGAGGGACCTCCCGTGGACATCTGGTGGACTCTGCACCTCAAGCGCGACCCTGCCAGCGTCCCGCTGGCCCGGCGCATCCTGCTCGGTGCGATGGCGACCGCGGGCGTCGACCCGCAGATCGCGGACGACCTCGGTGTCGCCCTCACCGAGGCCTGTGCCAACGCCGTCGAGCACGGCGCCACCGGGCGGCCCGACGACGCCTTCCAGGTCACCGCGTCGATCTGCGGCGACCGGCTGCGGATCGAGGTCACGGACTCCGGCCCCGGCCTGCCCGCCCCCGCGGCGCCCGCCGTGGCCGCCCGCCGCCCGGCCGCCCCGGCCCGTCCGGCGGCCGGCCGGGCCCCCCGCCGCACCCGCCGCGGCCGTGCCACCGTCCCGGCCCGCGTCCTCACCGCCCACCGCCCCCGCCGGGAGGGCCGCCCGTACGACACCCATGTGCTGCCCGGCCGCCCCAGCGCCCCGACCCTGCGCCCGGTCGACCTGGACACCCTGCCCGACCTCACCGCCGAGTCCGGCCGGGGCCTCTTCCTCATCCACGCCCTCACCGACCACGTCCAGCTGCGCAACCACCCCCTGCGGGGGGCGATCGTGAGCTTCGACAAGATCCTCAAGTGGCGGGACGACGCGCTGCTGCGGGCGTCGTAGCGCTGCCGGGCGGTGGGGCCGCTGCGGTTGCCGGGGGCGCGCGGCGGCCGGACGATGGGGCCATGATGCACCAGATGCGGGCCGAGTACGGCCCGGACGGCGAGGCCGGCGGGGTGCGGCTGTGGCACGTGGTCCGGGGCGAGGAGAGCGTGGCGATGTGCGGCCGCGAGCTCGCCCCCGAGGCGCGGGTGCGCTCGGCGGTGGACTGGGGCAAGACCCCGGAGCTGTGCTGCCACACGTGCGGGGCGTACTTCCTGCGCGAGGCACCGTACCTGGCGGCCGAACACCAGTAGGGGCGCTCCCGGGTGAGCGGCGCCAGCGTGCCCGGCACGGAGCAACCCCTCGTCCGGCCGCGGCCGTTGACCGACGAGGCCGCCGGGCTGCGCGCCGGTGCGCCGGACCTGCCGACGTCCGTGGACCGGCTGTGCGCGCTGGTCGAGCGGGTGGACCCGCTGGTCCGGGCGTTCGTGCCGGAGCCCGGGAGGCACGAGCGGCTGCGGTCGCAGGCGCGGGCGACGGCCGCGCGCTGGCCGGATCCCGGCCGCCGGCCGCCGCTGTACGGGGTGGCGGTGGGCGTCAAGGACATCGTGCACGTGGACGGGCTGCCCACGCACGCGGGTTCGGCCCTGCCGCCCGGGGTGCTGGCCGGGCCGCAGGCCGCGGTGGTGGACCGGCTGCGGGCGGCGGGGGCGCTGGTCGCGGGCAAGACGGTGACCGCCGAGTTCGCCGCGACCGCCCCGGGCCCGACCCGCAACCCGCACCACCCGGGGCACACCCCGGGCGGTTCCAGCAGCGGTTCGGCGGCGGCGGTCGCGGCCGGGCTGGTGCCGCTGGCGGTCGGCACCCAGACCGTCGGCTCGGTGATCCGCCCGGCCGCGTACTGCGGGGTGGTGGGCTTCCGGCCGACGTACGGGCGGATCCCGGTCACGGGGGTGGTCCCGAACGCGCCGAGCCTGGACACCGTGGGGATCTTCACCGCCGACCTGGCGGGCACGGCCCTGGCGGCCCCGCTGCTCTGCGACGGCTGGCGGCCGGAGCCCGACGCGCCGGGCGCCCCGGTGCTGGGGGTGCCGGAGGGCACCTACCTGGAGCGCGCCGAACCGGCCGCGCTGCTCGCCTTCGAGGAGCAGCTGGCGCGGCTGGTGCGGGCCGGGTGCACGGTGCGCCGGGTCGAGCTGTTCCCGGACTTCGCCGAGGTCGTCCGGCAGTTGCAGCGGGTCAACCGGTTCGAGCTGGCCCGCAGCCACGCCGACTGGTTCGCCCGCTTCGGCGGGCTCTACCGGCCGGAGACGGCGGCGGGCATCCGGGCCGGCCGGGGCGTGGCGGCCGAGGACCGGGAGGCCGGCCTGCGGTTCCGGGAGCGGCTGCGCGAGCGGGTGGCCGCGGCGGGCGCGGCGGCCGGGGTGGACCTGTGGCTGGCCCCCTCGGCGACCGGCGGCGCGCCGGAGGGCCTGCACAGCACCGGGGACGCGGTGATGTCGCTGCCGTGGAGCTTCCTCGGGCGCCCGGCGCTCAGCCTGCCCGCCGGGCGCACCCGGGAGGGCCTGCCGCTGGGGCTCCAGGTGGTCGGCGCGGAGGGCGGGGACGAGCGCCTGCTGGGCCGGGCCGCGCTCCTCGAACGCGCCCTGGCGGGCGGTCGGCAGGGCGGTTAGCACCCGTACCGGCGGGCGGCGCCCGGGCGCCGCCCCCCGGTACGGGTGGGGCGGACCAGGAAGGAACGGGGACCGTCCGTCGTTGGCCAGGTGATCGGACACACCGTCGTCGGACCGGGGGGCTGCCGGATGAGGATCGTCGAACTGCACGCACGGGCCATGGAGTCGGCCGCCGGGGTGGTGGACGGGGTACGGCCGGAGCAGCTGGCGCTGCCCACCCCCTGCGCCGGGTGGACGCTGGGCAGGCTGCTGGAGCACTGCGTGGGCCAGCACCAGGGCTTCGCCGCGGCCGCCCGCGGTGCCGGGCCCGACCCGGCGCTGTTCGCGGACGCCCCGCTCGGTGCCGACCCGGCGGGCGCCTTCCGCCGCACCGGCACCGACCTCGTCGAGGCCTTCCGGGCGGCCGCCGCCGAGGGCCGGCCGCTCTGGCTGCCCGAGATCCGCGACGGCGGCCCCTTCCCGCTCGCCGCGGCGGTGGGCTTCCACCTGCTGGACACCCTGGTGCACGGCTGGGACGTCGCCGCGGCGCTCGGCACCGCGGACGGGCTGGTCGCGGCGGTGGACGGCGACGGCGAACTGTCCGCCGCGCTGCTCGCGGTGACGGAGGCCGTCCCGGACACGCCGGAGGCGCGGGCCCCCGGCCGGGCGTTCGCCCCGGGGCTCGAACCCGGCGGCGGCGCCGGCCGGTTCGCCCGGGCGCTGGCCCTGCTCGGCCGCGACCCGGCCTGGAAGGCGTGAGCTCGTAGCGGTTCAGAGGCGGGTGGCCCCGGTGCCCCGGGGCGCGGGGGCGCGCCGCTCGTCGGGGAAGCGGGGCCCGCCGATCAGGAAGAGCAGTGCGGCGGCCGGAAAGCCGAGCGAGGCGGCCAGCACCACGATGAACTGCCAGAACATCTTCCGCTCCTCGTCAGTCGCGGGCGGCCGGGGCAGCCGGAGGCGATCCCGGACCGGGCCCGTGACGACGGGCCGGACCGTCCGGTCACTGTTCCGACGGTAGGGCCGAATCACCCCGGCTGCCACCGGGCGCCGGGCCCTGGGCCGCGCCGCACCGGCGCACGGGTCTGGGCGCGGGCCGGCCGCGGCGGCCACACTGTCGGGATGCAGCTACAGCTCGCAGGGGAAGCACGGCGGCCCGACCGCGAGAGCGAGGACTTCGCGGCGGCCTCGCCGGAAGCACTGGTCCTGCTGGACGGCGCGAGCTCGCCGGCCGGCCTGGAGTCCGGGTGCCGGCACGGGACGGCCTGGTACGTCCGCCGGCTGGGCGTGCACCTGCTCGCCCGGCTCACCGACCGGGCGGACCGCTCGATCGCCGGGTGCCTGGCCGACGCCATCGCGGAGACGGCCGCGCTGCACGGCGGCCGCTGCGACCTGGCCCACCCGAACACCCCCGCCGCGATGGTCGTCGCGGCCCGGCGGCACGGCGAGGCGCTGGAGTACCTGGTGCTCGGCGACTCCCTGCTGGTGCTGGAGTTCCGGGACGGCCCGCCGAAGGTGATCGGGGACAACCAGCGCTTCCCCGGCGGCGAGGAGCTGCGCCGCCAGGTCTGGGAGACCGTCCCCGGCTCGGCCGAGCGGGCTGCGCTGCACCTGGAGTACACGCTGGCGGTGCGGGCCGCCCGCAACCGGGGCAACGGCCCGTGGATCGCGGCGGCCAGCCCGCGGGCGGCGGAGCACGCCGAGACCGGCTTCGTCCGGCTGGAGCGGCTGCGCGCGCTGGCCGCCCTCACCGACGGCGCCTCGCGCTACACCGAGCGCTTCGGGCTGGGCAGTTGGGGCGACGTGCTGCGGCTGCTCGCCGAGTCCGGGCCGGGCGAGCTGATCGCCCAGGTGCGGGCGGCGGAGCGGGCGGACGCCGACTGCGAGCGCTGGCCGCGCGGCAAGACCCACGACGACGCCTCCGCCGTCTACGCGCTGCTGTAGCGGCGGAGGCCGTGGGGGCGGAGGCGGAACGGCCCGACGGCCGCGGGCGGTACCCGCGGCCGTCGCGCCGCCCCGGCTCCGGGGCCGTCAGTGGCCGTCGGTCGGGACGGTCCCGAGGCGGCCGGCCTGGAAGTCCTCCATGGCCTGCTGGAGTTCGCGGTGGCTGTTCATCACGAACGGGCCGTACCAGGCGACGGGCTCGCGGATCGGCAGGCCGCCGAGCAGGACCACCTCGAAGTTGGTGTCCCGGGAGTCCTGCTTCTCGTCGGCGCGGATGGTGAGGGAGTCGCCGTCGCCGAAGACGACGGCCTGGCCCCGGTGGAAGGGGCGGTGCTCGGTGCCGGCCGAGCCGCTGCCGGCCAGGCCGTAGGCGAGGGCGTTGAAGTCGGCGCGCCAGGGCAGGGTGAGCTGGGCGCCGGGGCTGACCGAGGCGTGGATCATGGTGATCGGGGTGTGGGTGGTGCCGGGGCCCTGGTGGCCGTCCAACTCGCCGGCGATGACGCGCAGCAGCGCGCCGCCGTCCTCGGTGCTGAGCAGCTTGACGCTGCCGCCGCGGATGTCCTGGTACTTCGGGGCGATCATCTTGTCCGAGGCGGGCAGGTTCACCCAGAGCTGGAGGCCGTGGAAGAGGCCACCGGACCTGACCAGCGACTCCGGCGGGGTCTCGATGTGCAGCAGGCCCGAGCCGGCCGTCATCCACTGGGTGTCGCCGTCGGTGATGGTGCCGCCGCCGCCGTGCGAGTCCTGGTGGACGAACGTTCCGTCGATGATGTACGTGACGGTCTCGAAGCCGCGGTGCGGGTGCCAGGGGGTGCCCTTGGGCTCACCGGCCGCGTAGTCCACCTCGCCCATCTGGTCCATCATGATGAACGGGTCGAGGTACTTGGTGTTGATCTTGGCGAAGGCGCGGCGGACGGGGAAGCCCTCGCCTTCGAAGCCCTCGGGGGCGGTCGCCACGGTGAGGACCGGCCGGGCGCTCGTGACGGCGGGGTCCGGCGTGGTGACGCGCGGGAGAGTCAGCGGGTTGTCGACGGTCACGGCGGGCATGTCGGCCTCCTTCGGGGGGTGTCTGGCCTACGTGCACGAGGTTAGTTCAATTCTCAACAACAGGCAAGTTGAAAGTTGAACTATGTAGTGACGAAGGAGCGCGGGCTCCTCGTCCAGCATGGGTCAGCCGTACATCCGGCGCATCGTGAAGTCGACCATCTGCTCGACGGCCTTGGCGTCGAACACCATCCGGTGCTCGCCCTCCATGTCCAGCGCGAAGCCGTAGCCGGTCGGCAGCAGGTCCAGGACCTCGGCGCCGGTGACGGTGAAGTGCTTGGAGTCCTTGCCCGCGTAGCGGCGCAGTTCCTTCAGCGAGCTGAACATCGGGATCACCGGCGTCGGGGTGTTGTGCAGCGCCAGGAAGCCGGGGCGGTCGCCCCGGGGGCAGTGCACCTTCGAGGTGATGAAGATCGCCTGGAAGTCCTCGACCGCCATCGAGCCGGTCGTGAAGGCCCGGACGGCGTCCGCGAGTGAGGGCGGCGAGGGTTCGGGGTACAGGGACTGCTGGGGGGCCTGCGACTGCCCGCCGTAGGCGTCGGGTCCGGGCATGCCGTTCATGCCCTGCTGCGGTCCCGCCTGCTGCTGGTAGGGGTCGCCCGGGTATGTGTTCTGGTCATATCCGTACACACGGACAGGCTAGCGGGATCGCACCCCCTTCCGCTGGCGCCGATCCTGACAAGGAGTGGCCGCGCGGGCTGTGGGACGTGACCACGTTCATAGCGGATTCGCCGGCGGGGGCTTGCCCAAGTTACCGCTGGGTAGCATCATGATGCCTACTGGTGGGTACGGGACGCCGGAACGCGGCGGTCTCCCGGAAGCGACGAACCGGAGATAACGGCCATGGGTCACTACAAGTCCAACCTGCGGGACGTGGAGTTCAACCTCTTCGAGGTGTTCGGCCGCGAGCAGGTGTACGGCACCGGACCGTTCGCGGACATGGACGTCGAGACCGCGAAGAACATCCTCAGCGAGATCTCGCGCCTCGCCGAGAACGACCTCGCCGCGTCCTTCGCCGACGCCGACCGCAACCCGCCGGTCTTCGACCCGGAGACCAACACGGCGCCGGTCCCGGCCTCCTTCAAGAAGAGCTACCAGACCTTCATGGACGCCGAGTGGTGGCGCCTGGGCATCCCGGAGTCGATCGGTGGCCAGGTCACCCCGAACTCGCTGATCTGGGCCTTCGCCGAGCAGATCCTGGGCGCCAACCCGGCCGTCTGGATGTACTCCTCCGGCCCGGCCTTCGCCGGCGTCATCGCCGAGGAGGGCACCGAGGAGCAGCTGGAGGTCGCCAAGCGGATGACCGACCGCCTGTGGGGCTCGACCATGGTCCTCACCGAGCCCGACGCGGGCTCCGACGTGGGCGCCGGCCGCACCAAGGCCGTCCGGCAGGAGGACGGCTCCTGGCACATCGAGGGCGTGAAGCGCTTCATCACCTCGGGCGAGCACGACATGTCCGAGAACATCATCCACATGGTCCTGGCCCGCCCCGAGGGTGGCAAGCCGGGCACCAAGGGCCTGGGCCTGTTCATCGTCCCCAAGTTCGACTTCGACTGGGAGACCGGCGAGCTGGGCGAGCGCAACGGCGTCTACGCCACCAACGTCGAGCACAAGATGGGCCTCAAGGCCTCGAACACCTGCGAGATGACCTTCGGCGCCAAGCACCCGGCCAAGGGCTGGCTGCTCGGCGAGAAGGTCGACGGCATCCGCCAGATGTTCAAGATCATCGAGTTCGCCCGGATGATGGTCGGCACGAAGGCCATCGCCACCCTCTCCACCGGCTACCTGAACGCCCTGGAGTACGCCAAGGAGCGCGTGCAGGGCGCCGACATCTCGCAGTTCATGGACAAGACCGCCCCGCGCGTCACCATCACCCACCACCCGGACGTGCGCCGCTCGCTGCTGACCCAGAAGGCCTACGCCGAGGGCATGCGCGCGCTGGTGCTGTTCACCGCGTCCGTCCAGGACGACATGACGGCCGCCAAGCTGCGCGGCGAGCGCGACGAGGCCGCCGAGCGCCTCAACGACCTGCTGCTGCCGATCGTCAAGGGCTACGGCTCGGAGAAGTCCTACGAGCAGCTGGCCCAGTCGCTCCAGACCTTCGGCGGCTCCGGGTACCTCCAGGAGTACCCGATCGAGCAGTACATCCGGGACGCCAAGATCGACACCCTGTACGAGGGCACCACGGCGATCCAGGGCCAGGACTTCTTCTTCCGCAAGATCGTCAAGGACGGCGGCCAGGCGCTCACCGCGCTGTCCGAGCAGATCCAGAAGTTCCTCGCCTCCGCCGCCGGCGGCGACGCCCTGGCCGCCGAGCGCGAGCTGCTCGCCAAGGCCGCGGGCGACCTGGAGGCGATCGTCGGCAAGCTGCTGGCCGACCTCACCTCGGTCGAGCAGGACGTCCGGAACATGTACAAGGTGGGCCTGAACACCACCCGCCTGCTGATGGTCTCCGGCGACGTCGTGGTCGGCTGGCTGCTGCTGCGCCAGGCCGCGGTGGCCCTGGCCAAGCTGGAGGCCGGCGCCTCGGAGAAGGACGTCCCCTTCTACCAGGGCAAGGTCGCGGCCGCCCGCTTCTTCGCCAAGAACATCCTGCCGACCGTCGCGCCGCAGCGGCTGATCGCCGAGGGCATCGACAACGAGATCATGGAGCTGGCGGAGGAGGCCTTCTAGGCCCTCCCGCCCCATCTGCGGACCGCCTGACACACCCTCACGCCGAAGGGCCCGGCTGCCACCGGGCCCTTCGGCGTGTCCGGGGCGGCGGCGCGGTGACCACCGGGCGTGACCGCCGGGTGTCACTGCCGGGCGGTGGCCGGGCGCCGGTGCGGTCGCCGGGGGCGCAAACCCCCGGCGGGTGCGGGGCGGTTCACGGTTGTGTCCGGGTTGCGCATCGAACCGACCGTTCCGAATGCCCTGTCCGTGTACGGGCATATGCTCATGGGCGGAGCCGACCCCCCATCCGGCTTCGGCCCTCACTCGACCCGGGAGCAGTATGTCGACCGCCGCCCGCCAGGCATTTTTCGACCGGACGCACAGCGACGACCTGATCGCGTTCCTCGGCACCTCGCCGTCTCCGTACCACGCGGTGGCCAGCGCCGCCGAGCGGCTGGAGAAGGTGGGCTTCCGGCAGGTAGCCGAGACGGACGCGTGGGACGACGCGGCCGGCGGGCGCTACCTGATCCGCGGCGGCGCGCTGATCGCCTGGTACCTGCCGCAGGGAGCGGGCCCCGAGACGCCGTTCCGGATCGTCGGCACCCACACCGACTCGCCCAACCTGCGGGTCAAGCCGGTGCCGGACACCGGCTCGGAGGGCTGGCGGCAGGTCGCCGTGGAGATCTACGGCGGCGTCCCGCTGAACACCTGGCTGGACCGCGACCTCGGCCTCTCCGGCCGGCTCGCGCTCCGGGACGGCACCGCCCGGCTGGTCCAGCTGGACGAGCCGCTGCTGCGCGTGCCGCAGCTCGCCATCCACCTGGACCGCCAGGTCAACGAGGGCATGAAGCTCGACAAGCAGCGCCACCTCACCCCGATCTGGGGCCTCGGCCCGGTCGACGAGGGGTCGCTGATCTCCTACGTCGCCGGGCGGGCCGGGCTGGAGGCCGCCGACGTGGTCGGCTGGGACCTCATGACCCACGACGTCCAGCCCGCCTCCTACCTGGGCCGTGACCGCGAGCTGCTGGCCGCCCCGCGCCTGGACAACCTGCTCTCGGTGCACGCCGGCACCGCCGCGCTCGCCGCCGTGGCCGGCGCCGAGGACGCCGCCCGCCTGCCGTACATCCCGGTGCTGGCCGCCTTCGACCACGAGGAGACCGGCAGCGAGTCCGACACCGGCGCGCAGAGCCCGCTGCTCGGCACCGTGCTGGACCGCACGATCCACGCGCGCGGCGGCACCACCGAGGACCGGGCCCGGGCGCTCGCCGGCACCGTCTGCCTCTCCTCGGACATGGGCCACGCCGTCCACCCGAACTACAGCGAGCGGCACGAGCCGGGCCACCACCCGATGCCGAACGGCGGGCCCATCCTCAAGGTCAACGTCAACAACCGCTACGCGACCGACGGCATCGGCCGGGCGGTGTTCGCGGCCGCCTGCGAGAAGGCGGGCGTGCCCTGGCAGACCTTCGTCTCCAACAACGCCATGCCCTGCGGGACGACGATCGGCCCGATCACGGCGGCACGGCTGGGCATCAAGACGGTGGACTGCGGCATCGCGGCGCTCTCCATGCACTCGGCGCGCGAGCTGTGCGGCGCGGAGGACCCGTACCTGCTGGCGAGCGCGCTCAAGGCCTTCCTGGAGGGCTGAGCGCCCGGTCGGCACGCGAAGGGGCCCGGCGGGTACCGCCGGGCCCCTTCACGTCGTTCCGCCCGGTCGGGGCTACTCCATCCCGGCCAGGACCAGCGGGAGGCGGCGGGCGCCGTCGGCGGTCAGCTTCACCGGCACGCCCCAGTCCTGCTGGTGCACGTGGCAGGCCGGGTACTCGATCTCCGGGTCGTCGTCGCAGGAGGCGGCCATCGCCGAGACGTGCAGCACGCCCTCGGTGACCTCGGCGGAGAGCACCAGCTCGCGGGAGAGGTCGGTGTCGGCGCCGGCGCCGGAGACCAGCAGCTCGGGCGGGGTCGAGCTGACCAGCAGCCGGGTGGACGGGCCGTAGCGCTCGTCCAGCTTCTGGCCGCTCGGCGCCTCGAAGACCACGTCCAGCCGGAAGGCGCCCGGGGCGACCTCGGTGGCCGCGCGCCGGGTGCGGTGCGCCACCGACTCGACCCGCACCGCCTCCTCCGGCAGCCGCAGCCTGGTCAGCCGGTGCCGGGCCGACTCGACCACCACGATGTCCCCGTCCGCCAGCACCGCCCCGGAGGGCTCGCGCAGGTCGGTGGCCAGGGTGCTGACCTCGCCGCTCGCCGGGTCGTAGCGGCGCAGCGCGTGGTTGTAGGTGTCGGCGACGGCCACCGAGCCGTCCGGCAGCACGGTCACGCCCAGTGGGTGCTGGAACAGGGCCTGGCCGGCCTCGCCGTCGCGGTGGCCGAAGTCGAACAGGCCGGTGCCGACGGCGGTGTGGACGGCGTGTGTTTCACGTGAAACCCAGCGCAGCGCGGAGGTCTCGGAGTCGGCGACCCAGAGCCGCTCGCCGTCCGCCGAGACGGCGAGGCCGGACGGTTGGGCGAACCAGGCCTCGGCGGCGGGCCCGTCCACCAGGCCCTCGTTGGTGGTGCCGGCCGCGACGGCGACCGTGCCGGCCACCGGGTCGTACGACCAGAGCTGGTGCACGCCGGCCATCGCGATCCACACCCGGCCGTCGAACCAGGCGACGTCCCACGGCGAGGAGAGGTCCACCTCGCGGGCCGGGCCCCCGGTGGCCGAGCCCTGCCACCACTGGCGGCCGGTGCCGGCCAGGGTGGTCACCGAGCCGTCGGCGAGGCGCACCCCGCGCAGGGCGTGGTTGACGGTGTCGGCCACGACCACGTTGTACGCCGAGCCCTCCGGCAGCAGCGCGAGGCCCTGCGGCTCGCTGAACCGCGGGCCGGTGCCGTCCGAGCCGTCGCCGTCCACCAGGCCGCGCTGCCCGTCGCCGATCCGGCGCACCACCGTCTCGCCGTCCTCGGCCAGCTCGACCAGCGAGTGGTGGCCGGAGTCGGCGACCAGGAAGTGGCCGTTCGGCAGCCGGAGCGCCTTGCCGGGGAAGGCGAGGTCCCCGGCGGCCGGCTCCGGTGCCACGTACGGGCCGTCGCCGCGGCGCAGCGTGCCCTTCGCGGCGTGCTCGGCCTCCAGCTCCTCGACCAGCCGGGCGAGCGCGTGGGCGTGGCCCTCGCCGGCGTGCTGGGCCACCACGTAGCCCTCCGGGTCGATCACCACCAGCGTCGGCCAGGCCCGGACGGCGTACTGCTTCCAGGTGGCCAGCGCCGGGTCGTCCAGCACCGGGTGGTGCACCTCGTAGCGGGCGACGGCGTCCACGACGGCCTGGTGGTCGGCCTCGTGCACGAACTTCGGCGAGTGCACCCCGACGATCACCACGGTGTCGCGGTGCTTCTCCTCCAACTCGCGCAGCTCGTCCAGGACGTGCAGGCAGTTGATGCAGCAGAAGGTCCAGAAGTCCAGGATGGTGATCTTGCCCCGGAAGTCGGCGAGCGTGAGCTCCTTGCCGCCGGTGTTCAGCCAACCGCCTGCCCCGACCAGCTCGGGGGCGCGTACACGTGCACGAGATGCCATAACCCCATCAAACCGCACGCCGGGGGCCCGCATTCCGGGCGGGCTGCTGCGGGCCTCCGGGCGGCAGGCCGACCGTCAGGCCGAGGGGGCGGGGAGGAGGCCGGGCCGGGTGAGGGCTGCCTCCCAGCGGGTCTCGCCGTCCCGGGTGCGGGGGGTGGGGCGCAGGCCGAGGTCGCGGGCGATCCCGGCGGAGGCGTGGTGGTCGGGGTGGACGTGGGCGACGACGGTGGTGACGCCGGCGCCGGCCAGGTGGGTGAGCAGGGTGCGGGCGGCCTCGCGGGCCAGGCCGCGGCGCTGCCACGGGGTGCCGACCACCCAGGCGAGTTCGGCATCGTCGGGGCGGACGGTGGCCTGTACGTAGCCGACGAGGGCGCCGTCGGCGCGCAGCCGCAGCACCCAGTTGCCCCAGGCCTCGGCCGGGTCGGGGGAGCCGGCGGAGAGCCGGGCGCAGCGGGCGCGCTGCTCCTCGACGGTGGCGGGGCGGCCGCCGGTGAAGGCGTGCAGGGCCGGGTCGGCGAGCGCGGCCGCCAGCTCCTCGGCGTGGCCGGGGGCGATCGGCAGCAGGTCGAGGCGCTCGCTGCGCAGCTCGGTGGTGGTGAGCGCGGTGTGCATGGCGGTATTGAAGCGGACCCGGGGGGCGCCGCGGCAGGGGGGTGCGGGCCGGGGCTCCCCGGGGGCCGCGTTCCCGGTTTCCGCGTAGCGGTCCGCCGCCCGGCCGCCGTGGGGTATCTTTGCCAACCCTTGACCGAGCCGGTCGGGGAACGGTGTGAGCGGACCGGGGGCTGGAACCACGATGAACGACATCCTGCACGGGCTCGGCGCGGCGGCGGCCTACGGCGCCCTCGGCGTGGTGCTGCTGCTCCTCGGCATCGGCCTGGTCGACGTGCTGACGCCCGGCAGGCTCGGCCACCAGATCTGGGTCGAGCGCAACCGCAACGCCGCCGTGCTGCTCAGCTCCGCCCTGCTCGGCATCGGCGGGATCGTCTTCACCGCGATCATGTACACCTACGAGGACTTCGGCAAGGGCCTGCTCTCGACGGCCTGTTACGGGCTGCTCGGACTGCTGCTGATGGCCGTCGCGTTCTGGCTGGTGGACCTGCTGACGCCGGGCAGGCTCGGCGAGATCCTGGTCGAGCCGGAGCCGCACCCGGCGGTCTGGGTGTCCGCGAGCTGCAACATCGCGGTGGCGGCGGTGGTGTCGGCCGCGATCGCGTAGCGCCGGGGCGGCCCCGGCAGCGCGCGCTACACCGGGTGCGGCGCTCCGCCCAGGAGGTGCTCCCGGCCCCAGTCGCCCAGCGGCCCCAGCGCCGTGTTGAGGCGGCGCCCCGCCTCCGTCAGCGCGTACTCGACCCGCGGCGGCACCTCCTCGTAGGCCTCCCGGTGGACGATGCCGTGGGCCTCCATCTCGCGCAGGTGCGCGGCCAGCACCTTCTCGGTGATGCCCGGCAGCAGCCGGCGCAGCTCGCCGAAGCGGCACTGCGGGCGCTCGCCCAGGGCCCAGAGGATCGACACCTTCCACTTGCCGCCGATCACGTCCATCGCGGCGTCCGTCCCGCAGATGTACGCCCCCGGCCTCGACACGGTCGCCATGCCCGCCCCTCCCACCCCTCCGACCTGGATGCTCACCCCAGGGTAACCACCCACTCCGAAGTGCGTACTTGATCGCCCACGGGCCCGGCGCGGAGGCTGACTGCCATGGCAACCAACCCCGTTGAGAACCCGTCCGCGTCCGCCCCGTCCACTTCGTCCACTCCGTCCACCCCGCTCACCCTGCTCGGCCTCGGCGCGATGGGCACCGCGCTGGCCGGGGCCTGGCTCGCGGCCGGGCACCCGCTGACCGTCTGGAACCGCACCGCCGCCCGTGCCGAGGGCCTCGCCGCCCGCGGCGCCGCCGTCGCCGCGACCGCCGCGCAGGCCGTCGCGGCGAACCGGCTGGTCGTCGTCTGCCTGCTCGACGACGCCTCCGTGACGGCGGCCCTGGACGGTGTCGACCTGGCCGGCAAGGACCTGGTCAACCTGGTCACCAGCACCCCCGGGCAGGCCCGCGCCCGCACCGCCTGGGCCGAGGAGCGCGGCGCCCGCTACCTGGACGGCGGGATCATGGCCGTCCCGCCGATGGTCGGCGTCCCGGAGGCCGGGGCGTACGTGTTCTACAGCGGCTCCGCCGAACTCTTCGCGGAGCACGGGAGCGTCCTCGCCGTCCCGGCCGGCACCCGGTACGTGGGCGCGGACGCCGGCTTCGCGGCGCTGCACGACGTGGCGCTGCTCAGCGGGATGTACGGGATGTTCGCCGGGATCGCGCACGCCTTCGCGCTGGTCCGCGGCGAGGCCGTTTCGCCGGGCGAGCTGGCGCCGCTGCTGGGCGGCTGGCTGGCCGCGATGTCCGGCTCGGTGGCCCGGACGGCGGAGCAGCTGGAGAGCGGCGACTACGCCCGGGACGTGGTGTCCAACCTGGCGATGCAGGTGGCCGGCCAGGAGACGCTGCTGCGCACCGCCGAGGAGCAGCGGGTGAGCCCCGAACTCCTGCGGCCGTACTTCCGTCTGATGGAGCGGCGGCTGGCGCTCGGCGGCGGCGAGGAGGACCTGACCGGGGTCGTCGACCTGCTGCGACGGTGAGGTGCGGCCGGTAACGTACCGGCATGGCAGACCTCGAAGAACGCGCCACCGTCGTCGCGTCCGACTCTCGGCAGGCCGGGGCGGGGGTGGTGGTCCGACCGCGCCGCGCCGACGACCTCGCCGACTGCGTCCGGGTGCTGGGCGACGTCCACGCGGCCGACGGCTACCCCGCCGACTGGCCCGACCGCCCCGCCGCCTGGCTGACCCCGGACGGCCTGCTCGCCGCCTGGATCGCCGAGACGGACGGCCGGCTCGCCGGGCACGTCGGCCTCGCCCGCAGCGCCCCGGGCGACCTCGCCCCGGGGCTGTGGGGCCACCGCACCGGCGGCCGCCCGGAGCTCACCAGCGTGATCGGCCGGCTCTACGTCGCCCCGTGGGCGCGCGGCCGCCTCATCGGCGCACGGCTGCTGGCCTGCGCCGTGGCGCACGCGCGGGCGCTCGGCCTGCACCCCGTACTGGACGTGCTGGCCACCGACAGGGCCGCGCTGGCGCTCTACCGCCGCCTCGGTTGGACCCACCTCGGCAGCGGCGACCAGCGGTGGGCCTCCGGACGCACCGTCACCGTCCACTGCTTCGCGGCCCCGAGGGGGTGAGGCCCCGGCCGCGCCCGCCGGACCGGCCGGTTCCGCCGGGCGGGTCGGCCCGTCCGGGCCCGTCCGGGCTCAGGCCGCCGAGCGGTCCGGGAGGGGGCGGCGGCGCAGGGCCGGGGTGGTGAGGGCCGGCGGCTGCCAGGCGCCGTCGGCGCGGTAGAGGTCGGTGCCGGGCGGCACGACGGCGTCGATCCGGTCGAGGACGTCGTCGTCCAGGACCAGGTCGGCGGCCGTGAGCGAGGACTCCAGCTGGGCCATGGTGCGCGGGCCGATGATCACCGAGGTGACGGCCGGGTGCGCCAGCGGGAAGGCGGTGGCCAGCTCCGGGAGGGTCCGGCCGAGCTCCTCGGCGAGCGCGGTGAGCGCCTCGACCGCCTCCAGCTTGGCGTCTGTGGTGGGCAGTTCGGGATCGAAGCGGGCCGGGTTGAGGGCGGCCCGCCCGCGGCCGAGGTCGATCGGGCGGCCCTTGCGGTAGCGGCCGGTCAGGAAGCCGCCGGCCAGCGGGCCCCAAGTCAGCGCGCCCATGCCGAGCCGCTGGACGACCGGCAGCACGTCGCGCTCCACGCCCCGGGCGAGCAGCGAGTACGGCGGCTGCTCGGTGCGGAAGCGCGGCAGCGCGCGGCGCTCGGCGACGTGGTGGGCGTCGACGATCTGCTCGGCGGGGAAGGTCGAGCAGCCGAAGGCCAGGATCTTGCCGGCCCGGACGAGGTCGCCGAGGACGGCGAGGGTCTCCTCGATGTCCGTGGTGTGGTCCGGCCGGTGCACCTGGTAGAGGTCGATCCGGTCGGTGCGCAGCCGGCGCAGGCTCTCCTCGACCTCGCGGACGATCCAGCGCCGCGCGTTGCCGCCCCGGTTGCGGCCCTCGCCCATCGGGAAGTGGACCTTGGTGGCGAGCACGATGTCGTCCCGGTCGCCGCGGGCGGCCAGCGCCTTGCCGACGATCTCCTCGGACTCGCCGGCCGAGTAGATGTCCGCGGTGTCGATGACGTTGACGCCCCGCTCGACCGCGGCGTCGATGATCCGGGCGCATTCGTCGTGGTCGGGGTTGCCGATGGAGCCGAACATCATCGTGCCGAGGCAGTAGGTGCTCACCTCGATGCCGGTGCCGCCGAGGACGCGGTAGCGCATGGTGCTGCTCCCCCTGGTGGTGGGTCAGTGGTGCTCCTGAGACTAGGAGTTGGAGTGCGCTCCAACGCAAGGGGTGCCGGTGTCCCCCGGGCGGGGGAGCCGGATCACCGTGCCGGGGGAGGAGTGCGGCGGGCGGTGCGGGCGAGCCTGGCGGCATGGTGGCGATCGGGTGGGCGGTGACCGGCTGGGGCCTCGGCTTCGCCGGGTTCGGGCTGGGGTGCGCGCTGGGCGGGACGGAGCTGTTCGGCGCGGGGTGGCCGGGCTGGGTGGTGGCCGGGGCGGGGCTGGTGGCGGCGGGCGCCGGTGCGGCGGCGGCGCGCGGCAGGCCGGTGCGCCGGCTGCTGTGGCTGCTGTGCGGGTCGGCCGCGGCGGCGGCCTGGGGCCTCCTGATGGACCTGGTGACGCTGCTGTTCGGGCAGCGGGTGGACGCCGTCCCCGACACGGTCGAGCGCGTCCTGGCGGCGCTGGGGGCGGTGCTGCTGGCCGGCGCCGCCCGGCGCCCGCGGCCCGGCGCCGCCGCGGCCGTCGTCGGCCCGGGCGGCCCGGCCGGACGCGTCGCGCCCGCACCCACGGCCGCGTCGCCGCCGGCCCAGCTCGCCGCCTGGGCGGGCACCCTGGCCTTCGCGCCGTACGTGCTGATGAAGCTGGTCTGGGCGCTCGGCGGCAGCTTCGCCGGGATCAGCGGCGAGCGGATGTACGCGAGCTACGTGCGCAACGGCTCCTCCGGGCTCTGGCTCGCCCTGGAGCGCCGGGGGCTCGACGGCACGATGCTGCTGGCGCTGCTCGGGGTGTTCCTGCTCTGGGGCCTGGTCCGCCCGTGGGGGCAGGTCTTCCCGCGCTGGACGCCGGTGCTGCGCGGCCGCCGGGTGCCGCGCTGGCTGCCGCTCGCCCCGGGCCTGCTGGGTGCGGCCACCCTGGCCCCGTACGGGCTGTTCGGGGTCGGCTACCTGGGGCTGTGCGCGGCCGGGGTGACGCGGATCAGGCTGGGCGACTTCCCCAGCGAGCAGAGTGCGCTGGAGGTCGCCTGGATCGGGATGGGAGGGTTCGCCGGGTACGGGGTCGCGCTGGTGGTGGCGGCCCGGTCGTACTGGCGGCGGACGGGGGCGTGACTCGGCCGGGGGCGTGTCTCGGCCGGGGACCGCCGGTGTTTGCTGAGTCGGCAACAAAGCTTGCCGTTCTGCTCGGCCGGTCGCAGCCTGGCGGTGGAGGTGAGCGCCATGGGCGAGACGACACGGACGGCCGGGGACAACGAGGACGAGCGCTACGACGCGGTGGTGGTCGGCGGTGGAGCGGCGGGGCTGAACGCCGCGCTGGTCCTGGGCCGGGCGCGGCGCAGGGTCGCCGTGGTGGACGCCGGCGAGCCGCGCAACGCGCCCGCCGCCCACATGTACGGCTACCTGAGCCGCGACGGGATGCCCCCGGCCGCGCTGCTGGCGGTCGGCCGGGAGGAGGTCGCCCGGTACGGGGTGGACCTGATCGGCGCCCGGGTCGGGCACATCGAGCCGGACGGCGGGGGCTTCGTGGTCCACCTGGCCGGCGGGCCGGCGCTGCACGCGCGCCGGGTGGTCGTCGCCACCGGGCTGCGGGACGGCCTGCCGGAGCTGCCGGGCCTGGTCGAGCGGTGGGGCCGCGACGTGCTGCACTGCCCGTACTGCCACGGCTGGGAGGTCCGCGACCGCCCGCTCGGGGTGCTCGGCACCGGCCCGGGCGCGGTGAACCAGGCGCTGCTGCTGCGGCAGTGGTCGGCGGACGTGGTGCTGCTCGCGCACACCCTCGAACCGACCGACGCCGAGCGGGAACGGCTGGCCGCCCGGGGCGTGCGGGTGGTCGGGGGCCGGATCGTCCGGCTGGTGTCCGAGGACGGGCGGCTGCGCGGCGTCGAGCTCGCGAACGGGCAGGTGGTGCCGCGCGAGGCGGTGTTCGTCGCCCCCCGGCCGGTGCCCCGGGACGCGCTGCTCTTCGGCCTCGGCTGCGCCCGGGACGCCGAGGGCTGGGTCACCACCGACCGGACCGGCCGCACCAGCGTCCCCGGCGTCTGGGCGGTCGGCAACGTCGCCGACCCGCGCGCCCAGGTGGTCGTCGCCGCCGGTGCGGGGGCGGCGGCCGCCATCGCGCTCGACCACGACCTCCTGGCCGAGGAGGTCGAGCGGGCGGTCGGGCGGCACCGCGCGTCCGGCGCCGTCCTGTCCGGCTGAACCGTGAAGCTTTCGTCAACCCGCACCCACGATCGGAGAATCCGGATGTCAGAGCAGCAGCACCAGCACCAGCACCACGGCCAGGGGCACTCGCACGCCCACGCCCACTCGCACGGCCACGCCCCCGCCGCCGACCTCGACTGGGACGCGCTCGCCGCGCACCTGGAGCTGGAGGCCGAGCTGCGGGCCGGCGCCGTCACCGAGGCCGGCCGGTGGCTGCTCGGCCTGCACGGGCAGGGCGGTGCGGGCGGGCAGGGCGCGGTCCGCCGGGTCCTGGACGTCGGCAGCGGGCCGGGGGTGATCGCCGGGCTGCTGGCGGAGGTGTTCCCGGCGGCCGAGGTGGTGGCCGTCGACCAGTCGGCCGCCCTGCTGGAGCGCGCCCGGACCCGCTCCGGGGGCCGGCTCGGAACCCGTCGGGCCGACCTGCCCGCCCAGTTCGACGAGCTCGGCGAGGCCGACCTGATCTGGTCCGGCAACGCCATCCACCACCTGGGCGACCAGCAGGCCGCGCTCACCGCGCTCGCCGGACTGCTGCGCCCCGGCGGTCTGCTCGCCGTCGCCGAGAGCGGCCTGCCGGCCCGCTACCTGCCACGCGACTTCGGCCTCGGCCGCCCCGGCTTCCAGGCCAGGACGGACGCCGCCCACGAGGACGCCTTCAGCGCCATGCGCGCCGAACTGCCCGACTCCACGGCGCAGATCGAGGACTGGCCGGCCATGCTCGAGCGGGCCGGGCTGACCCCGGCCGGCACCCGCACCTTCCTGGTCGACCACCCCGCCCCGCTGGCCGACCCGGTCCGCGGCTACCTGCACACCCGGCTGGCCCGGCAGCGCGACCAGCTCGCCGAGCAGCTCGACGCGCAGGACCGGGCCACCCTGGACGCCCTGCTCGACGAGGACGCCCCGACCGGCATCCTGCGCCGCCCGGACGCCTTCTACCTCTCCGCGATGACCGTCCACACCGCCCGCCGGGACTGACCAGGCGCCGCCCGGGGCCGTCGCCGGTCAGCCGCCGAGGAAGTCGGCCACCGTGCGGCGGAACGCGGCCGGGTCGTCCAGCCAGGGGTAGTGGCCGGCGGCGGGCTGGACGGCGGTACGGGCGCGGCGGAACAGCGCCGCCGTGGCGCGGACCGCCCCGGCCCGCGGGGCCGGGGCGTACGCACCGGCCACCAGCAGGACGGGGCAGGCGAGCCCGGCGACACCGGCCCGGACCTCGGCGGGCTCGCAGCCGCCGTGGTACGCCGCGGCGGCCTCGGGGTGCGCTGGGCGGCGCGGGCGGCTTCGTGGGCCCGGGCGGCGGCGTCCCAGCGGCCGTGGAAGCGCGGCGCGAGGGCGTCCGGGGCGGCGTCGCCGCCGGCGGCGAGGGTTCGGACGGCGGCCCGGGCGGCCGGGCACCACTCCTCCCGGCCGAGGCCGCGGGCCTCGGCCGCCTCGTGGAAGTCGCCCTCGGTGGCGGTGGCGCCGACGATCCGGAGGCTGGGCGTGACCAGGACCGGCCGTCCGGTGCGTGCGGGGTGCCGCGGGGCGTACAGGACCGCGAGCGGGCAGCCGGCCGAGTGGGCGAGGAGGTCCACCCGGCCCGCCCGAGCATGGCCGGCCAGTCCTCGATCTGCGCCGTGGAGTCGGGCAGTTCGGCGCGCATGGCGCTGAAGGCGTCCTCGTGGGCGGCGTCCGTCCTGGCTTGGAAGCCGGGGCGGCCGAGGCCGAAGTCGCGTGGCAGGTAGCGGGCCGGCAGGCCGCTCTCGGCGACGGCGAGCAGACCGCCGGGGCGCAGCAGTCCGGCGAGCGCGGTGAGCGCGGCCTGCTGGTCGCCCAGGTGGTGGATGGCGTTGCCGGACCAGATCAGGTCGGCCTCGCCGAGCTCGTCGAACTGGGCGGGCAGGTCGGCCCGCTGGGTTCCGAGCCGGCCCCCGGAGCGGGTCCGGGCGCGCTCCAGCAGGGCGGCCGGGGGCTCCGACCGGGGCGGGGCGGGGCAACGGCGGCGGGCGCCCGGGCGGCGGGGACCGGCCGGTACCGTCGGGGCATGACAGCGAGCGAGCAGGGCTACGTCGTGGTGACCACCACCCACGAGAGCGAGGAGCAGGCGCGGGCCCTGGCCTCCGCCGTGGTGCGGGAGCGGCTGGCGGCCTGTGCCCAGGTGTACCCCGTACGGTCGGTGTACTGGTGGGAGGGCGAGGTGCAGGACGCCGACGAGTGGCGGATCGACCTCAAGACCAGGGCCGAACTCGCCGACCGGCTGGGTGCGTTCGTGGCCGGGCAGCACTCCTACGAGACGCCCGAGGTGGTCGCCGTGCCGGTGGTGGGCGGCAGCGCCGACTACCTGGCCTGGGTGGCCGCGCAGACGGCGGCCGGTCCGGAGCGCACCGAGTAGCCCGGGCGCGGGGGCTCAGGGCGCGACCTGGAGGAAGGCCGGTGCGGCCGGCACCCGCCGGTGGTCCTCCTCCGAGGGCGGCAGGTCGAGCTTGAGGAAGGTGTTCGCGGTGTGCTTCTTTCACCGCCGAGCCGCGCCCAGGGGCACTGTGGGCCGTCAGCCCGGCGCGGGCCGGGCCTCACGGCCGGGAGAAGTCGGCGTAGCGGTCGAACTCCCCGGACTTCACTCCGCGGACGAAGGCGGCCCACTTGCGCGGGGTGGTCCGCACGACCACCTCGGGCCGGTCCGACTCGCGGATCTCCACCAGCCCGCCGGTGGCCCGGACTTCGACGCAGTCGCTGCTCTCGGCGCTGACCGACGCCTTGCGCCAGTCGTTCATGCGAAGTCGTTCAGCAGTGCCCGGATGAACTCCCGGGACTCGTCCGGTCCGAGCGCGATCGCCGCGGCCTCCTCCTTGATCCGCCGGTAGGAGGCCAGTTCGACCTGGGTATGCACGAACTTGGGCCCCGGGGAGAGGTCGATCTGGACGGTGTCGAGCTCCGGGACCGGTCCGCGGGCGAGGTAGAGGCTCTCCCCGGAGCCGGTGTAGGTGGGCACGTTGAACGGGATCACCAGGATGTCGACCTCGGGCCGCTCCGACCGCTTCAGCAGGTCCAGCCACTGGTCGCGCAGCACGTCGGGGCCGCCGAACTGCATGCGCAGCGCGGACTCGTGGAGGAACGCGCTGTACGGCTTCGGGCGCTCGACGAAGGTCCGCTGGCGCTGGATCCGGAACTCCCGCCGGACCTCCGCCTCCTGCCGGTACTGGGGCGGAAGCCGCTCGAACACCGCGGCGGCGTACTCGGGGGTCTGGAGCAGGCCGGGGATGAAGGTGCTGTTCAGGATGGACAGGGAGGTGGCGTGGTACTCCATCTCCGCGATGTCGATGATCCCGCTCGGCAGCCGGCCTCGGTAGGCGTCCCACCAGTACTTGCGCCGGTCCTGCGTCATGGCCAGCAGCGCGTCCAGGTAGGGCCCGTCCTCGCAGCCGCAGGTCCGTGCCCAGACCCGCAGCCGCTCGGCGCTGATGCCCGACTTCCCGTTCTCCATCTGGGAGATCTTGGGCAGGTCGGTGCCGATGACGGCGGCCAGGCTCTTGGGCGTGACGCCCACGAGTTCGCGCATCCTGCGCAACTCGATCCCGAGGCGCTGCTGGCGCTCGGTCGGCGACAAGCGGGGTGGCATGACTCTCCTATCCGGGGCGCGGCTCGCGTCGATGCTTCCGGTGAAGTGTGCCGCGCACACCGGGTGCTAGCTATCGAAACGGGGGATACCCCACGATGGAGTGAACGTGCCTTCGCTCGGTAGCAACTCTGGCACCCTGACCCTATGGTCGTCGTGTCACTCACTGACTTGTTGCCGCCTAAACAGACGTCAAACAGTCGTCAAGCGGCCGGAATCGGCCGCGATGGCACAGCAGATGCATGGTCGCGGCGCCCGAATTCACCGACCGGAGACAGCCATGCCCTTCCCCACGCCCCTCGGCCTCCCCGGCCGGTCCCGTCCACCCCAGCGCATGCCCGCCTCGCGGTGAATGCGCTTCTCGTCGCCGGACTGTCGGCCCTCCTGCTCGCCGTCCTGTTCGTCGGCTGGCTGGTCTGGCTGGTGAACGTCCAGCCCTATGAACTCCGGGCGGCGAAACACGAGTTCGCGGCCGGTCGGCCCGCCTCCGGCGAGCGGAAGTAGCCGGCCGCCGCCCGTCCGCCCGTCCGCCCGTCCGCCCGCGCTCCGCCGCGGCCCGCGCCCGTCCGCCCGCGCCGGGGCCGGGTCGGCGCCGGGGCGGGGCCGGCTCAGCCCCGGGAGAGCCGTTCCGTCAGCCGGGCTCCGGCCGCCGGCCACTCGTCGGCGAGCAACGAGAAGTAGGCGCTGTCCCGCCAGGTGCCGTCGGGGCGCAGGCGGTGGCGGCGGAAGACCCCCTCGTACCGGGCGCCGAGCCGCAGGATCGCGGCGCGGGAGCGCTCGTTGCGGGCGTCGGTCTTCCAGAAGACGCGGCCCATGCCGAGGTCGTCGAAGGCGTGGGTGAGGAGCAGCAGCTTCGCCTCGGTGTTCACCGCCGTGCGCCACACCGAGCGGGCGTACCAGGTGCCGCCGATCTCCACGGACTCGTTCCCGGCGTCGGCGTCGTGGAAGCCGGTGACGCCGACGGCCCGGCCGCTCGCGAGCTCGACGGCGGCGAAGTTCACCGACGTGCCCGCGGCCTGCTCCGCCACGCGGGTGTCGACGATCGTGCCGAACTCCTCCGCGGAGGCGGGCGGCGTGTGCATGGTCCAGCGCCAGACCTCCGGGTCGGAGCCGACGGTGGCCCAGAGGTCGGCGAGGTGGCGGCGCTCCAACGGCTCCAGGCGGATGTGGCGGCCGGTGAGGACGACGGGTGAGGGCAGCTTCGCGGTCATGATCCCCAAGCTAACCGCTTTCTGCACTAGAGGCAAGAGATGTTTGAACTAGTGCAAATCACGCAGTCCGGAAAGGACGAAGGCCCCGCGGGACGGATCCCGCGGGGCCTTCGGTGTCCGGGCGGACGGACGGTCAGATGAAGGAGTTGATCTGGATCGTCTCGTCGCGGCCCGGGCCGACGCCGATGGCCGAGATCGGCGCGCCCGACATCTCCTCCAGCGCCTTCACGTACGCCTGGGCGTTCTTCGGCAGCTCGGCGAAGGTCTTCGCCTTGCTGATGTCCTCCGTCCAGCCCGGGAGGGTCTCGTAGACCGGCTTCGCGTGGTGGAAGTCCGACTGGTTGTAGGGGAGCTCCTCGACCCGCTTGCCGTCGATCTCGTACGCGACGCAGACCGGGATCTGCTCCCAGCCGGTCAGCACGTCCAGCTTGGTGAGGAAGAAGTCGGTCAGGCCGTTGACCCGGGTCGCGTAGCGCGCGATCACGGCGTCGAACCAGCCGCAGCGGCGGTCGCGGCCGGTGGTGACACCGCGCTCGCCGCCGATCCGGCGCAGCGCCTCGCCGTCCTCGTCGAGCAGCTCGGTCGGGAACGGGCCGGAGCCGACGCGGGTGGTGTAGGCCTTGAGGATGCCGATGACCCGGTCGATCTTGGTCGGGCCGATGCCGGCGCCGGTGCAGGCGCCGCCCGCGGTCGGGTTCGACGAGGTCACGAAGGGGTACGTGCCGTGGTCGACGTCGAGCAGGGTGCCCTGGCCGCCCTCCAGCAGGACGACCTTGTCCGCCTTCAGCGCCTCGTCCAGGACGAGGGTGGTGTCGGCGAGGAAGGGCTTGATCTTCTCCGCGTAGCCCAGGTACTCCTCGACCACCAGGTCGGCCGGGATGGTGCGGCGGTTGTACAGCTTGACCAGGATCTGGTTCTTGTCGTGCAGCGCCGCCTCGATCTTCTGGCGCAGGATCGACTCGTCGAACAGGTCCTGGACCCGGATGCCGACGCGGTTGATCTTGTCCGCGTAGGTCGGGCCGATGCCCCGGCCGGTGGTGCCGATCCGGCGCTTGCCGAGGAAGCGCTCGGTGACCTTGTCCAGGGTGCGGTGGTACGGGGTGATCAGATGGGCGTTGCCCGAGATCAGCAGCTTCGAGGTGTCGATGCCGCGGTCGTTCAGACCGGCCAGCTCGGAGAGCAGCACGGCCGGGTCGATCACGACGCCGTTGCCGATCACCGGCGTCACGTTCGGGCTGAGGATTCCGGAAGGGAGCAGGTGCAGGGCGTACTTCTGGTCGCCGATGACCACCGTGTGACCGGCGTTGTTGCCGCCCTGGTAGCGGACCACGTAGTCGACGGAGCCGCCGAGGAGGTCGGTGGCCTTCCCCTTGCCCTCGTCTCCCCACTGAGCGCCAACGAGCACGAGTGCCGGCACAGGCGTACACCCCTTCCGGTTGGGGCATCCTGCGTAGGCCGCAGTCTGCCCCGAGATAGACGAAGCCCCTGGCGCAATGGCGCAAGGGGCTCTTGCACCGAGAGATTACCTGAGGAAGGACCGGTCGTGTCGTCCCTGTCCACGCCTGCTACCGGCGGCCCGGAGCCGCTCCTGCTGCTCCTCGACCCGGTGGCCCGGCAGACCGACGGCGAGTCGGTGCGGATCGCGAAGGACGTGCTCTGCGGAGGTGCGGACGTCAAGGTGGCCCTTCCGGAGACCCCCTCCGAGCTCGACCGGGTGCTTTCGCACCGGGGCCGGAGGCGACCGGTGGTGATCGGTTCCGACCTCGCCCTGCAGCGGGTGCTCCAGGCCCTCCATCGCCAGCGTGAGCTGGGGGACGAGGCGGTGGGGATGGTCCCGGTCGGCCGCTCGGAGGAGCTGCTGGCGGCCCGCGCGCTCGGCGTGCCGGGGGAGCCGGTGCGGGCCGCGCGGGCGGTGCTGTCGGGCGCGCCGCGCCGGCTGGACCTCCTGGTGGACGACGGCGGCGGGGTGGCGCTGGGCGGGGTGCGGATCACCGGCGGGGCCGCCCGTCGGCCACTGGGCCGTTCGGGCGGCTGGCGTTCGCTATGGGCGAAACTGGCTGCGGCCGAGCAGGCGAACGCACTCACGCCGGACGGTGCCGACCACGGGTCCCGGGTCCGGGTCGAGGCCGACGGCCGGCTGCTCGCCGACGTCCACCGGCCGGTGCGGCTGGTCCAGGTCAGGCTCCCGACCGGCGGCTCGGACGGGACGGGCGAGATGGAGGTGGTGGTCGCCGCCGCCGGGGCCCTGGTGCGGGCCCGGGCGGCGAGCGTCTCGGTGGTCGGGCGCGGCTTCGGCTACGAGGCGGACGGCCATCCGGTCGGGCCGGTCCGGGCCCGGACCTGGACGGTGCACCCGGGGGCCTGGGGCCTGCTGCTGCCGGCCGCCTGACCGACCGGCGGCGTGGCGACCGGCGGCGTGGCGACCGGCGGCGTGGCGAACGGCCGCCTGACCGAACGCCGGGCTGACCGAACGTGGCCCGACCGAACGGCGGCGTGGCCCACCGGCCGCCTGACCGAACGGTGCTCCGGCCCGCCCGGCCGGCAGGCGACGGGCGGGCGACCGGCGGAGGAACCCCGGGTGAGCAGTCTCACGTTCGTCCGCACCCGGACCCCCGCCGCCGCGCCCGCCGAACTCCCCAACAGGCGCGAACCGCAAGGCCAACCGCCACTCGCCGGAATTCCCCCCACCCGAAATGCCGGGCCGGTAAGGGGTTTTGTCTACGCGCATCAACTCGTGATCGCCGGACAAAGCCGCAGTCCCGGGGTCCGGAAGCCCGGGTCAACTGCCCTAGACTCGAAGGCGTGCCACGTGGTGACGGAAGACTCAACCACGATCTTCTTCCCGGTGAGAAAGGCCCCCAGGACGCGTGTGGCGTCTTCGGTGTCTGGGCTCCCGGCGAGGAGGTCGCCAAGCTCACGTTCTTCGGCCTTTACGCCCTGCAGCACCGCGGTCAGGAATCCGCGGGCATCGCAGTGAGCAACGGCTCCCAGATTCTCGTCTTCAAGGACATGGGACTCGTCTCCCAGGTCTTCGACGAGGCCTCGCTGGGGTCGTTGCACGGGCATATCGCCGTCGGACACGCCCGCTACTCGACCACCGGTTCCTCGGTCTGGGAGAACGCCCAGCCGACCTTCCGGGCGACCGTTCACGGCTCGCTGGCCCTCGGGCACAACGGAAACCTGGTGAACACCGCCGAACTGGCGGCCATGGTCGCCGAACTGCCCGGTGAGGAGCACGTCTCGCGCTCCGGCCGGACGGCCGCGACCAACGACACCGACCTGGTGACGGCCCTGCTCGCCGGCCACCCGGACCTCTCCATCGAGGAGACGGCCAAGGTCGTGCTGCCCGAGGTCAAGGGCGCGTTCTCGCTCGTCTTCATGGACGAGCACACCCTCTACGCCGCCCGCGACCCGCAGGGCATCCGCCCGCTGGTGCTCGGCCGGCTGGAGCGCGGCTGGGTGGTCGCCTCCGAGACGGCGGCGCTGGACATCTGCGGCGCCTCCTTCATCCGCGAGGTGGAGCCCGGCGAGCTCATCGCCATCGACGAGAACGGCATGCGCAGCAGCCGCTTCGCGCAGGCCAAGCCCAAGGGCTGCGTCTTCGAGTACGTCTACCTGGCCCGCCCCGACACCTCCATCGCCGGCCGCAACGTGCACCTCTCCCGCGTGGAGATGGGCCGCCGGCTGGCCGCGGAGGCGCCCGTCGAGGCCGACCTGGTGATAGCGACGCCCGAGTCCGGCACCCCCGCCGCGATCGGCTACGCCGAGGCCAGCGGCATCCCGTACGGCTCCGGCCTGGTGAAGAACGCCTACGTCGGGCGCACCTTCATCCAGCCCAGCCAGACCATCCGCCAGCTCGGCATCCGGCTCAAGCTCAACCCGCTGCGCGAGGTCATCGCGGGCAAGCGCCTGGTGGTCGTGGACGACTCGATCGTCCGCGGCAACACCCAGCGCGCGCTGGTGAAGATGCTGCGCGAGGCCGGCGCGGCCGAGGTCCACATCCGGATCTCCTCCCCGCCGGTGAAGTGGCCCTGCTTCTTCGGCATCGACTTCGCCACCCGCGCGGAGCTGATCGCCAACGGCATGACCATCGAGGAGATCGGCCGCACGCTCGGCGCGGACTCGCTCGCCTACATCTCGATCGACGGCATGATCGAGGCCACCAAGCAGCCCAAGGACCGGCTCTGCCGGGCCTGCTTCGACGGCGAGTACCCGATGGAGCTGCCGGACCCGGCGCTGCTCGGCAAGCTCCTGCTGGAGGCCGAGATCAAGGGCGGCCAGCAGCAGCCGGCCGTCCGCGGCAAGCCGACCAGCGGCAGCGACCTGGACGGCGTCCAGTCGCTGCTCGGCGGGGCGGGCGCGGCCGACGCGCTGCGCCGGCCGTAACGAACCGACGGTGGGGTCCCGCGAACCGGGGCCCCACCGCTGTTCCACCCCCGTAGTCCCCGAACCACCCACCTGACCCGAAAGGGCCGCACGCAGTGACCAGCTCCAACCAGAACGGCGCCACCTACGCCGCCGCCGGTGTCGACATCGAGGCGGGCGACCGCGCCGTCGAGCTCATGAAGCAGTGGGTCAAGAAGGCCAACCGCCCCGAGGTGGTCGGTGGTCTCGGCGGCTTCGCCGGCCTCTTCGACGCGTCCGCCTTCAAGAACTACGAGCGGCCGCTGCTGGCCTCGGCCACCGACGGGGTGGGGACGAAGGTGGCGATCGCCGCCGCCCTGGACAAGCACGACACCATCGGTCACGACCTGGTCGGCATGGTCGTCGACGACCTCGTGGTGTGCGGCGCCGAGCCGCTGTTCATGACCGACTACATCTGCGTGGGCAAGGTCGTCCCGGAGCGGGTCGCCGCGATCGTCAAGGGCATCGCCGAGGGCTGCGCGCTGGCCGGCTGCGCCCTGGTCGGCGGCGAGACCGCCGAGCACCCGGGCCTGCTGGGCCCGGACGAGTACGACGTCGCGGGCGCCGGCACCGGCGTGGTGGAGGCCGACGCACTGCTCGGCGCGGACCGGGTCCGGGCCGGCGACGTGGTGATCGCGATGGCCGCCTCCGGCCTGCACTCCAACGGCTACTCGCTGGTCCGCCACGTGCTGCTGAACGAGGCCGGCTGGAAGCTGGACCGCAAGGTCGAGGAGTTCGGCCGCACCCTCGGCGAGGAGCTGCTGGAGCCGACCCGGATCTACTCGCTGGACTGCCTGGCGCTCACCCGCGCCACCGAGGTGCACGCCTTCTCGCACGTCACCGGCGGCGGCCTGGCGGCCAACCTGGCCCGGGTGATCCCGGACGGCCTGCACGCCCGCCTGGACCGCGGAACCTGGACCCCGCTGCCGGTGTTCCAGACCGTCGCCGAGGTCGGCCGGATGGCCACCCTGGAGATCGAGAAGACGCTGAACATGGGCGTCGGCATGGTCGCGGTCGTCCCGCCGCACTCGGTGGACGTCGTGCTGTCGATCCTGGAGGACCGCGGGGTGGAGTCCTGGCTGCTCGGCGACATCGTCGAGCGCGGCGCGGAGCACGAGGGCGGCGCGGCCCTCTACAACGCCTACGAGGGCTTCCGGGCGGGCTGACCCGGCCCGGGACGGCGCGAGGGCCCCTCCGGTGCTCCGGAGGGGCCCTGTCGCGTCCCGGGTTCGGTGACGGGCCGGGTTCGGTGACGGGCCCGGCCGCCCGCGGGAACGCCGAAGACCGGCCCGGCGCCCAGGGCGCGCGGACCGGTCCGGCGGGACTGCTTCGTTACGAGCGGCGGGAGGCCTGGGAGGCCCCGGTGCCCGGCTCGCTGTCGTCCTCGTCGTCGAGGGCGGCGTAGCGGGCGGCGTACTCCGCGTAGGGGTCGTCGTCCTCCACTTCCTCGATCGGCTCCGGCTCGATCGAAGAGGTGGACGGCGATACGCCCAGCTCGTTGGACAGACGGTTAGCGTCAAACCCGCCGCTGTTGTACTTCAGCTCGCGGGCGACCTTCGTCTGCTTGGCCTTGGCCCGGCCGCGCCCCATGGGTCGACCCCCTCAACGATGGGGCTCACGGCCCCGAGTCTGACACGTGTTCATGATCAGGACCGGCGCCTGCCCGAATGGGAGAAGCCGTCCCTTGGAGCATTAACGGTACCTGTTTCCGCCGCTGGACGGTACGTCGTCGGTGTGACGTGGCGCGCACCGACTGCACCCGAGACAAGGTCTTTCCAGGTCAAGGGAGGTTTTGCGGCGGTTTTCGCGCTGTCCGGAAGTGTCTGAGGTCCGTCGTTCCAGGGTTGATTATCCCCCCTGAGGGGGCCTCGGATCACCCGTTCGGCCGGAGAAGTGAGAATCCGGTTCCACATCGTGATGCGCGGGGGGCCAGGGGGACGGCCCGGCCCCCCGCGCACCACGGGGTCGTCCGCGGCTCCGGTCAGGAGCGGCGGGCGCCGGGCAGCAGCACCGTGCGCAGCGCGCTGATCTCGCGCATCCGCTTCTCGGCCAGGCGGTCGGCGGCGACCGCCGGCGGGATGCCGTCGGAAGCGGCCCGGGTGAAGATCTCCAGGGTGGTGTCGAAGATCTTCGTGGCCTTGTTCTTGGCCCGCTCGAAGTTGAAGCCCTCGATCTCGTCGGCGACCTGGATGACGCCGCCGGAGTTCACCAGGTAGTCCGGGGCGTAGAGGATGCCGCGGTCGGCCAGGTCCTTCTCGACGCCCGGGTGGGCCAGCTGGTTGTTGGCCGCGCCGCAGACCACCGAGGTGCCGGACTCGCCCAGCGCCGCGACGGTGTCGTCGGTCAGCGCCCCGCCGAGGGCGCAGGGGGCGTAGACGTCCAGCCGGGCCCGGAGCAGGGCGGTGGTGTCGGCGACGACCTCCACCTCCGGGTGAGCCGCGCGCACGCGGTTGACGGCGGCCTCGAAGGGGTCGGTGACGACGACGGTGGCGCCGTCCGCGACCAGGTGGCCGACCAGGTAGTGGCCGACCTTGCCGACGCCCGCGACGCCGACCCGCTTGCCGCGCAGGGTCGGCTGGCCCCAGCGGGCCTGGGCGGAGGCGCGCATGCCCTGGAAGACGCCGAAGGCGGTCAGGATGGACGAGTCGCCGGCGCCGCCGTGCTCGGGCGAGCGGCCCGTCACGGAGACCGTCTCGCGGGCGATGACGTCCATGTCCTGGACGTAGGTGCCCACGTCGCAGGCGGTGATGTAGCGGCCGCGCAGGGACTCGACGAAGCGGCCGTAGGCCCGGAGCATCGCCTCGTTCTTGTCCTTGTTCGGGTCGCCGATGATGACGGCCTTGCCGCCGCCGAGGTCCAGGCCGGCCAGCGCGTTCTTGTAGGACATCCCGCGGGACAGGTTCAGCGCGTCCTCCAGCGCCTCCTCCTCGGAGGCGTAGGGGAAGAAGCGGGTGCCGCCGAGGGCCGGGCCCAGGGCGGTCGAGTGGATGGCGATGATCGCCTTCAGACCCGAGCTGCGGTCGTGGCAGAGGACGACCTGCTCGTGACCGTCGCCGGGGGCGCCGTCCTGTTCGGTACGGAAGATCCTGCTGAGCACGCCGGATGCGGAGTGCGTGGCGGGGGTCTGTACGTCGGTCACTGTGGTGACTCCAGTATCGAAGGCCCGCTGCTGTGGTGCGGGCGCCTAGGGCGAAGCGTAGCCGCGCACGCGGCGCCGATCAGCCGTCTCGTCCGAGCCGGGGCCGACCGTCCGAGGGGTGGGACGGACGGGCTGTCGCGGTGCGGGCGCGAACGGGTTCGGGGGCGCGCTCTCCCGGGGCCGCCCGGGCCGTGCGACCATGCAGGGCGTGACCGTCGTACGCACCTCCGTACACCCGCCCTACGCCGCCCACCTGCGGGTCTACGAGCCGCTGGCCGCCTACCCCGAGCCCGAGCGGGCGCGCTGGCAGGCCTATGCGGCGGAGCACGGGCCGGACGCCGCGGAGCCCGCCCAGCCGGTGGCGGCGGCGGTGCTGGAGGAGCAGCGGGAGGCGCTGGCCGGGCTGGCCGCCCGCACGCCGCGGGCGCTGCCCGAGCGGGAGAGCGGACGGGCGTACCTGCGGGTGGTGGACGGCGTGCTGTACGTCTGCCCGTGGGCCACCCGGCTGCGCAGTTGGCAGGCGCTGGAGGAGCTGCGGGCGGGGGCGCCGGTGGCGCTGCTGGACACCGCGCTGCCGCCGGTGGCCCGGGCGGCCGCCGAGGCGGACCGGGAGCGCTGGCGGGCCGAGCACCCGGACGCCCGGCCGTGGATCGTGACCAGCCGGTGGGAGGTGCCGGTGCGCTGGTTCCTGCCGTTCGGGGACGAGGACCGCTGCTTCGTGCCGGGCGGGGGCGGGCCGGGGGAGCGGCCGGCGGGCGGTCCGGCGGACGGCGCGGAGCGGGCGGGTGAGCCGGGGGGCCGGCTGGCCGCGTTGTTCTACCTGGTGCCGATGGCGCAGGCGCGCCGACGGGTGGCGCGGGCCTTCCGGGCGCTGCGCGAGGCGGTGCCGGACGGTGAACTGGTGCAGGGGGCGGAGCGGGTCGGGCGCTGGCTGGAGGAGTTCCACCCGCGTTCGCTGGTGGAGCTGGACTACGGGGGGCTGGTGCATCTGCTGGGCCCCGAACGGTTGCTGGCGGACCGTTCGGCGGGGGAGCTGGAGGAGGGGCTGCGCGCGCTGCGGGCGGGGGACACCGCGGAGGCGCTGCGGGTGTACGGGGAGCTGACGGTGCGGTGGCGGCGGGTGCAGGCGCTGCGGTACGCGAACTGACGTCCGACCCCCCGTGTATGACTGTAAGAGGCCTAAGGACCGCGTCCGCGATGACCAAGGTCCTGGTTCGGGTCAATAGCTGTCGAACGTGACACTACTCACCGTTGACGCGAACTTACCCCTATGTGCAAAAATGGGACAACCAGCCCAACTTCACGTGAGCGTGCCCACTTTTGGGTGGTTCTGGAGTCGATGCGTGCTTTGCGGGGAAACGGAGGGTCTGGTCCCCTCGTAACCGGTTGTCATCGCTATGTGACTGTCCGTTATGAGGTGGTCCATCGCCATCCGTCGGCCTTGAACCCGTGAGGGGTCAATTTTGGCGGTTTGGTCGATAGGGCTGGACGGATGGTGTAGTTGTAGACACCAGGACAAGCCGTTCGTCCTATAACCGACTCGGCCCGTCTATGCCATTTCGGGCATCGCGGGTCAAGGTGCAGAATTTGAAGGATAGAACCGCCCTGGTTCGGTTCTCCCGAGGAGGCCGCTCATGACCGCTCGTACCCCTGATGCTGAGCCGCTGCTGACGCCGGCAGAGGTTGCCACCATGTTCCGCGTGGACCCGAAGACGGTCACCCGCTGGGCCAAGGCAGGCAAGCTGACGTCGATTCGCACGCTCGGCGGTCACCGCCGTTACCGTGAGGCGGAGGTGCGCGCTCTGCTGGCCGGGATTCCCGCCCAGCGCACTGAGGCCTGATAGGCCAAAGGCTCTTTAAAGGGGCCGCTTACCGGACTCCGCCGGGCCCGGTAAGCGGCCCCTTTGTCGTGCCCGCCCGAGGGGGCCCGGTGCCGGTCGAGTTGTCGGAATGTTGAACTCCGGATAACGGTTTGATGCGGGTGGGACGGGGGGGATTTACAGTGAATAGCTGTACAATTTTACATATTAAATTAAGAGGCTTCCGGAGGGGCTTCCGCAGGGCCGGTTCCGGAGGAGGGCCCGTGACGACCGTCACACGGTCTGTCACTTGTGGTCTAGACCTAGGCCTTGGTACAAGGCCGGGCGGTCAAAAGCGAGAGGCCCGGAACCTGACGGTTCCGGGCCTCTCGCACTGCGGCGATCCCGACGGGACTTGAACCCGCGACCTCCACCTTGACAGGGTGGCGAGCTAACCAACTGCTCCACGGGACCAGATTCTCTGATCTCGTTCACTCGCTTGCCGCGCTGCGAACAAGACAGACTGTAGCCCATGGTGGGCCCCCAGGTCGAACTGGCTCCTGAAGGCCCGCCGCAGCTCACACGGCCGCACCGGGCGGGGCGGGCGCCCGCCGGGGGTCAGAGCGTCGCCCGCGCCGCCTCCATCGCCTTCATGATCCGCTTCTCGGAGACCGGGCTCGGCGTGCCCAGCGACTGGGCGAAGAAGCTGACCCGCAGCTCCTCGATCATCCAGCGGATCGCCCGCACCTCCGCGGACGGCTGCTGCCCGGCCGGCACCGCCGCCAGCAGCTCCCCGTACGCCTGTTGCACCTGCTGCACCTTCAGCAGCTGCTGGGCGTCCCGCTGCGGGTGGTTGGGCAGCGCCTCCAGGCGGCGGTCGACCGCCAGCAGGTAGCGCTTGAGGTCCGGCAGCCGCTGCCAGCCGGTGGCGGTCACGAAGCCCGGGTGCACCAGCGAGGCCAGGTGCAGCCGGACGTCGTTCACCGCGTTCAGCAGCACCGGGCTGCTCACCGACTTCAGCCGGGTCGAGGCCTTGTGGAAGGCGATCAGCGCGGAGGCCGTCTTCAGCGTGGTGTCCGCGGACAGGTCGTACAGGTCCGCGCGGACCTTGTCGTGCAGCGCGCCGAAGGCCGCGCCGTCCCAGGCCGGGCCGCCGGCCAGGGTCATCAGCCGGTCCGTCGCGGCGGCCACGACGTCCTCGAACAGGGCGCCGATCGAGCCGTGCGGGCTGTGCGAGAGCGCCAGCTTCGCCTGGTTGCCCAGCCGGCCCTGGATCGACTTGGCCGGGGAGGTGGTGGTCAGCATCAGCAGCCGCCTGGTGCCCTCCCACATCGCCTGGGCCTGCGCCTGCGGGGTGTCGAACAGCCGGACGCCGACCGACTGGCCCTCGTCCACCAGGGCCGGGTAGGCGCGCATCGAGTGGCCCCGCGAGCGCTGCTCGAAGGTCCGCTGGAGCACCGGCAGCGAGGCCGGCCAGGCGGTCAGCCCGGTCTGCTCGATGCCCCGGCCGGAGGCGGCCGAGGAGAGCGTCTCCTTCAGCTTCGGCTGGAGCTTCAGCCGCAGCTCCTCCAGGTCCTTGGACTCGGCGAGCCGGCGCTTGCCGTCCACCACCCGGAAGGTCACCTTGAGGTGGTCGGGCACCCGCGCGTCGTCCCAGGCCTCCGGCGGCACGGTGACGGCCGTCAGGCGCTTCAGGGCGTGCTCCAGGGCCGGCAGCAGCGGCTCCTGGCGGTCCTTCACCGCGCGCAGTGCCGCCCGGGCGAAGTCCGGCGCCGGGACGAAGTTGCGGCGGATCGCCTTCGGCAGCGACTTGATGTACGCGGTGACCAGCTCCTCCCGCAGACCGGGGATCTGCCAGTCGAAGCCCTCCGAGGTGACCTGGTTGAGCACCGGCAGCGGGATGTGCACCGTCACGCCGTCGGCGTCGCTGCCCGGCTCGAACTGGTACGTCAGCCGGAAGCGGAGCTTGCCCTGCTGCCAGTGGTCCGGGTAGTCGGCCTCCGTGACGCCGTCCGCGGCGTCGTTGATCAGCATCGACTTCTCGAAGTTCAGCAGGTCCGGCTGCTCGTGCCGGGCCTTCTTCCACCAGGAGTCGAAGTGCCGGGTGGAGACGACCTCCCCGGGCAGCCGGGCGTCGTAGAAGTCGAAGAGCGTCTGGTCGTCCACCAGGATGTCCCGGCGGCGCGCCCGGTTCTCCAGCTCCTCGACCTCGCCGAGCAGCTTCCGGTTCTCCGCGAAGAACCGGTGGTGGGTCTCCCAGTCGCCCTCGACCAGGGCGTTGCGGATGAACAGCTCGCGACAGAGCTCCGGGTCGATCCGCCCGTAGTTGACCTTGCGCTGGGCGACGACCGGCATCCCGTAGAGGGTCACCTTCTCGTACGCCATCACGGCGCCGGCCTTCTTCTCCCAGTGCGGCTCGCTGTAGCTGCGCTTGATCAGGTGGCCGGCCAGCGGCTCGACCCACTCCGGCTCGATCTTCGCGTTGATCCGCGCCCACAGCCGGGAGGTCTCCACCAGCTCGGCCGACATCACCCAGCGCGGCGGCTTCTTGAACAGCCCGGAGCCCGGGAAGACCGCGAAGCGGGCGCCGCGCGCACCGCCGTACTCGCGCTTCTCCGCGTCGAACAGGCCGATGTGGGAGAGCAGGCCGGCCAGCAGCGACTGGTGGATCCGGTCGGCGTCCGGCTCCGCGTCGGGGTGCGGCTCCTCGACCGTGACGCCCAACTGCTTGGCGACGGTGCGCAGCTGGACGTAGATGTCCTGCCACTCCCGTATCCGCAGGTAGTTGAGGAACTCCGCCTTGCACATCCGGCGGAACGCCGAGGAGGAGAGCTCGCTCTGCTGCTCCCGGACGTAGCGCCACATCGCCAGGTAGGAGAGGAAGTCGGAGGTCTCCGAGTTGAACCGCCTGTGCCGCTCGTCGGCGGCCTGGCGCTTCTCGGCCGGGCGCTCGCGCGGGTCCTGGATGGAGAGCGCGGCGGCGATCACCATGACGTCGCGCACGCAGCCGTTGCGGTCCGCCTCCAGCACCATGCGGGCCATCCGCGGGTCCACCGGGAGCTGGGCGAGCTTGCGGCCCAGCGGGGTCAGGCGCTTGCGCGGGTCCTTCTCGTCCGGGTCGAGCGCGCCCAGCTCGTGCAGCAGGTGGACGCCGTCCTTGATGTTGCGGGAGTCCGGCGGGTCCAGGAACGGGAAGGCGGCGATGTCGCCGAGGCCGGCCGCCGTCATCTGGAGGATCACCGAGGCCAGGTTGGTGCGCAGGATCTCGGCGTCGGTGAACTCGGGGCGGGAGAGGAAGTCCTCCTCCGAGTAGAGCCGGATGCAGATGCCGTCGGAGGTGCGGCCGCAGCGGCCCTTGCGCTGGTTGGCGCTGGCCTGGCTGATCGCCTCGATCGGCAGCCGCTGCACCTTGGTGCGGTGGCTGTAGCGGGAGATCCGGGCGGTGCCCGGGTCGATCACGTACTTGATGCCGGGGACGGTCAGCGAGGTCTCGGCGACGTTGGTGGCCAGCACGATCCGGCGGCTGCGCGAGCGCTGGAAGACCTTGTGCTGCTCCGCCGAGCTGAGCCGGGCGTACAGCGGCAGGATCTCGGTGTTCTTCAGCTTCAGCCGGCCGAGGGCGTCGGCGGTGTCCCGGATCTCGCGCTCGCCGGAGAGGAAGACCAGGATGTCGCCCGGCCCCTCGGCCTGGAGCTCCTCGGCGGCGTCGCAGATCGCCTGGACCTGGTCCCGGTCGCGGTCGGCCTCGTCCGCCTCGTCGTCGGCGTCGTCGACGATCGGCCGGTAGCGGACCTCGACGGGGTAGGTGCGCCCGGAGACCTCGATGATCGGGGCGTCGCCGAAGTGCCGGGCGAAGCGTTCCGGGTCGATGGTCGCGGAGGTGATGACGACCTTGAGGTCCGGGCGGCGGGGGAGCAGCTGCTTGACGTAGCCGAGGATGAAGTCGATGTTGAGGCTGCGCTCGTGCGCCTCGTCGATGATCAGGGTGTCGTACTGGTGGAGGTCGCGGTCGGTCTGGATCTCCGCGAGCAGGATGCCGTCCGTCATCAGCTTGACCAGGGTGTCCTGGCCGACCTGGTCGGTGAACCGGACCTTCCACCCGACCGCCTCGCCGAGCGGGCTGTCCAGCTCCTCCGCGACCCGCTCGGCCACGGTGCGGGCGGCGATCCGGCGCGGCTGGGTGTGGCCGACCAGGCCGCGCACCCCGCGGCCGAGCTCCAGGCAGATCTTCGGGATCTGGGTGGTCTTGCCGGAGCCGGTCTCGCCCGCGACGATCACCACCTGGTGGTCCCGGATCGCGGCCAGGATCTCGTCCTTCTTCTGGCTGACCGGGAGCTCGGCGGGATAGCCGATCCTGGGGACGGCCTGCCGGCGCCGCTCGACGACCAGCTCGGCGCGGTCGATGTCGGCGGCGATCTCGGCGGCGATCTTCTGCCGGGCCTCGGGCTTGCGGACCCGACGGGCCCCCTCCAGCCGGCGCCCGATCCGCACCTGGTCGCGCAGGGTCAGCTCGGGCAGACGGGCGGCCAGCTCGCCGATTCCGGGGCCCTCGGCGGGTACGGCGGCGGACTGGACTGCGGGAGAACTCACTGCGGGCATCCCTCTAGGTTCGCAAGGAGGCACGGCGGAGCGCACCTCGGTTTTCGAGCCCCTCCAGTGTCACAGCCGTACGCGGCGAATCGCGAACGACGGGCGACGGTCCGCGGCCCTCCCGGGCTCGGGTGGGTGAGGAGGTGCTCACGGGAGCGCACAGGGCCGCCCGGGACGAGGGGCTCCGGGCGGTTCGTCGGCAGCGCCCGGTCGCGGCTGTTCCGGACGGCGTACCCGCTCGCCGGGGGGGGCGGGCACAGCACCGAGGACCCGGTCCAGCAGGCGCGGGAGCGGGCGTACGCGGCCTGGAACCGGGGCCGGGGTGCGGACGCTCCGTACGCCGACGTGCGCCGGGCCGTGCCGACGAGCACGCCGGACGGTTCCGGCGCCAGGGTCGGTCGAGTACCCCGTCACCGCGCCCTGCCGGACCGGCCCCCTTCCCACCCCGTCCGGGCCGGGTCGGCGAGGGCACGGCGGACGCCGTCCGGCAGGCACCGGCAGCGTGCCGCCGGTCGTCCCGCAGGAGGTCGCGGGCAACCTCGACCAGCGCGTCGACCGGGTGCACCACCAGTCACCGTGGACGGCGGACGGCAGGCCGACGACTCCCCGCACGCGGTCTCCGCGCCCGGCGGGTACCCGGCCGCCGACGACGGCGCCCGCCCGGCCTGCGGCACCCGGCGGGCGGCCCGGCGGCGGTGTCGAAGGAGTCCGGCCCGAGGTGCCCGGGGCCGTGGCCGCCCGGAAGGCCGGCGGCACCACCGAGGCGGTGCCGCCGGCGGCCGGGGACCGCCCGTCCCGCTGCTCCGGCCCGGTGGCGGCGAAGCCGGGCACCGGCACCGCGACCGTCATCCGGGCGGACGGCACGGTGGAGCGCACCGCGGACGACCGGCCCCGGACCTCCTGGCCGGGCCGGCCGGAGCACCCTCGACACGGCCGCCGGAACGCCGAAGCCCCCGTAGCGAACTCGCTACGGGGGCTTCCCGGTTGTGGCCAGGGCCGGGGTCGAACCGGCGACCTTCCGCTTTTCAGGCGGACGCTCGTACCAACTGAGCTACCTGGCCGTACTGCACCGTCTCCGGAGAGACGAGCGATCCCGACGGGACTTGAACCCGCGACCTCCACCTTGACAGGGTGGCGAGCTAACCAACTGCTCCACGGGACCAGAAGTGGCGAACCACTCAGGTCTTGCGCACTGCACTTTACTACGGTACTGCGTGCCCCCAACGGGATTCGAACCCGTGCTACCGCCTTGAAAGGGCGGCGTCCTGGGCCACTAGACGATGAGGGCTTGTGGCCTGTCCCGCTGTTCCCAGCGTTCGGGGACGTCGAGAAGCATATGGGATGCGGGGCGGATCGCCAAAACGGGTTCCGTCCGGATGGGGGCGGGGCGGCCGAGGGGGCGGTCAGGACCAGCCCAGTTCGTCCAGCTCGTGGTCGTCGAAGCCGAAGTGGTGGGCGATCTCGTGGATGACGGTGGTGCGGACCTCCTCGACAACCTGCTCGCGGGTCTCGCAGTGGCGCAGGGTGGGGCCGCGGTAGACCAGGATGCGGTCGGGCAGGACACCCGCGTACCACTCGCCGCGCTCGGTGAGCGGGGTGCCCTCGTAGAGGCCGAGGAGCTCCGGGTCGCCCGGGTCGGGTTCGTCCTCGACGAAGACCGCGACGTTGTCCATCATGGCCGCGAGCTGCGGGGGGATCTGGTCGAGGGCGTCGCCGACCAGCGTTTCGAACTCTTCCCGGGTCATCTCCACCGGATCATTGTCCGGTGCCGGATGACGGCATGCCAGATGGCGGGGGCCGGTGTTTGATGGGGCCGTGACGACTTCGGAGGGTGCCGTGGACGACGCCGCGGGCGGCACCGGTGCGTCCGGCCCGGCCGGTGCGCTGCGGCCGGGCCCGCCGCCGACCGGGCGCCCCGTCCGGCCGCCGGTGCTGCGCGGGCAGGGGCGGGCGGTGGCGGTGGTCGCGGCGGGCGGGGCGATCGGGGCCACCGCGCGGTACGCGGCCGGGCTCGGCTGGGAGACCGCCCCGGCGGCCTTCCCGTGGACGACGCTGCTGGTCAACGTGGTCGGCTGTGCGGTGATCGGGGTGTTCCTGGTGGTGGTCACCGAGGGGCGCCGGGCCCACCCGCTGGTGCGGCCGTTCTTCGGCACCGGGGTGCTGGGCGGGTTCACCACCTTCTCGACGTACGCGGTGGACGTCCGCCGCCTGCTGGAGGCCGGCCGGCCCGGGCCCGCCGTGGCGTACCTGGGGCTGACGCTGGCGGGCGCGCTGTGCGCGGTGTGGGCGGCGGCCGCGCTGACCCGCCGTCTGGTCCACCGGGCCGTCCGCCGCGGGGCCGCGCGGTGAGCCGGCTCGGCGGGCCCGCGCTGCGGCTGACGGTGCTGGTCGGCGAGGCCGACCGGTGGCACCACCGCCCGCTGTACAGCGAGATCGTGCACCGGGCGCGGGCGGCCGGGCTGGCCGGGGCGAGCGTGTTCCGGGGGATCGAGGGGTTCGGGGCCTCGTCGCTGGTGCACACCACGCGGCTGCTGTCGCTGAGCGAGGACCTGCCGGTGGCGGTGGTGGTCGTGGACGAGGAGGAGCGGGTGCGGGCGTTCCTGCCGGAGCTGGACGGGGTGGTGGCGCAGGGGCTGGTGCTGCTGGACCGCTGCGAGGTGGTGGCCTTCGGGGGCCGGGAGCCGGGCCGCGAGGCGTCCGGGCCGGGCTCCGGCCGGGGTGGGGCGGCGGAGTGAACTGGCTGCTGGTGGTGGCGGGCGCCCTGGTCGGCGCGCCGTTGCGGTACCTGACCGACCGGGCGGTGCAGTCCCGGCACGACTCGGTGTTCCCGTGGGGGACGTTCACGGTGAACGCGGTCGGCTGCCTCGTGCTCGGGCTGGTGACCGGCGCGGTCGCGGCCGGGGCGGCCTCCGAGCAGGTCCGGCTGCTGCTGGGGACGGGGCTCTGCGGGGCGCTGACCACCTACTCGACCTTCTCGTACGAGACCCTGCGGCTGGCCGAGACCGGCGCCGGGCGCTACGCGCTGGCCAACGCGGCCGGCAGCGTGGCAGTCGGGCTGGCCGCCGTCTACGCCGGCGCGGGGCTGGCCTCGGCCCTCTGGGGCTGAGCGGGCGGCCGCACGGCTCCCCGGAGCCCGGGCCGGCCTGCCGCGCCGAGGCGGCTTGCGCGCTGCCCGTGTCCCGCCGGGCCGGGCGCGCGTTGGGCACCGAAAGCGGCCGCGCGCGAGTGGGCGGCCCGGGTGGGGCGGTAGAGAGGGACCTCAGTGGCTTCGGTACGGGCGGCACGGACGGTGCGGGCGGTACGGGCGGTGCGGGCGCGGCTGGCCGCGGCGCGTACGGCCCCGGCGCGGGCGGCGGCGGTCCCGCGCTCGCGCGCGGTACGGGCGGCGGCCCTGCTGACGGTGGCCGGGCTCGGGCTGACCGGGTGCATGTCGGTCGGCCCGGCGGCGGAGGAGAAGCACGGCGTGGCACCGGTCGGGCAGGCCGGCCCGGCGGTCCGGCCGGGGGCGACGGGCGGGCCCTCGGCCCCGCCGGGGGCCGGGCACCCGGGCGGGGCCTCGGGGCGCCCGGAGCGGCCGGGGGGCCTCCAGGCCGAGGGCGGGGCGAACGGCGCCGCCACGACGGCCCCCGGCGACGCGCTGCCGGGGGCGAACGGCGCGGTGGCCGGGGTGGTCCCGGTGCCGGGGCCGGGCGCTTCCGACGGCGGCCAGGGCGGCGGCGCGGCGGGTGGCGCGAACACAAGTCCCGCGCCGCACCCGGGCGGTGGCTCCGGCGGGTCGGGCGGCACGGGTGGTACGGGCGGCCCCGGGGAGGGCCGCTCCGGCGGCGGCTCGGCCGGGACGCCCTCGGCGACCCCGAGCGGCCGCCCGTCCGGCACCCCCGCGCCCGAGCACAGCTCGCCCGCCACGACCGCCCCGCCGGCCCCCGACCCGTCCGCCGGGAGCTCCGGTTCCTCGGCGCCGAGCCCGCGCGCGGCGCTGCCGTAACGGGCTGAACAGGGGGTTTGCCTCCGATCCCCAGGCTCGTCTATGGTGGTAGATCGTTCGTTTGATCCATTTGACTGGCGCCCTATTTCCATCTGGCGCCCTTGGCGCGTTCCGGCGATCCGTGGCTGACCGCATAGAGGCGGTTGTGAAACAGAACCCCGGACTTTGGCGCGTGCCACTTCCGGAAGGTTTTGCATGTCTCTCGTTGACGACGCCCGCTTCGCCATGCCCGCGAACGAGGCCGCCGCCGATGTCACCGCCACCGACGACACCCCCCACACCGCCGCGGACGAGGTGATCGCCGACGCCGTGGAGGCCACCGAGGAGGCGGCCGCCGAGCCGACCGTCACCTTCGGCGACCTGGGCCTGCACGACGACGTCGTGCGCGCCCTCGCCAAGCGCGGTGTCACCACCCCGTTCCCGATCCAGGCCGCGACCATCCCGGACGCCCTGGCCGGCAAGGACGTGCTGGGCCGCGGCCGCACCGGCTCCGGCAAGACCCTCAGCTTCGGCCTGCCGCTGCTGACCCGCCTCGCCGACGGCGAGCGCACCCGGCCCAAGCACCCGCGCGGCCTGATCCTGGTCCCGACCCGCGAGCTGGCCATGCAGGTCGCCGACGCCCTGGAGCCCTTCGGCTCGGTGCTCGGCCTGCGCCTCAAGGTCGTCTGCGGCGGCACCTCGATGTCGAACCAGATCTACGCGCTGGAGCGCGGCGTCGACGTCCTGGTCGCCACCCCCGGCCGGCTGCGCGACCTGCTGAACCGCGGCTCCGCCAAGCTGGACGACGTCCGGACCGTCGTCCTCGACGAGGCCGACCAGATGGCCGACATGGGCTTCCTGCCCGAGGTCACCGAGATCCTCGACCAGGTGCCGGCCGGCGGCCAGCGCCTGCTGTTCTCCGCCACCCTGGAGAACGAGATCGACACCCTGGTGAAGCGCTACCTGAAGAACCCGGTCACCCACGAGGTCGACCCGTCGGCCGGCGCCGTCACCACCATGACCCACCACATCCTCGTGGTGAAGCCCAAGGACAAGGCGCCGATCACCAACGCGATCGCCGCCCGCAAGGGCCGCACGATCATCTTCGTCCGCACCCAGATGGGCGCCGACCGCGTCGCCGAGCAGCTGATCGAGGCCGGCGTGAAGGCCGACGCGCTGCACGGCGGCATGACCCAGGGCGCCCGCACCCGCGTCCTCGGTGACTTCAAGGACGGCTACACCAACGTCGTCGTCGCCACCGACGTCGCCGCCCGCGGCATCCACGTCGACGGCATCGACCTGGTCCTCAACGTGGACCCGGCCGGCGACCACAAGGACTACCTGCACCGCTCCGGCCGCACCGCGCGCGCCGGCCGCTCCGGCGCGGTCGTCACCCTGGTGCTGCCGCACCAGCGCCGCGGCGTCTTCCGCCTGATGGAGGACGCGGGCGTCGACGCCACGCGCCACATCCTGGACCACGCCTTCGACGCCGAGGTCGCCAAGATCACCGGCGCCCGTTCGCTGATCGAGGTCCAGGCGGAGAGCGCCGCCAACATCGCCGGTGCCGCCGAGCGCGAGATCGCCGACATGACCCGCCAGCTGGAGCGCGCGCAGCGCCGCGCCACCGAGCTGCGCGAGGAGGCCGACCGCCTGGCCGCCCGTGCCGCGCGCGAGCGGGCCGAGCTGGGCATCGTGGACGAGGAGCCGGCCGCCGAGGCCGAGGCCGGCGAGGCCGTCGCGACGGAGGCCGCCCCGGCCGCCGCCGAGGCCGCCGCGCCGCAGGCCGAGGAGCGCGCCCCGTCGTACCGCGAGGCGCGCAGCGAGCGTCCGGCCTTCGGCCGTGACCGTGACCGCGACCGGGACCGGGACCGGGACGACCGCCGTTCCGGCGGCTTCGGCCGGGACCGCGACGACCGCCGTTCGGGCGGGTTCGGCGGTGGCCGGGACCGCGACGACCGTGGCGGCCGCTCCTTCGGTGGCGACCGCGAGCGCGGTGGCCGTTCCTTCGGTGGCGACCGCGAGCGCGGTGGCTTCAACCGGGACCGCGACGACCGTGGCGGCCGCTCCTTCGGTGGCGACCGTCCGGCCCGCTCCTTCGGTGGCGACCGCGAGCGCGGTGGCTTCAACCGGGACCGCGACGACCGCGGTGGCCGTTCCTTCGGTGGCGACCGCGAGCGCGGCGGTTTCAACCGGGACCGCGACGACCGTGGCGGCCGCTCCTTCGGTGGCGACCGTCCGGCCCGCTCCTTCGGCGGCGACCGCCCGTCCTTCGGCCGTGACCGCGACGAGCGCGGCGGCAGCAGCCGTCCGTTCTCGCGCCGCGACGACCACCGCTCCGGCGGCCGTCCGCAGTCCGACCGCGGCGGCTTCAACCGGGACCGTGGCGGCTTCGGCGGTGGCCGTGACCGCGACGACCGCCGCTCGGGCGGTTTCGACCGCGACGACCGCAAGCCGCGCTGGAAGAACTGACGCCGCACCGGCGGTAGCCGACCGCCGGCCCGGCTGAACGTACGAAGGGCCCGCTCCGTCCCCCGGAGCGGGCCCTTCGCGTTCCCCCACGCACCTCGCCATGCCCCCCGAGGTGTTGTTCTTGGAGTGAGAATAACCTGTGGCGTCCGGGCGCGGTAGTCCCGTAGCGTCGCCGCCATGAGCAGCGGACTGCGCGAGACGGCGCGGGTGAACGAGGAGATCGCCGAGCGGGGGAGCTACCGGACGGCCCGGGGCGAACTCGTGCGGGTGGCCGAGGAGTTGGCGGCGGCGAAGGCCGGCACGGTGTCGTACGCGCCGGCCGGGCTGGACGCGCTGCTGGCGGCGGGGGAGCCCGGGCCGGGCCCGGCGGCCGGGCGGATCGAGGTGACGGCCGAGGGGAGCATCCAGGCCGCCCGGCGCCTGGTCGGGGCCGGGGAGGGGCCGGTCGGGGTGCTGAACTTCGCCTCCGCGCGCAACCCCGGCGGCGGCTACCTGCGCGGCGCCCGCGCCCAGGAGGAGGACCTGTGCCGCAGCGCGCTGCTGTACGGCTGCCTGCTGGAGGCCCCGGACTACTACGAGGCGCACCGGGCCTGCGGAGACCTCCGGTACAGCCACCGGGTGATCGTCTCGCCGGCGGTGCCGGTGATCCGGGACGGGCACGGCGGCCTGCTGGCGCAGCCGTACCCCGTCACCTTCCTGACCTCGCCCGCGCCCAACGCCGGTCAGCTGGAACGGCGTTCGGCCGGGGTGGAGGTGCGGGGCGTGCTCGCCGAGCGGGCCGTGCGGGTGCTGGCGGCGGCCGCCCGGCACGAGGTGCGCGCGCTGGTGCTCGGAGCCTGGGGCTGCGGGGTGTTCCGCAACGACCCGGCGCAGGTCGCGGAGGCCTTCGAGGGGGCGCTGGCCCGGTACGGGGCGGCCTTCGAGCGGGTGGTGTTCGCGGTCTGGGACCGCTCGCCGGTCTCGGCGAACCGGGCCGCCTTCGAGGCCAGGTTCGGCCCGGAGAGCCGCCTGTAGACCGCCCGGAGAGCCGCCCGTAGACCGCCGCGAACTGCCGTGATCCGCCAGGAGGCCGCCGTGAACCGCCCGTAGCCGCCCCCGGCGGCTACTTCCGGCGGGCGGAGAGCACCGTCGCGGCGGTGGAGGCCGCCGCGACCACACCGGTCACGGCGAAGACCGACGGCCAGGCACCGATCCGCTTCGCCAGCGGGTGCGAGCCGCCGAAGGCCGCCACGTACAGGCCGGTCAGCGCCGCCGCGGTGCCTGTGCCCGCGCTCCGGCGCCACTGCGCGGCCGCCCCGGCGCCGGCCACCGCCAGCACCGCGCCGCCCAGTTCGCGCCGGCCGCTCCAGCGGGCCACGCCGTAGCCGCCGACCAGACCGCTCGCCGCGGTCAGCGCGGCGGGCGCGGCGGCCGCGAGCGCGTTCGGGACCTTCGCCATCGTCGACTCCACTCGTAGGGGGCTGTGTCGGTTTCCGACCATAACCCGCCGGACGGGCGGAGCGGCCGGGGCCTCCCGCCGGCGCCGGGCGCGACGCTCCGCCCGTTCGGCACCGGGGGCGGGCCCCGTTACCGGAACGCCTCGGCGGGCGTCTGCCCCGGCACCGTGGCGGCCAGCCGGCGGGCGGCCTCCGCCTGGTCGAGCACCCGCTCCAGCCGGAGGTCGCCCGGCACCTCCTGGATGAACCGCCCGGCCGACCAGCTCCGCTCGTACGGCAGCGGCTCCAGCACCAGGGTGCGCACGCCGTCCACCACCGGGACGTCGCTCGGCGTCCCCTCGTTCCAGATCCAGGAGCCGTCCGGCGCGACCAGGTCGAAGGCGCCGGTGGCGATCACCCGGCGGCCGTCCAGGAAGGCCGTCCGGGCCAGTGCCACCACCTCCCGGTCCTGCGGGGTGCCGGGCAGGTGGCCGCCGCCGATCAGTACGTCGGCGAGCAGGGTGTGCAGCTGGAAGGTGTCGCTCAGGCCGCTCATCCGCAGCAGGTAGCCGGTGCCGGTGGGACGGTCGAGCACCAGCAGCGGCTCGTCGTCCAGCACCAGGGCGAGGTGGACCAGGCCCTTGAAGTCGTGCTGCCCGCCCTCGTAGCGGTCGAACAGCTCCAGGAGCACCTCCGTCACGCCGGAGGCGCGGGCCTCGGCCCGGACCTCCGCGTGCGCGTACACCGCCCACGCCGCCTGCTGCCACAGGTGCAGCGTCCACCAGGCGACCACGGCCAGGTGCGCGTGCCACTCGTCCAGGTGGGCCGGGTCGGCGATCCGCTCGTGGGCCTCGGCCGGATCGTCCTGCTCCACGTCGGGCAGCGGGCCGCCGCCGGTGGAGGCCCAGCGCCGGACCAGCACCTGGGCGCCGGTCAGCGCCCCGCGCAGGCCGGCCAGCACCGGGCCGGCGCAGGCGACCGGGTGGGCGCCGTGCTCCACGCAGGCGCCCACCACCATGGCCAGGTGCGCGCGGGGGAAGGACGGGGCGTCCGGCAGCAACGCGGCCAGCCGTGGCCCGGCCGCCACCCGCTCCGCCGGGTCGGCCGTACCGAACAGCCCGCCGACCAGCCCGAGGGCGGGGCCGAACCGCTCGTCGTCGCCGGCCGCGACGGCGGCCTCCAGCGCGGCCACGGCTTCGGAGAAGGTGGGTTGTTGACGGTGCGGCGGTATCTGCTCGGTGGACATTCGCCGCAGCATAGGGGCCCGGGCCGGTCGGGCGGAAACCGCCCGGCGCCCCCGGCCCGGCGGTGGTGCGCGGGCCGCCGGCGGGGCCCGGCCGGGCCGCCGTTGTCGGTGCCCGGTGGCAGACTGCGGCCGTGACAGACTCCGTGATCACCGACGGCAGCTACCTCGTCCGCAACGTCGGCAGCGGCCTGCTGCTGCAGGTCGCCGACGCCTCGCGGCGCAGCGGCGCCCGGATCGTCCTGGGTGCGGACGACGGCAGCGACGCCCAGCTCTGGCGCCTCACCGCCGTCCACCCGGGCGGCGCGCTGTTCCACGTCGAGAACGCCGGCAGCGGCAAGCGGCTGGACGTCACCGGCGCCTCGACGGAGGACGGCGTGCGGATCCAGCAGTGGTCGGCCAACGCCTTCGGCGCCCAGGAGTGGCTGCTGGAGGCGCACGTCGACGCCCCGGGCACCTACACCGTCACCAGCTTCGTCAGCGGCAAGCCCCTGACGGCGGGCGACACCCCGGAGGCCGACGTCCACCAGCGCGAGGACGCCGACACCCCGGCCCAGTGGTGGCGCTTCGAACGCCGGGGCGGCTGAGGGGCCGGGCCCGGGGCGGCCTGTCAGCCCGCCAGGTTGGCCCGGACGCCGTCGAGTTCGGCCTCGGTGGCGCCGTGGTGCAGGAGGTAGCCGGGGATCCCGCCGTGGTTCTCGTGGATCCAGGCCAGGGAGGAGGCGAGGAGTTCGGCGCCGACGGGGCGGGAGAGCCGCTCGGTGCCGGTCTCGTCGATGTACGGGGTGGGGCCCTTGTCCAGGCCGAGGCCGGCGTTGGAGAGCAGGAAGTCGGCGGTGATCTCCGCGTCCGAGGCGCCCAGCAGGGACTGGAGGACGGCGATCGTGAGCCCGGTGCGGTCCTTGCCGACGGCGCAGTGGACGACGACGGCCAGCGACCCGGGGGCGGCGAGGCGGCGGACGACGGCGGCGAGCGAGGGGCCGGCCGTCTCGGCCATGAAGGGGTAGAGCGCGGCCTGGTCCTCGGGCCAGGGCCGGTCGGAGCCCTCGGTGTGCGGAGGCAGGGTCGGCAGGCTGAGGGTCTCGTGGTCGAGGTCGTACCGCTGGTCCGGCCAGGTCTCCAGCTCGAAGGCGCTGCGCAGGTCGATCACCGTCCGCAGACCGAGGGCCTTGAGCCGCCGGGCGCCCTCCTCGCTGAGGGTGTGGAAGGAACCGGAGCGGTAGAGCACGCCCCGGCGTACGGCGCCGATCCCGCCCGCGTCACGGAAGTTGCGCACCCCGGGGATGTCGATGAAGGCGTCGGTCATGGCCACCACCGTACGGGCGGGGGCGGGCGGGCGGAAGGAGAAGGCCGGGGCGGGCGGACGGCGCACGGGTCGACCCCGACGGGCTCAGCGTCCGCCGGAGACCTCCAGGAACGCCCCGGTGGTGTACGAGGCCGCCGGGGAGAGCAGGAAGAGGATCGCCTCGGCGACCTCCTCGGGCTGCCCGCCGCGGCGCATCGGCAGGCCGGGCGCGACCCGGTCGACCCGGCCCGGCTCGCCGCCCAGTGCGTGGATGCCGGTGTGGATCAGCCCCGGCCGCACCGCGTTGACCCGGATGCCCTCGGCGGCGACCTCCAGGGCGAGGCCGCGGGTCATCGAGTCCAGCGCGCCCTTGGCGGCCGCGTAGTCGACGTACTCGTTCGGCGCTCCGATCCGGGAGGCGGCCGAGCCGACGTTGACGATGGCCCCGCCGCGCCCGCCGTGCCGGGTGGACATCCGGCGGACGGCCTGGGCCGCGCACAGGAACGGGCCGGTGATGTTGGCGGCCCAGATCCGGTTCAGCCGGTCCTCGTCGATCTCCTCCAGCCGGCACTGCCGCTCCAGGGTGCCGGCGTTGTTCACCAGCCCGGTGAGCGGGCCGAGTTCGGCGTCCACGGTGGCGAACAGCCGCTCCACCTCGGCGGTGCGGGAGACGTCGGCGCGGACCGCGAGGGCGGTGCCGCCCGCGGAGCGGATCCCGTCCACGACGGTGGCTGCCGCGGCCTCGTCCGTGCGGTAGTTGACGCAGACCCGGTAGCCGCGGCGGGCGGCCAGCAGGGCGGTGGCGGCACCGATGCCGCGGCCGGCGCCGGTGACGATCAGGACCTCGCCGGTGGGGGTGGTCGACATGGCCCGTACGCTACCCCGCGGCCCGGCCGGGGGCGGCCGACACCTCGGTGGCACCGGCCCGGACCGCAATTCGCTCGCCCGGCGCGGCCGTGCCGGGGAGGATGCCCGGACGAGGATGCGGTGCCCGCCCGTCCGTGCGAGAGGAGCCCGCCGATGTCGACCGTCCCCGCCCGTCCCGCGGCGAGCGGCGCTCCTGCGGCGAGCGGCGTCCCTGCTTCGTGCGGCGTCCCTGCTTCGTCCGGCATTCCCGCGCTGTCCGGCTTCCCCGCCGCGACCGGCACCGTGCTGCTCTCGGGCGTCGTCGGCTCCACCGCGTACGGCCTCGCCCACCCGGGCTCCGACCTCGACCGGCTGGGCCTGTTCGCCGTCCCCACCGAGGAGTTGCACGGCCTGCACCGCCCCGCGGAGTCCCACGTCGGCACCGCGCCGGACCTCACCCTGCACGAGGCCGCCAAGTGGTGCCGGCTGGCGCTGAACTGCAACCCGACCGCCTCCGAGCTGGTCTGGCTGCCGGACGGGCTGTACGAGGTCCGCACCCCGCTCGGCGAGGAACTGGTCGGCCTGCGCACGGCCTTCCTCAGTGCGCCGGCCGTGCGGAAGGCCTACCTCGGCTACGCCGACCAGCAGTTCCGCAAGCTGCTGACGCGGGACACCGCCGACCCGGCCACCCGCCGCCGGGCCGCCAAGCACGCCCGCCACCTGGTCCGGCTGGTCGAGCAGGCCGTCCGCCTGCACCGAACCGGCCGCAACCCGATCCGGTTGCCCGACCCCGCACGCGTCCGCGAACTCGGCGAACGCATCGCCGACCGCCCCGCCCTCGCGGAGGGCCTGCTCGCCGACGCCGCCGAACGCCTCGCCGGCCCCGGCGTCCTGCCCGCCGCGCCCGACCCGCGTCCGGTCGAGGACTGGCTCCGCCGGGTCCGCGCCGCCCACTACACCCCGCCTCAAGACCCGCTCCACGAACCCGGCGCGCCCGTGCAATCCACTGGCGGAGCCGCGGGCCCCACCGGGTAGGATCACCATGGCCCTCCCCGCCAGGCACCACCGGGACCAAGGGCCGCGGGGCACTAGCTCAATTGGCAGAGCTGCGGACTTTTAATCCGTAGGTTCAGGGTTCGAGCCCCTGGTGCCCCACCCTCCAGGTCCAGGTCGGACACCCTCCGACCTGGGCCTTTTCCGTTCCTTCACCTGCGGGTCGGCCAGTTGGTGATCGCATGCAGCCCATGGTGCGGCCTGGGTGTGGCCACGAGTGCAGGACCACTGCCCTGGTTGCTGACGGGGCGTCAGCTCTGCTCTTCCGTCGGGGGTGATCGGCTGGGGCGGAGGATCGCTTTCCCCCTGCGGCCGGGGCGACGTCGGTTGTCGAGTGCCCGCAACGAGGCGCGGGCGACGAGGCCGAAGCGGCTCAGTTCGGGCATGCAGTGCGACACGCTGCACGTCCCCGTCGACTACGCCCACCCCGTGCCGGCGGCCTCGACCTCGCGCTCGTCCGCCGCCCCGCCGAGGACCAGACCCGCCGCCGGGGCACCCTCCTGCTCAACGACGGAGCCGGCGGTTCGTCGATCGAGCAGCTGCGCCTGGCGCTGCGCATCGGCTTCCCTCGTTCGCCGGCGCCATGGCCGGGGGGCGAGGGTGGCGGGGCGGCGAGGGTGGCGGTAGCGGCGAGTGTGGCGGTGGGAACGCACCGGAGGCAGGTGTGCAGGCTGGTCCGGAGCATGGCCAGGCCTTCTCCTTGGCGGTTTCCGGGAAGCGGTGGCGTTGGGGGCGGGCGGGCGGTGGCAGGCCGGCCGGCGGTCAGCCGCGCAGGACGACCTTTCCGGCGGCGGTGCCGGACTCGGCCAGGCGCATGGCCTCGGCGGCGCGGGTGAGGGGGAGTTCGGCGGCGATCTGCGCGGTGATCTCGCCGTTGCGCAGTGCCGCGAACACCTTGCCGAGGTCGCTGCGCAGCCGGGTCCGGAAGCGGTCGCGGTTCAGTGCCCGGCCTGCCCAGACGTTGTAGAAGTAGGCGTGGCGGCCGTTGGGCAGGGCGTTCCACAGCCACGTCCGGCCGATCAGCTTGAGCACCGGCCACTGCTTGGAGCCCTCGTCGTCGCGGGTGGATGCGCTGCCGTAGGAGACGAGCGTGCCGCCGGGGGCGAGCAGGCGCCAGGAGGCGGCGATGCCCCGGCCGCCGATGTGGTCGAAGACGGCGTCCACGCCGGCGGGGGCGTGTTCCCGCACGCGGGCGGGGACGTCCTCGGCGCGGTAGTCGATCGGGCTGACCCCCCGTTCGCGCAGCGCCGCGTGGTGGCGTGCGGAGGCGGTGCCGATCACCTTCGCCCCGGCGGCCAGGGCGAGCTGGACCAGGACCGAGCCGACGCCGCCGTTGGCCCCGTGCACCAGGACGGTCTGCCCGGCCCGGACGCGTGCCTTGCGGTGCAGCATCTGCCACGCGGTGATGCCGTTGACCACCACCGTCTCGGCCTGTGCCGCGTCGATGCCCTCGGGCACCGGGACGAGGTCGGCGGCGTCCACGGACACGTGGCTGGCCCAGCCGCCGACCTTCAGCAGCGCCGCCACCCGCGTGCCGACCAGCCCGGCGTCGACGCAGGGCCCGACCGCCTCGACCGTGCCGACCAGGTCGTAGCCGGGGACGAACGGGAAGGGCGGCTGGTCGTAGTAGCGCCCGCGGCGCATCTGCTGCTCGGCGAACGAGACCCCGGTCGCCTCCATGCGGACGACGGCCCGGCCCGGTCCGGCGGCGGGGACGGATCCGTGCCGCACCCGGAGACCCTCCGGCTCGACCTTGCCCGGCAGTACGACCTCGATCAGTTCCCCGGCGTTCACGACGACCTCCCTCGACTCCCCACCCGGTGCGTTAGCGGGTGGTGCATTCGTTAGAGGCTATAACTGCCATGGAGTGACAGTCAACAGCGTTCGTAATAGCCTCTAACCGGAAGCCGATCGGCACCGAAGGGAACGAGCACATGGCCACCGCCGGCAACGGGACCCCCCGCGAGCGCTACCGCGCCCAACTGCGCACCGAGGTCAAGGAGCGCGCCTGGGAGCAGATCGCCGCCTCCGGCGCCGCGGGACTGTCCCTCAACGCCATCGCCAAGCAGATGGGCATCAGCGGCCCCGCCCTCTACCGCTACTTCGCCGGCCGGGACGAACTGATCACCGAACTGATCCGCGACGCCTACCGCAGCCTCGCCGACACGATCCGTACCGCTGCCGCCGGCGGCGCCGATCTCGCCGGCCTCGGCCACGCCCTGCGCGACTGGGCGCTGGCCGACCCCCAGCGCTACTTCCTCCTCTACGGCACACCCGTCCCCGGCTACCACGCGCCCGAGGACACCACCGCGATCACCGCCGAGATCATGACCGCCCTCCTCGACGCCGCCCAGAACCCCACCGACACCACGCAGGACGACGCCGGCGAGCACCCCGATGCCCACCTGGACGAACACCTGGACGCCCACCTGGCCGAACACCGCAACTGGGCGGGCGACCACCCCGCCCCACCCGCCGCGCTACGCCGCGCCCTGCGCTTCTGGACCCGCCTCCACGGCGTCCTCTCCCTCGAACTCGCGGGCCACTTCACCGGCATGGGCTTCGACCCGGCGCAGCTCTACGACCACGAACTGCGCCACCTCACCCGGTAGCCGTCGCGGCAGGGGCTCGGCCCCTGGGTGTGCTGAAGGGCCCCGGCGGCCCAGTCACCTCGGACCACCCGCCGGCCTCCGGTTGTCGGCAGGGGAGCGGTCGGCCCCCTCGCTGGTCCAGCGGTGGGTCGCGGCTTCGTCCAAGGGCAGACCGCGTCCGACGGCACAGCGGGGCCGCGGTGCGGATGGGAGGCGGACGCCCTGGCTACCGCAGCGTGGGTGAGCGAGCACCAGTTGCCCGGATGCGTCCGCGGGGTGGGCAAATGGCGCGGTCTACCCGCTCGCGCACGTGGTTAGGCGGGTCTCGGCCGACCCGCGCAGGAGACGCGTCAGCCGTTCCGGCGCAGGTGGCGGGCGCTGGCCTGCCAGTCACTCGGCGTCATGCCGTAGGCGGCGCGGAACGCGCGGGTGAAGTGGCTGGAGTTGGCGAAGCCCCAGCGCCGGGCGATCCCCGCCACCCCGAGCTCCTCCGCCATCGGCCGGAGCAGGTCGCGATGGCAACGCTCCAACCGCTGCGTGCGGATCCACCCGCCGACCGTGGTGCCCTCCTGCTGGAACAGCTTGTGGAGGAAGCGGACGGACATGAAGTTCGCCTCCGCGATCCTGGACGGCGAGAGGTCCGGGTCGCGCAGGTTGCGCAGGATGTGCTCCTTGACCCGCTCCAGGTAGGCCGCTGCCCGTGGACCCTGCGGCCGGGCGCGCCCGGCCCGGTCGTCGACGAGCAGTGCCAGCAGGTCGAGTGCCGTCGCCGCGGCCCGGCGCCCGACGGCCTCGTCCAGGCCGTCCGCGGTGCGCGCCATCTGCGACAGGTAGCCGGCCACCAGCGCGGCGCTGCCGTCGGTGCCGCTGAAGGCCGTCGCGGTCAGTGCCCGCAGGTCGTGGTCCGGAACGTCCAGGTCCGCGCGGGGGAAGTGGAAGGAGGTGAAGACGAACGGCTCCTCCATCGTGTTCCGGAACGCCCGGGAGGAGTCGGTGAGGGAGAACTCGCCCGGCCGGACGACCGACTTCCGTCCGTCCTGCTCCTTCAGTGCGGTGCCCTGCTGCTGGAGGCTGAGGATGAGCGACGGAGCGCCGTCCGCGGCGCTCGCGCGGCTGTCGCGCGTCATCGTCTGCGGCCCCGCCTGGACCCTGGAGATCCGCACCGACCCGAGTCGGTGGCTGACGATCTCCCCGGGCAACGGCACCTCCTCCAGGAACTCCACGGTCACCGGCACGAAGGTGCGGGACACGGCGTCCTGCCAACTCTCCGCCCGGACGGCGCGGGGCGGCGACGCGGTGGCGAGGGATGCGGTGAAGGGGGTCACGGTGGCGAGGGACGCGGTGGAGGGGGACACGGTGGAGCGGGATGCGGTGGCGAGGGTTGCGGGCACCTGGGTCTCCTCGGGTCGATCGGTCATCGGGACACCGGGCCCCGGGTGTCCCGCGGCTCGGGCGGCTCGGTGCCGTCGCGGGTGTCGCGCCACCGGCTCGGCGAGATGCCGTACGAGGCGCGGAAGAGCCGGCTGAAGTGGGCCGGATCGGTGAAGCCCCACCGCTGGGCGACGCCGGAGACCGTGCTGTCGCCGCTGTCCCCGCGGGAGAGGTCCTCGGCAGTCGCCTGGAGGCGGCGGCGCTGGATCAGCCGGCTGACGGTGGTCCCCTCCCCTTCGAAGAGCTTGTGGAGGGAGCGGACGGAGATGCCGTGCGCGGCCGCGATCGTCTGCGGTCCGAGCCCGGGATCCCTGAGGTGCCGTTCCACGTGGGCGTGGATCTCCGAGATCCGGGTGTGCCGGGAGTCCTCCGCGGCCGGCGCGTCAGGGGCGGCCTGCTCGTTGACGAGGATGGCCACCAGGTCGGCGAAGTTGCACGCCAGCCGACCGGCGACGGGCCCCGAGCAGTCCCCGGCCGCCTCGACCAGGGTCAGCAGGGACTGCTTGACCAGGGCGGCCACCGGGCCGCCGGCGTCGGCCACGGTGGCCGTCACCCGTACCAGCTGCTCGTCGCGTACGCCCAAGGCCCGACGGGGGAGCAGGCACACCCTGACGTCCACGCCGTCCGGGTAGTCGACCACGTGGGGGGTCTCCGTGCACCAGAAGGAAACCCCTCCCGCGGGGACCTCGGCCGTCCGGTCGTCCTGGTGCACCACGGCACCGGTGGCCCCCATGACGGCGACCACGAGGAACCCCTCGGCCGGCCTGGTGCCACGGGCGATCTCCCGCACGCCGCGGGTGACGCGGCGGGGGCCGGCCTGCGTCGTGACGAAGAGCAGGTGCCCCAACTGCCGGGTCGTCATCCGGCCCGGGCCCGGCGCGGGCTCGTACGGGGCGACCGTCACCGGCATGGCGGCGACGGAGCCGGCCCGGCTCCGGAGACGACCGGTGTCCCCGTCCTGCGGGGGCCCGGCCTGGTCGGTCACGGACGTCAACGTTCCTCTCCCTCCGGTCGGCACGGCATCCAGCATGGAACACGCGATGACTTACGTCGGCGGCCGAATGACTGGGAAGCGACTGCGGGTGGTGTGGCGCCGGGCACATGACTCTCAGCGCACCCCGACTGTGCAATGCGTGCATCTACACTGCAACGGTCCAGGTCAGAGCACTGGCGCAGGCGCAGAGGAACATCGGATGTCAGGCACCACACTGTTCGGCCGGGACGAGGAACTGACGGTCGTCGACGCACTGGTCGACGCCCTGCCGGAGCGCGGCGACGCGCTGCTGGTCCACGGGGCTCCCGGGACCGGCAGGACCGCCCTCCTGGACCACGCCGCCGCCCGGGCCCGCGCCCGCGGATTCACCGTCCTCAGGGCCTCGGGGGTCCGGGCCGAGAGCGAGCTGCCGTTCGCGGGGCTGCACCAGCTCGTCCACACCGTGTCGGACCGCGTCGCGCGGCTGCCCGCACCCCAGGCGCAGGCGCTGCTGGGGGCCTTCGGCCTGGCGCAGCCGTCCCCCGACGCCTCCGGGCCGCCGCCCTTCGTGCTCTCGCTGGCCGTCCTCGGCCTGCTCGGCGAGGCATCCGCCGACGCTCCTGTGCTGCTGGTCGTGGACGACGCCCAGTGGCTGGACACGCCGACCCTGGACGTCCTCGCGTTCGTCGCCCGCCGGGTCGGCGCCGAACCCGTCGCCCTGCTCGTCGCCGTCCGGGAGGACCGTCCGGTGTGGCAGGGCCTCGCCGGCCTCCGCGAACTGCGCCTCGCGCCCCTGGCACCGGTCGCGGCCGACGCCCTGCTGGACGCCCGCCACCCCGCTCTCGCCCCGGGGACGCGCCGCCGGGTGGCGGAGCTGTCGGCCGGCAACCCCCTCGCACTGACCGAGCTCCCGCTCACCCTGGGGGCGGACGGGGCACCCGTGGGCTCCGGGGTGCTGCCGGAGCTCGCGCTCACCACCCGCCTGGAGCGCGCCTTCTCCGCGCCGCCGGGCGACCTGCCACCCGACACCCGGCACGCGCTGCTGGTCGCGGCCACCGCCGACCACGGCGCGCTGACCGAGGTGCTCGCCGCGGCTTCGGCGCTGACGGGCGCCGAGGTCTCCGTACGCTCCCTGGAGCCCGCGGTGGCCGCGGGTCTGGTGCGCGTCGACGGGTTCCGGATCGACTTCACCCACCCGCTGGTGCGCTTCGCCGTCCTCGGCGCGGCCCCGCTCGCGGACCGTCTCGCCGCTCACGACGCGCTGGCCCGCACCCTCCAGGCCCAGCCCGACCGGCAGGCGTGGCACCGGGCCGCGGCCGGCGGCCGGCCCGACGAAGCGGTGGCACGGCAGCTGGACCGGGCCGCGGCCGACGCGAGGGAGCGCGGCGCCGCCGCGGCCGCGCTGACCGCGCTGGAACGCGCCACCGCGTTGAGCGAGGTGCCGTCGGGCAGGGTGGCCCGCCTCCTGGGCGCCGCGGAGCTGCGCTTCGAACTCGGGCAGGCGGACCGGGTGGCGGAGCTGCTCCAGCAGGCCGAATCGCTGGGCCTGGACGTACCGGAGCGGGCCCGCGTGGTCCTGCTGCGGGAATGGCTGGAGTCGGAGTCCGACACGAGCACGGACCGGATCCACCTGCTGGTCGCCGCGGCCGAGCAGGCCGCCGCGGCCGGCGATCCCGGACTCGCGCTGCGGCTGCTGCGGGTGGCCGCGTGGCGGTGCTGGTGGGGGGACCCGGGGCGGGAACTGCGGGAGCGGGTCGTGACGGCCGCCGAGCGGCTACCCGTCCCCGAACTCCACCCGGACCTGGTCTGCACGCTGGCGGGGGCCGCCCCGCTGGAGGCGTCGGCGAGGGTGATGGACCGGCTGCGGCGCCTCGAACGCGAGGGCGGGTACGACGTCGGGACCGCCGCCACGCTGGCCAACGCGGCCATCATGGTGAACGCGTTCGACCACGTCACCGGATTCGCCCGCCACGCGGCGAACGGACTGCGCCGGCAGGGGCGCCACGGCCCGTTGACGAAGACCCTGGTGCTCCTCGCCCTCGCCAGCGTGCACACCGTCGACTGGGAGGCCGGACTCCCGGCGGCGGCCGAGGCCGCCCGGCTGGCCGAGGAGACCGCACAACCGCGCTGGCTGACCGGTGCGCGGGTGGCGACGGCACAGTTCGCCGCGCTGCGCGGGGACCTGGACACCGCGCTGGTCGCGATCGGCGAGGCGGAGGGCCAGGGGCTGACCGTGGTCGATCCCTCCAAACTCGCGTACATCCAGATCACCCGCGGCCTCATCGGCCTCGCCGCGGGCCGCTTCGCCGAGGCGTTCTCCTGCGTCTGGCGGGTCTTCGACCCCGCCGACCCCTCCTACCACCCGTTCCTGCAGACCATGGCCATCACCGAGTTGGCCGAGGCCGCCACCGGCGAGGACCAGCGGGCCATGGCGAAGGCCGCCCTGGAGGAGCTCCTCGCGTCCGCCGCGGCGAGCGAGGTCCAGACGATCCGGGTGAGCCTGGGCTTCGCCCGGGCGCTGCTCGCCGACGACGAGCACGCCGAGGAGCACTTCCGGTCGGCGTTCGACCTGGACATGTCCCGTACGCCCTTCGTCCGTGCCCGGCTGATGCTCGCCTACGGCACCTGGCTGCGGCGGCGCCGCCGGGTGATGGAGGCCAGGGCCCCGCTGCGGATCGCGCGGGAGTCCTTCGCGGCCATGGGCGTGGAGCCGTGGCGCGAGCGGGCGGCCCAGGAGCTCCGCTCGGCCGGCGAGGGCAGCAGGAGCCAGGGCCGCCCCGACCGGGACCTCCTCACCCCCCAGGAGGTCCAGATCGCCCGGCTGGCGGCGCAAGGGCTCTCCAACAAGGAGATAGGCCGGCAGCTGCACCTGTCGCCCCGGACGATCGGCACGCACCTGTACCGGATCTTCCCGAAGCTCGGGATCACGTCCCGCGGCCAGCTGAGCCAGGAGCTGGGCACGGAGTGAGTGCGACCGGGCCGAGGAGACCGGGGAGACCGGGGAGGGCGGCCGCGCGGTCGAGGCTCGGGGCCGTCAGAGTTCGTCGTGGCTCCAGTCCCCGTTGTCGGCGTGCGGGACGCTCATGGTCATCCGCACGTACCGGCGCAGGGTGGTCCGGTTGGTGATCAGCCCGACCTCCGGGATCCAGAGCGGGTTGGCCGCGGGCTCGTCCCCGTGGAGCGTCACATCGAGGCGGGACAGCGCGTCCCAGTTGTTCTCCAGCCACTGCTGCTCGATCGGCAGGGTCCGGACGTCCCACCCGTTCATCACCGCACGGAAGGTGCCCTCGACATCGTTGAACCGGGCGGCCTCCGCCACGGCCTGGATCATCAGGCTCAGGGACCGGGCGGTCGCCTGGCTGTCGCCCCACGGGTTGTTCTCGCCCGCGAGCTGCACGATGGAGTACCGCAGGTCGGTGAAGCTGATGGGCATGGCGTTCCGGTCCCGGCCGGCTGCCTGGGTCAGCGAGTTGTAGTTCGAACCGAAGGGCAGGGTCTGGATGGCGGGGTTGATCTGCGGCGCCGGGGTGTTGGTCTCCGCGAGCCGGTCCCTGAGCGCGTTGTCGATGTCGTTGAACTGGTAGGTGACGCCGTTCTCGTTGGTGAAACCCCACACGTAGAGGTTGGAGGGGTTGACCCACAGGTCGAGGTGGCGGCGCCGGCCCCGGTCGTCGGGCGCGGTCAGCGAGACCATGACCAGGCCGACGTTCTCGCCCTGGGTGCGGTCCAGGCTGGGGGCGGCCACCGCCGCCCGCAGGCTGGCCAGGAAGTTGGAGTAGGCGATCCGTTGGTCCCCGGACGGGCCGTACTCCGACAGGTCGAACCACACATGGGACATGCGGTGCCACCCGGTGAAGGCCTGGGCGGTCCCGGCACCGCCGAGGACGCCGGTGAGCGCCAGGCTCAGGCCAACGCCTGCCAGGAGGACCGAACGGAGCCGTGCGCGGACGGTGCTGTGCCTCTTCATGGTCTTCTCTCTTGTCCTACGGGCCGGTGGTCCTGACGACCGATCGGCCCGGGAGCGGCACTGGACGGCGCCCCGGTGATCTTGACGGGCAGCATCGTGCCACGGAGGGATCCGGCGGGATCGGGTCGATCAACCCCGTCGGCGGCCTGCGACGGCCCCGGACGGATCGCCGTACGGGCTGCCGGGCGCGCGGCGCAGATCGCGGCCGAGTTTCGTCTGAGGTGGCGTCAATTCGCTCTTTCGCAGGGGAATTTGGTGCTCGGCCAATCCGGCGGCCGGGGGCCGACCCGCAGGACCAGGACCCGGCCCCGCTGGCGTGCTTCGCCGCGCCGGGCCTCGCTGCCGCGCCTGTGCAGCCGTGCAGGATCCGCACAGTCGAGGACGCCGACGGTCAAGTCGACGGCAGCTGCGGGCCGTCCGGCCAAGGCGGGGCCGGGTGGGCGGCCGGTCGGTCGGTGGTGGGGGTCAGGAGGGGGCGAGGAGGAGTTCGACGCCGGGGGTGTGGTGGAAGGGGGTCGGGTCCTCGACGGGGCGGCGTTCGGCGGCGGGCAGCTGGTCGCGGCGGTCCAGCCAGCGGTCGAGGCGGGTCAGGGCGCTGCGGTCGCGGTCGGCGGAGTCGGTGTCGGCGGGTCCGGACTCGCGCAGCAGGACGCGGGCCGGGCGGCCGGTCGGGTCGGCCGGGGTGGCGGCGAGGACGGTGAAGGCGGTGCCCGGGGCGAAGGTCACCCGTGGCTCCTCGGTGCCGGAGCCGAAGGCGGCGGTGCGCCGTCCGGTGACCGACCAGACGTAGAACTCGACAGTGGCCGCGGCGAGTTCGGCGGCAGGGGAGGTCAGGCCGGTGACCGGGGCGGGCTCGGTCAGCCGTCGGCCGACGCGGTAGTGGGCGAGCAGGGCCGCCGGGTCGGGGCCGGGCGGGGCGCAGAGCAGGACCGCGCCGTGGTGGCTGGGCAGGTGGCGCAGACCGGAGCCGAGGCAGCGCAGGAAGGGGGCGAGCTCCGGCGCGCCGGAGCGGGCGGCCGCGACCAACTCGGCGCGGGGGGCCGGGATCCCGGTGTCGCCGTGGTGGAGGAGGACGGTGGCGAGGTCGGGCTCGATGTCGTCCTTGGCGGTGGAGCGCAGCCCCGGGAGCCGGGCGGCGGCCTGGTCGACCCGGGCGGAGCAGCGGTGGTAGTGCTCGCCGAGCAGTGCCCGGACGGCGTCGCGGTCGGCCGGGCTGCTGACGGGGGAGGGGGCGGGGGAGGGGGAGCCCTCCGGTGCGAGCAGGCGGTACTGCGGGCGGGCGGGGGGCGCTTGGACGCCGTCCGGGTCGGGGCTGTCCGGATCGTCGCCGTCCGGGTCAGCGCCGTCCGGGTCGGGGCCGGTCTCCGGGGCCTCGGCTTCGGGCTCCTCGCCGTCCGAGGCGAAGCCGCCGTCCGGGTGCGGATGCGGGTGCGGCTCCTCGTCCGGCACGGCGTCCGGGGCGGGGGCCGGTGCGGGCCGGTGGCCGCCCTCGGGGTCGGTGCGGGCGGGAGCAGGTGCGAGGGAGGGAACAGGGGAGGGCGCGGGGGACGGAGCAGGGACAGGCGCGGCAGCGGCGGCCGGAGCGCCGGCCACCGCGCCGTCGCCGGCCGGGCCGACCGGTCGGCGGGCGCCCGCGGCGGGTTCGTCCGGTCCGCCGCTGGTCGAGGTGCGGACGGGCGGTGCGACGGTCGCGGGCAGTGGCCCGGGGGCCGGGTCGGGGAGGGGCGCGGGGCCGGCCGGTGCGGCGAGCGCCAGAGCCGCCGGGGCGGCCGCGGCGACGGCGACGGGCTGCGGGGCGGTGATGGCGACGGGCGCCCCCTGCGCCGCCGTCGTCGGGTGCGCCGCCGGGCCGATCCCGTACGCCACCGGAGCCACGTCCGGTACGGCCCCGGTGGGCTGTTCGGGGCCGAGCCAGTCCAGGCCGTGCAGCCGGGCGACGAAGCGGGCGACCCGTTCGGCGTCCGGTTGCAGCAGCCCGTGGACCAGCAGCCCGAAGCCCTCGCCCCCGGCCTCCGGCAACTGGTCGAGCAGTCGGCCGAGCTCCTCGAAGACCTCGGCGTCCACGGGGCGGTCCCGCTCGCCGACGATCAGCAGCGGGCGGGCCGACTCGGGCCCGCGGAAGCGCGGGGTGAGGACGTGCGGGGGCTCCGGCCGCAGCCAGAGCCCGGCCGGGACGGCCTCCAGGGCCCAGTACGGGAACGCGTCGAAGACCGCGGGCCCCGCGGTGTGCCAGGCCGCCCCGCCGTTGCGCCAGCCGGAGGGGACGGTGCCCCGGCCCGGCGCGGCGGCGAGGCGCAGCAGGTAGGGCTCCCAGCAGGCGCGCCCGTGGGAGTCGAGCACGTACGAGGTGGGGCCGCCGGGACCGATGACCGGCAGGCCGATCGCGGCGTTCACCGGCCGGGCCAGCCGGGCGGACAGCGCGCCGGTGAGCGTGGCGAGTTCGGCGGGCGCGGCCCAGGGGGCGCTGACCAGCGGCCGGTCCGGCCCGAGGGGCAGGGCGGCCACGGCGTCCGCGAACTCCTCGGGCGGCAGGACGGGCAGCGCGGGCGTGCCGACGACCAGGACGACGGTGCCGGGCGGCGCGTCGGCCAGGGCGAGGCCGGTGAACGGTGCGGTGGGCTGGGCGGCCGGGTGGGTGAGCCAGTAGCCGTTCGGCAGCGGCCGCACGTGGACGGCCGGGGGGCGCCCGCCGACGGTGGCGGGGGCGGCCGGCGCGGGCTGGACGACGGCCCCGGCGCCCGGGCGGGCGGAGGGGAGGCCGTCCGGGCGGGCGGTGCGGGCCGGTTCGACCGGGGCGGTGGCGCCGATGGTCTCGCGCACCCGGCGCGGCGCGGCGCCGGGCGCGCAGTGCCACCACGAGGCGCCGTCGGGGGCGCCGTCGGGGGAGGTGACCTTGAGGTTGCCGTCGTGGGTGATCTCCACCAGGCCGTCCGGCGCGAGCACGGGCAGGCCCGCCCGGTCGGCGACGACCTCGGCCGGCCGGCGTCCGTTGGGCGCGAGCGCGGCGAGGCCGGAGGCGGCGAGGACCAGGCTGGTGGCGCCGCGGGCGCGGGCGATCACGCCGAGGTCGGCCATCCGGTCGCGCAGCACGGGGGCCGAGTCGGGGGCGGCGGCGACCACGATGAGGCTGTCCGGCACCGGCCGCAGGGCGCCGACGGTGGCGGAGAGCTCGTCCTGCCCGGCGGTGGCCGGAGCGATCACGAAGTGCGGTCCGACCGGCCGCAGTTCGGACCGTGGGGCGGCCGGGGCGCCGCCCGGCGGCCCGCCGGCGGGCACCGGGGCGCTCGCGTCGGCGCCGCCCCGGCCGGGGGACAGGGCGGCCGCAGCTCCGCGCCACCGGCCGAACCGGCGACGCGGAGCGGGGTCGTCGGCGGAGCGGCCGCTGCGGGAAGGACTCATCGCCGAGGTAAACGGGCCCGGCCCGGTCGCGGGTTCAGCCGCCCACCGCGGGGCGCCCCGGTCAGGCCGGGGGCTCCGCCGGCTCCGGCAGCAGACCGGTCTGGACCTGGACGGTCCGGCGCCGGGTGACGTACCGGGCGCGCCCGGGCGGCAGCCGGCGCGGCTTGACGCTGCCGAACAGGGTGCCCTCGCTCGGCGGCCAGGACAGCAGGGCGACCGGGGTGTTGACGTCCTGGAGCCGGCGCAGCAACTGGTCGGAGTAGGCGCGGCCGACGCCGGGCCGCCGTCTGTCGTCGACGGCGCGGCGGCCCTGGTGCGGAGCTGCTCGGCGGGCCGGGGCGCCGGTCCCGCCGCCCCAGCAGCCGGGAGCGAAGGACCAGTTCACGCCGTCGCCGGTGGAGGAGATCGTCAAGGCGCTGAACCTGTGGGCCCGGTCCGGCCGTGGGTACGGAGTGGGGACGTCCGCAGACCTGTCGCTCGGGCGCTCCCGCCGACAGGGGCGGCACGTGGAGCCGAGGAGCTGAGGTGGGCACGAGCACGGCTGGTAACCGGTCCCAGAACGGGCTGGTGGCGGGCTTCCAGCTGCCCGCGGTGGTCTGGGAGATGGAGGAGGATGCCGAGGGGGCCGCACCGGCCTGGGCCGCCGCGCCCGTACCGCCGGCCGTGCCGCAGTACGGGCAGGTCGCCGCCGTGCCCGCCTCGGTGCCCGGGCCGGAGCCGGTGCCCGGACCCGAGCCGGAGCCGGTGCCCGGACCCGAGCCGGAGCCGGTGCCCGAGCCGATGCCCGGGCCGGAGCCGGTGCCCGGGCCCGAGCCGGAGCCGGAGCCGGTGCCCGAGTCGGAGCCCGCGCCGGAGCCGATGGCCGAGCCCGAGCCCGTCGGCCCTGCGGTGGGGCGCTCCGCCCGGCTGAAGCGGCCGGTCGTGATCGCCGCCGTCACGGCCGGGGTGGTGCTGATGGGCCTGCCGTTCCTGATCACCGACGGCGGTGGCTCCGCCCACGGCGGCTCGACGGACGCCGGCCGGAGCAGGGCGGACCAGCCGCCCGTCGCGGGCCCCGAACTCGGCGATCCCACCCTGCCCCCGGCGCCGCTGGACCCGGTCGTCCCCGGGGTCCCGGCGGCCGAGCCGACGCAGGGCCAGCCGGCTCCCGGGGACCCGGTCGCCCTGACGGACGCGGTCGTCCCCGGGGCGCCGGCGCTTCCCGGCGGCGTCCCCGGTACGACCACCGGCACCGCCCCGGGCACCGGCGCGGCCCCGGTCGCCGCCGCCGGCGGTCCGCTCACCCGCCCCGCGCCCGGCGCCCCGGCGGCCGGCGGCGGTAGCGGTGGCGGCGGCACCGGTACGGGCGGCGGTGGCGGCACCGGGACGGCCCCGGGCGCCCCCGCGCCCCAGCAGCCGGCCCCCCAGCAGCCCGCTCCGCAACAGCCCGCCCCCCAGCCGCCGCCCGCCAAGCCCGCCCCGCCCACCTTCGGCGCGGTCGGCGGCAACGGCTGCGGCGGCTCCGCCGTCAGCTTCGCCAAGAACGGCTGGTGGACCAGCGGCTCGGCCGGCTGGCTGTCCAACTCGGCAGGCGGGTACGCCGGTTCGGGCTGCAACGGCTCGTACGTCTCGATGCCGATGTCCGGCGACGCCAACAAGGACGACAAGGACAACTCGGCGGTGTGGACCTTCACCACCTCGCCGGTCACCAGCGGCACCTGCCGGATCTCCGTCTACGTCCCGAACAACGGTGACCTCAAGGCCGTCGGCGGCAAGCCGTCCTTCTACACCGTGGACAACGCCTCGGGCGGTGCCGGTTCGTTCAACGTCGACCAGACCGCGAACCGCGGCGCCTGGGTCAACGCCGGCAGCTTCCCGGTCAGCGGCGGGCGGATCGCCGTGACGCTGCACTCCCGGGGCGTCGACTGGGGCGGCAGCGCGGACAAGGCCCACCATGCCGCCGCCGCCGTGCGCGCCGACTGCACGGGCTGACGGGCAGCCGGGGTCATCGACGAGTCAAGGAGAGGGGAGGCCACGCCATGTCGCGCCACGTGCTGACGGTATGCCCGGACCAGCGGGACGGCCGCTACCGCACCATCGGCGACGCGCTCGGGGCCGCCCGCAGCGGGGCGGTGATCTCGGTGCGCCCCGGGCGCTACGAGGAGAACCTGGTGATCAACAAGCTGGTCACCATCACCGCCGCGGAGGCCCGGGGCACCGTCCGGATCACCGCCCGGCGCGGCAGCGTGGTCCAGGTCACCGCCGAGGCGGTGCAGCTGACCGGCCTGATCCTCCAGGGGCAGGACGAGGAGCTGCCCGCCATCGACGTGGCGCGCGGCCAGGCCGCCGTCCAGGACTGCGAGGTGGTCGGCAGCTCCTGGACCGCCCTGCTCACCCGCGGGGACGGCACCCTGGCGATGCGCGGCAGCCGCGTCACCAACCCGGCCGGCGCCGGCATCGTCGAGACCTCCACCGGCAGCAGCGTCATCGAGGACTGCGTCGTCGAGCACCTCGGCAGCTCCGCCGTGGTGGTCGGCGCGCGCGCCGACCCGCTGCTGCGCAACTGCGTGCTGCGCGACGCGCGCGGCAACGGCATCTGCGCCAACGGCGAGGCCCGGGGGACCTTCGAGGGCTGCGAGGTCTCCGTCACCGACAAGCCCGGCATCGCCCTGGAGGAGAACAGCACCACGCGGCTGGTGCGCACCACCGTGCGCGACACCACCATCGGCGTCTACATCAGCTCCACCGCCAGGGTCGCCCTGGAGGACTGCACCGTCTCCGGCACCTCCGGCCACGGCATCGTGCTCGCCGGGGGCACCGACCCCCTGCTGGTCCGCTGCCGGGCCTCCCGGACGGCAGGCCACGGCGTCCACGTCACGGCCCGCTCGCGCGGCACCTTCGAGGACTGCGAGATCGACGGGGGCGAGACCACCGGCATCTGGGTGGGCGACTCCTCCGGCCCGACGCTGGCCCGCACCGTCGTCCGCGACTGCACCGACGGGATCGAGCTGACCGGCGCCAGCGCGGCCGACGTCGACCGGATGGAGGTGCGGGACGTCGCCGGCACCGGCGTGCTGATCACCGACGGTGCCAACCCCCGGCTGCGCCGGGTCGCCGTCCACCGGGCGCAGGGCGACGGCGTGGCCGCGCTGCGCGACGGGCGCGGGCAGTTGGAGAACTGCGAGGTCCTGGACGCGGGCCGGGCGGGCGTGCGGATCGCGGAGGGCGCCGACGTCCGGCTGGGCGCCACCGCGGTGCGCGGCTCCGGCGGCTCCGGGGTGCTGGTCGGCCGGGTCGGCACGGCCACACTGCGCGACTGCGAGGTGTCCGGCTCCGCGGAGGACGGCGTCACGGCCGAGGACGGCGCCGAACTGACCTGCACCCGGGGGCGGGTGACCGGCAACCGCCGCCACGGCGTGCGGGTCGGGGCCGGCGCCCGGGCCGTCCTGGCCCAGCTCACCGCGAGCGAGAACACCGGGGACGGGGTGCGCACCGACTCCGTCGAGGCCGTCCGGCTCACCGGCTGCACGCTCTCCCGCAACCGCGGCTCCGGCCTGCGCCAGAGCGTGCCGAGCGAGCGGCTGTCGGTGGAGGAGCTGGTCAGCGAGGACAACGAGCTGCCGGACGCGCACGGCACCGCCACCGCGGGCTCCGCGCCCGCCCCGGCGGCCGCCGAGCGGCCCGGTGCCGTCGCGGGCTCCCCGGGCGGCGGACCGGCCGGGGAGCCCGCTCCCGGGAGCGCGTCCCCACCGGCCGCCCGGCCCGGCCCGCTGGAGGTGCTGGCGTCGCTGGTCGGCCTGGCCGGGGTCAAGGAGCAGGTCGCCACCCTGGTGAACCTCAACAAGCTGGCCCGGCGCCGGGAGCTGGCCGGGATGCCCGCGCTGCCGATGAGCCGCCACCTGGTCTTCGCGGGCCCGCCCGGCACCGGCAAGACCACCGTGGCCCGGCTGTACGGCAGCATCCTGGCCGACCTCGGGGTGCTGCGCAGCGGCCACCTGACCGAGGTGGCCCGCGCCGACCTGGTCGCCTCCGTCATCGGCGGCACCGCGCTCAAGACCACCGAGGTGTTCCGGTCGGCGCTCGGCGGGGTGCTCTTCCTCGACGAGGCGTACACGCTCTCGGCGGGCTCCGGCGGCAGCGGGCCGGACTTCGGCCGGGAGGCGATCGACACCCTGGTCAAGCTGATGGAGGACCACCGCGACGACGTCGTGGTGATCGTGGCCGGCTACTCCGCCGAGATGACCGACTTCCTGGCCTCCAACCCGGGCCTGGCCTCGCGGTTCAGCCGCACCGTGGAGTTCGCCAACTACTCGGAGGAGGAGCTGGTCACCATCGTTGAGCGGGCCGCGGCCGGCCACGGCTACGAGCTGGTCGACGGCACCCGGGAGGCGCTGTCCGCCCTGTTCGCGCGGATGCCCAAGGGCGAGGACTTCGGCAACGGCCGGGCGGCCCGCAAGGTGTTCGAGGAGATGGTCGACCGGCAGGCGACCAGGCTCTCCACCCGGGCCGACATCTCCGACCGCGACCTGGCCCTGCTGGTCCCCGGGGACGTCGCTCCCGGCGAGGCCCCGAGGGCCGCCCGCAAGGACGGCACCGAGCTGCTCGCCGAACTGCGCGCGATGGTCGGCCTGCCGGCCGCCAAGGAGCAGGTCGAGGACCTGGTCAACCTGATCCGCCAGGTGCGCCGGCGGGAGGAGGCCGGGCTGCCCACCGCCACCATCAGCCGCCACCTGGTCTTCGCGGGGCCGCCCGGCACCGGCAAGACCACCGTCGCCCGGCTCTACGGACAGCTCCTCGCCGAGCTGGGCGTGCTGCCGGGCGGGCAGCTGGTCGAGACGGCCCGCGCCGACCTGGTCGGCCGCTACGTCGGCCACACCGCCCAGCTCACCAAGGAGGCCTTCGACCGGGCCCGCGGCGGGGTGCTCTTCATCGACGAGGCGTACACGCTCACCCCGCGCCACGGCGGCGGCAGCGACTTCGGCCAGGAGGCCGTCGACACCCTGATGAAGCTGATGGAGGACCACCGGGACGAGGTGGTGGTGATCGTCGCCGGGTACGAGGACGAGATGCGGCACTTCCTGGCCTCCAACCCCGGCCTGGCCTCCCGCTTCTCCCGGCAGGTGGAGTTCGGCCACTACACCGACGACGAGCTGGTCACCATCGTGGGCCGGCTCGCCGAGCAGGCCGGCTACACCTGCGCGCCGGAGACCCTGGAGGCGCTGGCGGGGCTGTTCGGGGCCGTCCCGCGCGACCGCACCTTCGGCAACGGGCGCTTCGCCCGGCAGACCCTGGAGGGCATGATCACCCGTCAGGCCGGCCGGCTCAGCCGGCTCGACTTCGCCGACCTCTCCGAGCTGAGCCTGCTGCTGCCGCAGGACATCGCGGTGGACCGGCTGGGCAGCTCGGTATGACGCCCGCGGGCACGGGCCGGCGGGCCGGGCCCGCCCTGGCGGGGGCGGTGGCGGCCGCCACGCCCGCGGCCGGCGACCTCCCGGCGATGGCCCAGACGCTCCCCGACGTCCGGGAGAACGGCTGTCGCGAGCCGTCCGCCCGCACCGCCGTGGACCGGCCCCCGTGGGCCCAGGTCCACCTGCGGCCCGGGGCGGTCCGGCCGCTCTCCCGGGGTGCCGGGGTGACGGTCGCCGTGCTCGGCTCCGGCGTGGACGCCTCGGCGGGCACCGGCTCCGGGGTGCCGGCCGGGCGGCTGCGGCTCGGCCCCCGGCTGCACGGGCAGGGCGACGCCGGGCGGGACTGCGTGGGCCACGGCACCTTCCTCGCCGGGCTGGTCGCCGGCCGCCGCACCCCCGACAGCGGACCGGCCGGCCTCGCGCCGGAGGCGACGGTGCCGGCCGTCGCCGTCACCGACGACGCCGGGACGACCATGCCCGACCTGCTCGCCCAGGGCATCCGGGCGGCGGCCGACGGCGGCGCCCGGGTCGCCGTGGTCGGGGATCCGGTGCCGGCGTCGAACCAGGCGCTCGCCGACGCCGTCGAGTACGCCGCGGCGAAGGGCCTGCTGCTGGTCGCCCCGGCCGGGCCGGACGGGCAGCAGGGCAGGGGAGGGGTCTTCCCGGCCGGGCTCCCGGGAGTGCTCGTGGCGGCCCCGGTCGGGCCGGGCGGCGGGCCGTCCCACGGGGGCCGCGGGTGCGGGCTCCTCCGGTGCCGGCGCTCCGGGCGTGCGGGTCGACCTGGCGGCCCCCGGCGAGGGGCTCCAGGCCGCCGGACCCGGGGGCGGCTACTTCAACCTCCTCGGGGCCCAGCGGGGCCGCCGCGCTGGTCGCCGGGGCGGCCGCCCCGCTGGTCTCCCGGGAGCCGGGGTGGACCCCGGCGCAGGTCGCCGAACGGCTCAAGTCGACGGCGTACCGCCCGGGTTCGACGCTTCCGGACCCCGCAGTGGGCTGGGGGACACTGGACGTGGTGGCCGCCGTGACGGCCCAGCCGCCGGCCACCGGCGCGCCCGGCGCCACCACCGAGCCGGTGTCCGTCGCGCCGCCCCCCGACCGGACCGCCCTGACCCGGGCGTCGGCGGTGACGGGTGCGAGCGCCGGGCTGGTCACGGTGGTCGCCCTCGCGGCCTCGGCGGTCCGGGCGGGCCGCCGTCGTGGCCGTGGCTGAGCGAACTCGGGTGCGTGGCGCGGGCGGTGTGCGCCCGGGCCGCGCGGCGCCTCCCGCCGGGCTCCGCCGTGGCCGGAAACCGGCGTCGGCGCGGGGACGCCGACGTGGCATGGGTCACGTCGGAATCGGGTGTTTTCCGCTGTTCTGCGGGGGTGTTCCCCGCCGGGCGGCGGGGTTGGCCGAGGCCCGAGGGTCGGTGATCGCGTCGGGCCTAAATATGATCGGAAGCCACGATCGTCGGTTAGTGGTGACGGTCGTATGTGCAACCTGGGAACGGTCCGGACCGTCTCTCTGTGTGCGGTGCGCCGGATCGTCAGGGGCGTCGCTTCCGTCGGTGAAAGGTACGCGCATGTCAGGTCGGAGGGGCGAGAGCCCGGCTCGGGGTGAGGACGTGCCCACGACGGAGGACGCCGCGGGCTCCGTGCCCTCCCCGAGGGCCGGCGGCCGGGCGGAGGCGCGCCGTGCCGCCCAGGGCAAGGGCGGTGGCGGGAAGGCGGACGCCGCCCCGGCGGCGGGCGGGCGGGCCGCGGCGCGCAAGAGCGCCAAGCCCAAGAAGAACGTGAAGAAGATCGTCGCCTGGTCGACGGCCGGCGTGCTGGTGGTCGTCGCCGGCATCGGCGGCGCGATCTACCTCAAGCTGAACGCCAACATCAAGTCCTTCGACGGCGACGCGATAGCCCGTAACCGCCCCCCGGAGGCCCAGGCCGACGCGGACGGCAACCGGCCCGTCAACGTGCTGCTGATCGGCTCGGACAGCCGCGGCAAGAACAACGCCGACCTCGGCGGCGGCGAGGACGGCGGTGCCCGCTCGGACACCACGATCCTGCTGCACGTCTACGCCGACCACAAGCACGCCGTGGGGATCTCGATACCGCGCAACGCCAAGATCGAGATGCCGTCCTGCAAGCTGCCCAACGGGAAGTGGACCAAGGGCGGCAACACCGACCTGTTCAACGCCGCCTTCTCGATGGGCGGCAGCGACGACGGCAACCCGGCCTGCACCCAGAACGCGGTGGAGAAGCTCACCGGCATCCGCGTCGACCACACCCTCGTGGTCGACTTCAACGGCTTCGCCTCGATGACCTCGGCCGTCAACGGCGTGGACATCTGCCTGCCGAAGCCGATCTACGAGGGCGACATCAACCCCAACCTGCCCAAGAAGGGCGCGGTCGTCCTGCCGCAGGGCAAGCAGACCGTCCAGGGCCAGAAGGCGCTCGACTACGTCCGGCTGCGGCACGGCATCGGCGACGGCTCGGACATCGGCCGGATGAAGCGCCAGCAGGCCTTCCTCGGCTCGCTGGCCAGCAAGATCAAGAAGGAGGGGATGAACCCCACCACCCTCCTGCCGCTGGCGGACGCCGCCACCAAGTCCCTGGTCGTCGACCCGGGCCTGGACTCCGCCGACAAGCTGCTCTCCTTCGGCCTGTCGCTGAAGAACATCGACATGCACGACCTCAAGTTCGTGACGGTGCCCTGGCGTTACCGCACCCAGGACCAGGACCTCGACATCGTCCAGGCGGACGCGGCCAAGCTCTGGGCGACCCTCAAGGCCGACCAGACCATCGACGGCCAGAACGCCACCGGCCAGCAGCCGGACGCCCCGGCCGAGGGCACCAGCCCGGCCCCGCAGGCGCCCGCGCAGCCCACCACCCCGGCCGCTCCCGCCACGTCGGCCGGGGACGCCGGCAACTCCGCGGTCCGGGTGGCGGTCTACAACGGAACGACCGTCAACGGCCTGGCCGGCAAGGCGACGGAGCAGCTGAAGGGCGCCAAGTTCGCCGCCAGCACGGCCGGTCAGGCGTCGAGCACCAGGTACAAGACCACCACGATCGAGTACGGATCCGGGCAGAAGGCGAACGCCGAGAAGGTCGCCGCGCTGTTCCCGGGCGCCAGCCTGGAGCCCAGCGGAGCCCGGGGCATCTCGGTGATCACCGGCCAGGACTTCGCCGCCGCGATGGGGATGGCCGCCGGCGGGGCACCGACCGCGACCCCGGGCGTCCCGGCGCCCCCGCAGCCGCTGCCGACCACCATCACCAACGAGGCCCGGTCCGCGGACGACGACATCTGCGCGAACACCAGCTACGGCTCCGGCGGCTGACCGCACCCGCCGGAGCACGGGGACGACCCCCGGGCCGGCGTCCTCCGGGGCGCGCGGGCCCGGGGGTCGTGCCATGGTGGGGCGGTAGGGCCTGTCTCCGAAAGGCGGTCCCCGTGCCCGAGATCGCCCTCCAGCTGGACATCGCCGCGCCCCGGGACGTCGTGCTCGCCGCGCTCACCACCCACGGCGGGCTGACCGCCTGGTGGACCACCGGCGTGGACCGGGACGACGACGTCCTGCTGTTCGAGCTGCCCGGCGTCCCCGAGCCGTTGCGGCTGCGGGTGGAACGGGCCGACCGGGACCGGGTGGTGTGGACCAACGCCGGGTCCTTCCCGCCGCACTGGGCGGGCACCTGGATCAGCTGGGACCTGGCCGACCGGCCCGCCGCCCCTGCCCCCGCCGACCGCCCCGCCGCCCCTGCCCCCGCCGACCGCCCTGCCGCCCCTGCCCCCGCCGACCGTCCCGCCGAGGCCGAGCACACCCGGCTGCTGTTCCGGCACGGCGGCTGGCAGCCGGGCAGCGAGGAGGGCGTCCCGGCGGTGGCCGGCACCTGGGCCGAGCTGCTGGTCCGCCTCAAGGACTACGCGCAGAGCGGCAAGGAGCAGCCCTACTTCGTCACCGCGCACCGCCACGACGCCCCGTGAACACCCCGGCGGCCGGGCCGGCCCGCCCGCCGGTCGCCCGCAGGGCGCCGTCCGGTGGCGGGATCGCGGCGGCGGGCCGATGGTGGCGGTGTACCCGCCGTCGCCCCGGCCGGCCGCACCCCACCCGGCCCGGCCGCGGCGGCGGCCCGACCGCCCCGCCCACCACAGCCGGCCACCACCACCTCCGGGAGGCCCAGCAATGCCCGTAGTCACCGATCCGTACAAGCCCGGCACCCCGTGCTGGGTCGACCTGATGGCGAGCGACCAGCAGGCCGCGCTCGACTTCTACCGCGACCTGTTCGGCTGGCAGGGCGAGGTCGGCCCGGCCGAGTTCGGCGGCTACGCCGTGTGCACGCTCAACGACCGCCCGGTGGCCGGGATCATGGCGAGGTCGGCGCCCGAGGGCCAGCCGGAGCCGCCCGTCGCCTGGACCACCTACCTCGCCGCGGACGACGCCGACGCGGCCCGGGAGTCCATCGCGCGGGCCGGCGGCACCGTCCTGTGCGACCCGATGGACGTCGGCACGATCGGCCGGATGCTGGTCGCCGCCGACCCGACCGGCGCGGTGTTCGGGGTCTGGCAGGCGATGGACTTCATCGGCGCGGGCGTGGTCAACGAGCCCGGCGCGCTGGTCTGGAACGAGCTCAACACCGCCGACACCGCCGCGGCCGGCCGCTTCTACCAGCCGGCCCTCGGGCTGCGCCCGGCCACCATCCAGGGCATGGACGGCTGCTTCTCGCTCAACGTCGGCGAGCGCACGGTGGGCGGCATGCAGGCGATCCCCGACTACCTGGCGCCCGGAACGCCCTCGCACTGGATGACCTACTTCTCGGTGGACGGCACCGACTCCACGGTGGACGCCCTGGTCAAGGCCGGGGGCTCGGTGGTCCAGCCGGCCTTCGACATGCAGTCCGGCCGGATGGCGGTGGTCCAGGACCCGCAGGGCGCGGTCTTCGCGGTCATCGAGGCGCCCGAGGCGCAGGTGCCCGACCCGCTGTGACCCCGCCGCGGCCGGGCGGGGCGGGCCCGCCCCGGCCCGCCCGGGCCGCCGGAAGCCGCCCTTCCCGCGACGCGCCGCCGGGAATGGGGGGCTTCCCGGCGTTTCCCGGGTAAGACTGCACCCATGCTGGGGCTACCGGACGACATCCGCGCTTTCCTCTTCGACCTCGACGGAGTGCTCACCCAGACCGCGAAGGTGCACGCCGCGGCCTGGAAGGACACCTTCGACGCCTTCCTGCGCGCCGAATCGGCCCGCACCGGCGGGCAGTTCGTCCCCTTCGACGCCGTCACCGACTACGACACCTACGTGGACGGCCGCCCGCGCCTGGACGGCACCCGCGCCTTCCTGCTCAGCCGGGGCATCGAGCTGCCCGAGGGCACCCCGGACGACCCGCCCAACTCCCGGACGGTCCAGGGGATCAGCCGGGCCAAGAACGACACCGTGCTGCGGCTGATCCGGGAGCAGGGCGTCCAGCCGTACCAGGGCTCGGTGGACTACGTGCACCGGCTGCGCGCGGCGGGGCTGCCCAGCGCGGTGGTCTCCTCCAGTGCCAACTGCCGCGACGTGCTGCGGGCGGCCGGCATCGAGGAGCTGTTCGACGTGATCGTGGACGGCAACGTCGCCAGGGCGCAGGGCCTGCCCGGCAAGCCCGCCCCCGACACCTACCTGTACGCCGCCCGCGCCCTGGGCGTCGACCCGGCCCACGCCGCGGTCTTCGAGGACGCGCTGGCCGGGGTGGCCTCCGGCCGGGCCGGCGGCTTCGGCGCGGTGGTCGGGGTGGACCGCACCGGCCAGGCCGCCGAACTGCGCCGGGACGGCGCCACCGTGGTCGTCCGGGACCTCGCCGAACTGCTGGGGGAGGAGGGCGCATGAGCCCGGCGGACAACTTCACGGTCGACCCCTGGCAGATCACCGAACAGGGCCTGGACCTGGCCTCGATGGCCCGCGCCGAGTCCGTCTTCGCGCTCTCCAACGGCCACATCGGCCTGCGCGCCAACCTGGACGAGGGCGAGCCGCACGGCCTGCCCGGCACCTACCTCAACGGCGTCTTCGAGCTGCGCCCGCTGCCGTACGGCGAGGGCGGCTACGGCTACCCGGAGTCCAGCCAGAGCGTCATCAACGTCACCAACGGAAAGATCATCCGGCTGCTGGTGGACGACGAGCCCTTCGACCTGCGCTACGGCGAACTCCTGGGCCACAAGCGCTGGTTGGACTTCCGAGAGGGCATACTGCACCGCGAGGCCGAGTGGACCTCCCCGGCCGGGCGGACGATCCGGGTGCGCTCCTCCCGGCTGGTCTCGCTCACCCAGCGCGCCGTCGCCGCCGTCGAGTACAGCGTCGAGGCGGTGGACGGCCCGGTGCGGATCGTCCTCCAGTCCGAGCTGGTCGCCAACGAGCAGCTGCCCGGCGGCCCCGAGGGCGACCCGCGGACCGCCGCCGTGATGGAGGCGCCGCTGCTCCCCGAGGCGCACCACGCCAGCGGCAGCAAGGCCGTGCTGGTGCACCGCACCCGCTACAGCGGCATCCGGGTCGCGGCCGGGATGGACCACGTCATCGAGGGCCCGGAGAAGTCCGACACCGTCGCCGAGTCCGAGGCCGACCACTGCCGGATCAGCGTCACCACGGTGCTCAAGGCCGGGCAGCGGCTGCGACTGACCAAGTTCATGGCCTACGGCTGGTCCGGCACCCGCTCGCTGCCCGCCGTCCGGGACCAGGTGGAGGCCGCGCTGACGGCCGCCCGGTACACCGGCTGGGACGGTCTGGTCGCCGAACAGGCCGCCTTCCTGCGGGAGTTCTGGGATACCAGCGACATCGAGATCGAGGGCGACGTCGAACTCCAGCAGGCCGTGCGGTTCGCGGTCTTCCACGTCCTCCAGGCCGGCGCCCGCAGCGAGGAGCGGGCCATCCCCGCCAAGGGGCTGACCGGGCCCGGATACGACGGGCACAGCTTCTGGGACACCGAGACCTTCGTGCTGCCGGTGCTCACCTACTGCCTGCCCAGCGCCGTCAACCAGGCCCTGCGCTGGCGGCACACCACGCTCCCGCTGGCCCGTGAGCGGGCGGCCCAACTCGGCCTGTCCGGCGCGGTGTTCCCGTGGCGGACGATCCGCGGCGAGGAGTGCTCCGGGTACTGGCCGGCCGGCACCGCGGCCTTCCACATCGGCGCCGACATCGCCGCCGCCGTCGCCCGTTACGTCCGGGCCACCGGGGACGCCGAGTTCGAGCGCGAGTACGGGCTCGAACTGCTCGTCGAGACGGCCCGGATGTGGCGTTCGCTCGGCCACCACGACGTGGCCGGGAAGTTCCGTATCGAGGGCGTCACCGGCCCCGACGAGTACAGCGCCGTCGCGGACAACAACGTCTTCACCAACCTGATGGCGCAGACCAACCTGCGCGCCGCCGCCGAGGCCGCGGTGCGCCACCCGCGCGAGGCCGCGCGGCTCGGCGTGGACACCGAGGAGACGGCCGCCTGGCGCGACGCGGCCGCCGCGATGTACGTCCCGTACGACGAGGACCTCGGCGTCCACCCGCAGGCCGACGACTTCACCCACCACCAGGTCTGGGACTTCGAGCACACCCCGCCGGAGAACTACCCGCTGCTGCTGCACTACCCGTACTTCGACCTGTACCGCAAGCAGGTGGTCAAGCAGGCCGACCTGGTGCTCGCCATGCAGGTCCGCGGCGACGCCTTCACCGACGAGCAGAAGGCCCGCAACTTCGCCTACTACGAGCGGCTGACCGTCCGGGACTCCTCGCTCTCCGCCTGCACCCAGGCCGTCATCGCCGCCGAGGTCGGCCAGCTCGACCTCGCCTACGACTACACCGCCGAAGCCGCCCTGATGGACCTCCACGACCTCGGCGGCAACACCCGCGACGGCCTGCACATGGCCTCGCTCGCCGGGGCCTGCATCGCCCTGGTGGCCGGCTTCGGCGGGCTGCGCGACCACAGCGAGACGCTCTCGTTCCGGCCCCGGCTGCCGTCCGGGCTGATGCGGCTGCGCTTCTCGCTGCTGGTGCGCGGGCACCTGCTGGGCGTCGAGATCAGCCACGAGCAGACGACGTACTCGCTGCGCCGCGGCGAGGTCCTCCACCTGTGGCACGACGGGGAGGCGGTGCAGGTCAAGGCCGGGGCCCCGGTCTCGCTGCCGACCACCGTCCCGCCCGCCCAGGAACGGGTCTCCCAGCCCCCGGGCCGCGAGCCGGCCCGCCGCCAGCCGCAGGCCGGGCTCGCGGCGGGCAAGCTCGGCCAGCAGGACCACCTGCCGGCCGAGTAGACCGCGTCCGCCCGCCTCCTGCGTCCGCCCGTCCGTCCCGCTGCCGCCCGGCCCGCCGCCGTGCGCCCGTCACCCCTTCGGCCCGCCCCGGCTGCGCCCGCCGCCTCCCCGTCGGAGGGTTCAGGTGTCCCGTGGCGACCGAAGGAGGGCAGCCGTGCCGAGCGTGGCCGAACAGATGGTGGAGGTGCTCCGGCAGGCCGGGGTGGAGCGGGTCTACGGCGTCGTCGGGGACAGCCTCAACCCCGTCGTGGACGCGATCCGGCGGGCCGACGGCATCAGCTGGGTGCACGTGCGCAACGAGGAGGCCGGCGCCTTCGCGGCCGCCGCCGAGGCCGAGCTCTCCGGCCGGCTCGCGGTCTGCGCCGGCTCCTGCGGCCCCGGCAACACCCACCTCGTCCAGGGCCTGTACGACGCCCAGCGCAGCGGCCTGCCCGTGCTCGCGCTCGCCTCGCACATCCCCTCCGGGCAGATCGGCACCGGCTTCTTCCAGGAGACCCACCCCGAGCGGGTGTTCACCGACTGCAGCAGCTGGTGCGAGATGCTCTCCGCCCCCGCCCAGCTGCCCCGCCTGCTGCGGATCGCCGTCCAGCACGCGCTCGGCTCGCACGGCGTCTCGGTGCTCGCCTTCCCCGGGGACGTCGCCGCGCTGCCCGCCGCCTCGCCCACCGGCACCAGCCACTTCCTCACCGAGCAGGCCGTCGCCGCGCCGCCGTGGTCCCAGGTGCAGGAGCTGGCCCGGCTGCTCAACGCGGCCCGCAAGGTGGTGCTGTTCTGCGGGGCCGGGGTGCGCGGGGCGCACGCCGAGGTGATGGCGGCCGCCCAGGCCCTGAACGCACCGGTCGGCCACTCGCTGCGCGGCAAGGAGTGGATCCAGTTCGACAACCCGTACGACGTCGGCATGAGCGGCCTGCTCGGCTACGGGGCCTGCCACGAGGCGCTGCACTCCGCCGACCTGGTGCTGCTGCTCGGCACCGACTTCCCGTACGACTCCTTCCTGCCGCAGGTGAACACCGTCCAGGTCGACCACGACGCCACCCGGCTCGGCCGCCGCACCGCCCTCGAACTCGCCGTCCACGGCGACGTGGCCGCCACCCTGCGGGCCGTGCTGCCGCTGCTGGACGCCAAGCGCGACCGGGCCTTCCTGGACGGCATGCTGCGCAAGCACTGCCGGTCGCTGGAGGACGTGATCGGCGCGTACACCCGGGACATCGAGAAGCACCTGCCGATCCACCCGGAGTACGTCGCCTCGGTGCTGGACGAGGTGGCCGCCGAGGACGCGGTGTTCACCGTGGACACCGGCATGAACAACGTCTGGGCCGCCCGCTACCTGCGGCCCAACGGCCGCCGCCGGGTGATCGGCTCCTTCCTCCACGGCTCGATGGCCAACGCCCTCCCGCACGCGATCGGCGCCCAGCTGGCCTGCCCCGGGCGGCAGGTGGTCGCGATGGCGGGCGACGGCGGCCTCGGCATGCTGCTCGGCGAGCTGCTCACGGTGGCCAAGCACCGGCTGCCGGTGAAGACGGTGGTGTTCAACAACGGGGCGCTCGGCATGATCAAGCTGGAGATGCTGGTCTCCGGCTTCCCCGAGTACGAGATCGACAACGGGGACGTGGACTACGCCGGGATCGCCCGGGCGATGGGCATCCAGGCCAAGCGGGTGACCGAGCCGGCCCGGGTGCGGGAGGTGCTGGCGGAGGCGCTGGAGCGGCCGGGCCCGGCCCTGGTGGACGTGGTCACCGACCCCAACGCGCTGTCCATCCCGCCGCACATCACCGCCGCCCAGCTGAAGGGCTTCGCGCTGGCGGCGGGCAGGACGGTGCTGGCGGGCGGCGTCGGGCGGATGATCGACCTGGCCCGGAGCAACCTGCGGAACATCCCGCGGCCCTGAGCGCGCGGTACCGCTCCAGGGCTTGCCTCTGAGGCAAATTTCTTGCCCGTGCGGCACGGCGGGTGTCCACTGGACACATGACCAGCAGCTCCACCGGCGCCGCCGCAGGCGAACAGCTCGACGACCAGGAGGTCGCCGGCCTCGCCGCCCGTCTCCGTGAGCACCGGCTCAGCAGCCGCCTCACGCTGGAGGTGGCCGCCGGGCGGGTCGGGCTCTCCCCAGCCTATCTGTCCCGGCTGGAGACCGGGCGGCGGCAGCCCTCGCTGCCCGTCCTGCTCGGCCTCGCCCGCGCGTACGGCACCTCGGTCTCCGGCCTGCTCGGCGAGACCCTGGCCGAGCCGGACCCGATCGTCCGGGGCGGCGACATCGAGCCGGGACGGGCCGGCGGCTGGGGCTACCGGCGGGCCGGCGCCCCCGGGCGCGCCATGCAGGCCCTGCGGGTGCACGTCCCGCCGGGGGTGCAGGACGCGGTGGTCCGGGTCCACCCGGGCGAGGAGTGGCTGTACGTCCTGAAGGGCGCGCTGCGGGTCACCCTCGGGGACCGCGTCCACCGCCTCGGCGTGGGCGACTCCGCCCACTACGACTCGCTCACCCCGCACTGCATCGCCGCGGAGTCGGACGGCGGCGTCGAACTGCTCTTCGTCCACACCCTGCTGCAGAGCCCCGGCGGCGAACTCTGCCTCGGCGGCGGCCCCGCCGCCCACTGACCCGCCGTCAGCCCACCCCGGAGGAGATCACCATGGCCGATCCCACCACCGCCGTCACCCCGGCCGCCGCCCCCGACACCGCCGCCGGCCCGAAGACCATGGACGCCGGCAAGTGGGCCAACAAGCGGATCTACCTCCGCCTGCTGATCTACACCGCCGGCGGCCACCTCTTCGCCGGGTTCATCATCCTCCTCTTCGAACTGGGCAGCCGGAACAAGTAGCCCCGCCCCCGTACCGTCCACCCCCGTACCGTCCGCCCGCCCCCACCCCCGGGGGGGCGGGCGGACTCCTGCCCCCGGCGTCCCCGGCTCAGGCCCCGCGCAGGAGCTCGCACAGGGCGCGGACCGCGGCCGGGAAGGCGTGGTCCGGCGGGGTGGCGTAGCCGATGACCAGGGACGGCGGGGCCGCAGGGGCGCCGGGGCCGGCGCCCGGGGTGACGCGGTGCCAGTCGAGGCCGTGCAGGCCGATCCCGGACTGCCGGGCGCGGTCGACGAGTTCGGGCTCGGGGGTGGAGCCGGGCGGCAGCCGGAGCACGGCGTGCAGGCCGGCCGCGATGCCGGTGACCCGGACGTGCGGGGCGTGCTCGGCGAGCGCCGCGACCAGGTGGTCGCGCCGGCGCCGGTAGTGCAGCCGGCAGCGCCGTACGTGGCGGTCGTAGGTGCCGGAGGCGATCAGCTCGGCCAGCGTCAGCTGGTCCAGCACCGGGGACATCGTGTCGGCCAGCACCTTCAGCCGGGCGACCGGCTCCACCAGCGCGTCCGGCAGGGCCAGCCAGGCCAGCCGCAGGCCCGGCGCGAGGCTCTTGGCGGTCGTCCCGGCGTACACCACCCGCTCCGGGTCCAGCGCCTGCATGGCGCCCAGCGGCTGCCGGTCGTAGCGGAACTCGCCGTCGTAGTCGTCCTCGACGACGTACCGGTCCTGCTCCCGCGCCCACCGCACCGCCGCCGCCCGCCGGGCGGCTGGCAGCGCCGCGCCGGTGGGGTACTGGTGCGCCGGGGTGAGCAGGACGGCGCCGGCCCGGGGATCGAGCCGGTCCACCAGGGCGCCGTCCTCGTCCAGCGGCACCGGGGCGGTGGTGAGCCCGGCGGCCCGGACGGTCGCGTGCTGCGGCGGCAGCCCGTACTCCTCGACGGCCAGCGTGCGGGCGCCGCGCTCCCGCAGGGCGGCGCACAGCAGGCCGAGGCCCTGGGTGACGCCGGTGCAGACGAGCAGGTGGTCGGGGTCGGTGCGGACGCCGCGGACCCGGGCCAGGTAGTGGGTGAGCTCCTGCCGCAGCTCGATCCGGCCGAGCGGGCTGCCGTAGCCGAGGGCCTCGTGCGGCGCGGTGGCGAGGGCGCGGCGGGCGGCGGCCAGCCACGCGGTGCGGGGGAAGAGCGAGAGGTCCGGCCGTCCGGACATCAGGTCGTGCCGGGCGGCCGGCCGCGGCGGCACCGCCGGGGCGCCCGGCCGCCGGCCCCGGGCCGGCTCCGGCACCGCCCGCCGGGCGACCGTGGTGCCGGAGCCCTGCCGGGAGCTGAGCCAGCCCTCCGCGGTGAGCTGGCCGTACGCCTCCACCACGGTGTTCCGGGCGATCCCGAGGTCCTCGCCGAGCGCCCGGGAGGACGGCAGCCGGGTGCCGGGGGCGAGCCGGCCGTCCTGCACGGCCTCGCGCAGCGCGTCCTCCAGCGCGGCCCGCAGCCCGGCCCCGGCGGCCCGCCGCTCGGTGAGGTCCAGGTGCAGGTCGCCGCCGAAGGCGGTCCAGGAGGTGGTCCGGGAGGTGCTCACCGCCCCATTCTCGCGCTCGTCGGCTAACCTCCGTCATCGGAGCGACGGATCACGGGCCGAGGGTGTGTGACGGGGTGGGCGAGGACGTGGCGGGGAGTGAACAGGCCGAGCTGGCACGGCGGTTCGAGGCGGAGCGCCCGCAGCTGCGGGCGGCGGCCTACCGGCTGCTCGGGTCGGTCGCGGAGGCCGAGGACGCCGTCCAGGAGGCCTGGTTGAGGCTGAGCCGCAGCGACGTGCGCGAGGTGCGCCGGCTCGGGGCCTGGCTGACCACCGTCGTCGGCCGGATCTGCCTGGACCAGCTGCGCTCCCGCACCGCCCGCCGGGAGGACCCGCTGCCCGAGGAGGACGGCCGGGTGCGGCTGCCGGATCCGGTGGTCGACGGGCTGTCGGCGGCGGACCCGGTGCACGGGGTGCTGGTCGCGGACTCGGTCGGGCTGGCGCTGATGGTGGTGCTGGACGCGCTCTCCCCGGCGGAGCGGGTGGCCTTCGTGCTGCACGACATGTTCGAGGTGCCCTTCGACGGGATCGCCGAGGTGCTCGGCCGGACCGCCGCCTCCACCCGGCAGCTGGCCAGCCGCGCCCGCCGCCGGGTCCGGGACGCCACCCCGGCCGCGGACACCGACGTCGCCCGCAAGCGCGAGGTGGTGGAGGCCTTCCTGGGCGCCGCCCGGGGCGGCGACTTCGACGCCCTGCTGGCGGTGCTCGACCCGGGTGTGGTGGCCCGTTCGGACGGCGGCACGCTGGTGCCGGGCGTGCTGCGCCGCGGTGCGGCGGACGTCGCCGCGCAGGCGGTCGCCTTCGCCCGCTTCGCCGCCGACGGCCGGGTGGTCCTGGTCAACGGCTCGCCCGGGGTGGTGTCCTTCGCCGGGGGCCGCCCGCTGTCGGTCATGTCGTTCACCGTCCACCGGGGCCGGATCACCGCGCTGGACGTCCTCACCGACCCGGCCCGGCTGGCCGCCCTGGGCCTGGTGCCCTGACGGGCCGGGGGAGCGGTCCCGGTGGCGGACGGGGCCCGGGCGGTTCAGAGCGACAGGTAGACCGCGCTGCCGACGCCGGCGACGAAGCAGTAGAGCGCGAACGGCGTCAGGCTGCGGGTCTCGAAGTACCGGGTGAGGAACCGCACCGAGACGTAGCCGGCCAGGAAGGCGGCGACGCTGCCCGCGAGCACGGGGCCGAGCACGCCGGAGTTCTCCGGCCGGAACAGCTCGGGCACCTTCAGCACCGAGGCGGCGAGGATGACCGGGGTGGCGAGCAGGAAGGAGAACCGGGCGGCGTCCTCGTGGTGCAGTCCGCGCAGGACGCCGGCGCTCATGGTGACGCCGGAGCGGCTGATGCCGGGGAGCAGCGCGAGGATCTGCGCGGCGCCGATCCGGACGCCCTGCCCGTAGCCCAGCCTGGTCAGCCGCTGGTCGGAGGCGATCGCCGGGTCGGTGCCCGGCTCGTCGGCGGGGGCGGCGTGCCCGGCCCGGCGGCGGCCGGACCCGCCGCGCCTGAGCCGCTCGGCGCCCAGCAGCACGAGCCCGTTGAGGGCGAGGAAGACGGCGGCCGGGACGGGCTTGCCGAGCGCGTTGCGCAGGGCCTTCTCCAGCGCGAGGCCGGCCACGCCGACCGGGACGGTGGAGAGGACCAGCAGCCAGGCGAGCTTCTCGTTGCGGGTCTCCACCCGGCGGTGCCGGATCGAGCCGAGCAGGCCCCGGGCCACCCGCGCCCAGTCCTTGCGGAAGTAGACCACCAGCGCGAGCGCGGTGGCCAGGTGGAGGGCGACGAGCGCGGCGAGGTACGAGGAGCCCTCGGCGGTCATGTCGAGGTCGTGCTGGATCCGTCCGCCGACCAGGGCCGGCAGCAGGATGCTGTGGCCGAGGCTGGAGACCGGGAAGAGTTCCGTCACGCCCTGGAGCAGGCCGACGCCTATCGCTTCCGGGTAGGTCAGGGTCGACATCGCGCACCTTCGCTGGGGGTCGGTGGCCGGCCGGGTCGGGGGCCGTCGCGAAGCTACTACGGGCATGTAGACGTTCGGCAGCCCCGTCGGGGGAAGTTCACCGACCGTACGGCTGGGGGACACCGGGGCCGAGGTGCGCCAGCAACGCGGAGGCCACGGCGGCCAGGACGGTGGCGGACGGCACGGCCCGGTGCACGGCGTCGCCGAGCAGCGCGAGGGCGGCCACCGCGGCCGGCAGGACCGCCAGCGGCAGGGCGACGGTCAGCACGGGGAGCAGGCGGCGGGGGCGGTGCGGGGTCTCCGGGCAGGGCACGGCGGGTCTCCTTCGGGATCGACCCGCGCCACGATGCCGCCTCCCGCAGCGTCAGGTTCAAGTCCTTGCTCTCCCGGCGCCCGCCGGCCCGGCACCGCTTCAGCCGGCGGCCACCCGCCGCCAGCCCGGCCCGTTTGCCGGCACCGGCGCGGCCGTGAAGTCGTAGCGCAGCAGGTCCGGCCCCAGCGCGAGCAGCGAGATCGACGAGGAGCCCCAGATCCGGCCGTCGCCGAAGTCCCGCCGCTGCACCAGGGCGGCGTCCGCGTCCGGCGCCAGCCCGTCCCCGGCGACGATCGGCAGCCAGCCGCCCCAGGCCCCGGCCGTCGGCCCCCCGGCGGTCGGCTCGGGCCGGGGCACCGCGCCGAACCGGGACCGGAAGTGGGCGGCCCGCGCGGCCATCAGGGCGCGGACCCGCGCGGAGGCCGTCCGGTCGGCGGACAGGCCCTCCAGTCCGTCGTTGAGCACCACGCTCAGGCCGGGCGGCAGTTCGCGCTCCTCCAGCCGCCCGTCGGCCCAGCTGGACACCCGGGCCCCGTCGGGCCGGGCCAGGACGAGGTGGAACGGGTCGTACGGGGTGAGGTCGAGGTGGCCGATCCCGCCCTCCCGGACGGCGGTGAGCGGCAGCCGGCCGCGGGTGCGCCGGGCGTCGGCGGGGGCGGGCGGGCCGAAGCCGTTCAGCAGGCAGGCGGCGGTGCGCCGGGCGGGGTCGACGGCCAGCCAGGTGCCGCCGGCCGCGAGGTCCAGTCCGCCGAGCAGGTCGGGCCGGTCCGGCCAGTGGTGGTCCGGCGGCAGCCAGGCACGGCCCAGGTACTCGTCCCGGACGGACAGCAGCAGGACCGGGACGGCCGCTGCGGGCTCGATGCTGACGAACGCCGTACACACGACCCTGCCCCCTGACCTCGCCCTGCCGGTGGTCTCCTGTCGGTGACCTCCCACCGGTGGTCTCCTGACGGCGATCCTCGCACGGGCGTTCGCCCGCCGGAAGTGGCCCAAGGAACCGACGGCCGAACGCACCAGGACGGCAGGCCACCGCGCTCCTAGGCTGGCGGCCATGACGACGCACGAGACGACGCACGAGAGCACCGGGGCCCCGGTGCCCGCCCCCGAGCAGCGGCTGGACATGCGCAAGGTGGCCCCCGCCTTCTACCGCACGGTGGTCGCCATGGACCGGGCCGCCCGGGAGGGCGTCGACCCGGTGCTCGCCGAGCTGGTCAAGGTGCACGCCTCGATGATCAACGGCTGTGCCTTCTGCATCGACATGCACGCCGCCGACGCCCGCGAGCACGGCGAGCAGGACCACCGGCTGCTCTCCCTCCCGGCCTGGCGCGAGACCCCGTGGTTCACCGCCCGCGAGCGCGCCGCCCTGGCCCTCACCGAGGCCGTCACCCTGCTGACCGAGGGCCACGTGCCGGACGCCGTGTACGCGGAGGCCGCCGCGCGGTTCGACGAGGCCGAGCTGGCCCAGCTGATCGGGCTGATCGTCACCATCAACGCCTGGAACCGCATCGGCGTGACCAGCCGGATGAGCCCGGCCGCCCGGTGAGCGCCGCTGACCCGGCCGTCCGGCGCGAACGGGCCCGGCTGCTGCGGGAGCTGCACCGGCCGGGCGAGCCGCTGGTGCTGGCGAACGCCTGGGACGTGGCGAGCGCCCGGCTGGTGGCCGGAGCCGGGGCGCGGGCGGTGGCGACGGCCAGCGCGAGCGTGTCCTGGTCGCTCGGCAGCGCGGACGGCGGCGGCGCCGATCCTGAGCAGGTGCTGGCCCGCACCGCCCAGGTGGTCCGCGCGGTCGACCTGCCGGTCACCGCGGACCTGGAGGGCGGCTACGCGGACACCGCGGCCGGCGTCGGCGCGACGGTCGCCGCGCTGCTCGACACCGGCGCCGTCGGGGTGAACCTGGAGGACGAGGGGCGCCCGGCGGCGGAGGCCGCCGAGCGGATCGCGGCCGCCCGGGCCGCGGCGGACGCCGCCGGCGTGCCGCTCTTCGTCAACGCCCGCACCGACGTGTTCCTGCGCGGGATCGGCGCCCCGGAGGGCCGGCTGGACGACGCGGTGGCCCGGCTGCGGGCGTACGTCGCGGCGGGCGCGGACGGCGTGTTCACCCCCGGGGTGTCCGATCCGGCGACCATCGCCGCCCTGGTCGCGGCCGTCCCGGCGCCGCTGAACGTGCTGGTCGGCCCGGGTGCCCCGGCGGTCGCCGAGCTGGCGCGGCTCGGGGTGGCCCGGATCAGCCTGGGCCCGGGCCTGGCCGAGGTGGCGTACGCGGCGGTCCGCCGGGCCGCCGAGGAGGTGTACGGGCCGGGGACGTTCACCGCGCTCGCCGAGGGGCTGGCCTACCCGGAGCTCAACCGGCTGGCCGCGGGCTGAGCGCGCGCGGACGGGCCCGTGGCGGCCGGCCGTTCGGGGGTCGGCCGGCCGCCACGGGCACCTCGTCCGGTCGGCGGCTCAGTTCAGGATCTGGCCGCTGAGCCCGGGGTGGGACATCTGGCCGGTCCCGATCGCCTCGATCTCCTCGGCGGGCTTGCCGACCACCGGGAGCTTGCCCAGGGTCTTCAGAGCGAGGTCGGCGGGGGCGACGGAGAGCCCGTCGGTGAGCCCCCCGGTGGCGTCCGGCGAGGCGGCGGTCTGGGTGGTGGCGGAGGCCGCCGGGGCGGCGAGGGCGAGGCCCGCCATGGTGAGGGCGGCCAGGGTGGCGAGTTTCTTCATGCCCTGCCGAACGACCCGGACCGCCCTCAGGTAACCGCCCGGCTCAGACCGTCACCCACAGGGTGCGCACGCTGTTGCTGACGAACGACGGGATCGGCTCGTCCGCCCGGCCCGGCGCCGGGGCCAGCCCCGGGAAGCGGGCGAACAGGTGCCGCAGCGCCGTCTCGGCCTCCAGCCGGGCGAGCCCGGAGCCCAGGCAGAAGTGCGGGCCGTGGCCGAAGGACAGGTGCCTGGCGGGCGGCCGGGTGAGGTCGAAGCGGTCCGCGTCCGGGTGGTGCCCGGAGTCCCGACCGGCGGCCGCGTACGAGGCCAGCAGCGCCTCGCCGCGCCGGATCACCACGTCGCCGACGGCGATGTCCTCGCGTGCGTAGCGCAGCGGGAACTGCCCGACCGGGGAGTCGTACCGCAGCGTCTCCTCGACCACCGCCGACCACGGCTGCTCCCCGTCCAGGACGAGCCGCAGCTGGTCCGGGTGGGCGAGCAGGGCGCGGACGGCGTTGGTGATCAGGTTGAGCGTGGTCTCGTGCCCGGCGACCAGCATCAGCAGCAGGGTGCCGACCAGCTCGGCCTCGCTGAGCCGGTCGCCCTCCTCGTGGGCGGCGATCAGGTCGCTGGTCAGGTCGTCGCCCGGCTCGGCCCGCTTGGCCGCCACCACCGAGGCCAGCAGCGCGTTCAGCTCCCGCTGCGCGGCCAGCGCCGCCGCCGGGGTGGCCGAGCTGGAGACCAGGGTGTCGGACAGCCCGTGCAGCTCGTCCTGCTGTTCCGGCGCGAGGCCGAGCAGTTCGCCGATCACCTGCATGGGCAGCGGGTAGGCGAAGTGCCGCCGCAGGTCGAACTCGCCCTCCAGCTCGGCGATCCCGTCCAGCAGCGCGAGTGCCCGGGCCTCGACGGCGGGGGCCAGGTCGGCGGTCCGGCGCGGGGTGAAGGCCTGCGAGACCAGCTGCCGCAGCCGCCGGTGGTCCTCGTCGTCGGCGGTGACCATGCCGGGGACGGTGACGAAGTTGAGCAGCGGCCAGCCCTCCGGCAGCCGCCCCTCCCGGAAGGTGGTCCAGAGCCGGGCGTCCTTGCCGACCCGCGGGTCGGCGAGCAGGGACTGGAGGGCCTCGTGGTGGGTTACCGCCCAGACCACCACCCCGCCAGGGAGTTCCACCAGGACCGCGGGGCCGGCCGCGCGGAGTCGGGCGTTCTCGGTGTGCTGGTCGCGGCCGAAGGGGTCGAGTCTGACGGGCTCGGCGCGGGTTCCGGCGTCGGCGGTGGCGTCCATGCGGGCCTCTCGGGGGCGGGCGGTCGGGGCGGGGTGAAGGCGCTGTAGAGCACCGGGAGGGCGGTCAGGGCCCGCGACCACGGGGACGGCCGCCAGGTCAACTCGCTCGCCGGGACGGCCAGTTGGAGGTCGGGCAGGCGGTGCAGCAGGGTCTCGACGGCGGTCTCGACGATGATCCTGGCCGGGTGCTGGGCCGGGCAGACGTGCCGGCCCGCACCCCAGGCGAGGTGCGCCCGGTTGCCGCCCAACGAGCCCTGGGCGGCGGCCGAGACGCCCTGGGCGGCCGGGTCGGCGTTGGCCGCGGCCAGGCCGAGGACGAGCATGTCGCCGGCGCTGATGTACTGGCCGCCGAGCACGGTGTCGCCGGTGGCCCAGCGGCCGGGGAAGTTCTGGGTCGGCGGGTCGCGCCAGAGCACCTCCTCCAGCGCGTCGGAGACGGTCAGCCGCCCGCCGGTGAGGGTGGCCCGGAAGCGGCGGTCGGTGAGCAGCAGCCGCAGCGTGTTGCCGGTCCAGCAGATGGTGGTCTCGTTCCCGGCGACCATCAGCACCACCAGGTGGTGCACCGCCTCCTCGTTGGTCAGCGCGGCCGGGTGGGCCAGCAGCCAGGAGGTGAGGTCGGCGCTGGGCGCGGACCGCCGGCTCCGCACCAGGTCGACCAGGACGGCCTGGAACTCCCGGTTGGCGCGCACCGACTCGGCGCCGCTGTCGGCGATGTGGCTGATCAGCCGGATGAGGTGCGGGCCGGCGTCGGCGGGCAGGCCGAGCAGTTGGGTGAAGACCAGCAGCGGCAGCCGGCGCGCGTACTGGGCGACGAGGTCGGCGGTGCCGTCCGGGCCCCAGCCGTCGATCAGCCCGTTGGCGGCGGCCTCGGTGGTGCCGCGCAGCTGGTGGTGGTCGATCTGGGCGAGGGTGTCGGAGACGGCGGCGCGCAGCCGCTGGTGCTCCGCACCGTCCAGGTTGAGCAGGGTGGGCCGCCAGGAGGTCATCGGCAGCAGCCGGGAGTCGGCCGCCAGCCGGCCCTCGGCGGGCACCCGCCAGCGGCGCGAGTCCTTGGAGAACAGGGCCTCGTTGCGGGTGAGTTCGAGCAGCTCGGGGTAGCCGAGGACGAGCCAGGCCTCGACCCCGGGCTCCAGCTCGATCGGGGCGACCGGCCCGTAGCGCTCGCGCAGCCGGGCGTACAGGCCGTGCGGGTCCTCGGCGACGGCCTGGCCGTACAGCGGCGTCAGCGGCACGCCCACGGGCAGCCCGCCGGGCAGGCCGCGGCCGTGGGCGACCGGGCACCCGGGAGGGCCGGGCGGTTCGGGTGAGGTCATCCCTGGAGCTCCAGGACCGAGCTGCGGTGCAGGTGGTCCACGAAGTCGATCAGCAGGTCGTACGACTGCCGGCGGTCGCGCGCGTCGCAGTGCAGGATCGGCACCTCGGGCAGCAGGTCCAGCGCCGAGCGCAGCTCCTCCTCCGGGTAGCTCGGGGTGTCCGGGAAGGTGTTGACCGCGACCGCGAACGGGATGCGCTGCTCCTCCAGCCGGCCGAGCACGTCGAAGCTCTCGTCCGGGCGGCGCAGGTCGACCATGGCGATGGCGCCGAGCGCGCCGCGCGACAGGTCCTCCCAGAGCGGCCAGAACCGCTGCTGGCCGGGCGTGCCGAACAGGTACAGCGCGAGCCGGGGGTTGAGCGTGATCCGGCCGAAGTCCAGCGCCACCGTGGTGGTGGTCTTGCCGGGGCGGCCGGTGAGGTCGTCGATGCCGGCGCTGGCGGCGGTCATGGTCTCCTCGGTGCGCAGCGGGGTGATCTCGCTCAGCGAGCCGACCAGGGTGGTCTTGCCGACCCCGAACGGTCCGGTGACCAGGATCTTGACCGCGCCCTGCACCGAGGCGGGCAGGTACTGCGGCCCGGCGGCGGAGCCGGCCGGGTCGGTGGCGCTGGCCGGGCCGACGGCGTCGGTGACGGCGGCCGGGTCGGTGACGGCGGTCGCGTCGTGGACGCCGGGGGCGCCGGGGACGGCTTCAGCGGAGTTGGCGGAGGCCAACGAGCACCTCCTCCAGGAGGGTTGCGGGCAGGCGTTCGGCCTGCGGGACGGGTGGCAGCACCTGGACGGCGCCGAGGTCCCACAGGTCCCCGACCAGCACCTTGACGACACCGAGCGGCAGCCCCAGGTGGGCCGCCACCTCGGCGATGGACAGCAGGCTGTGGCAGAGCGCGAGGATGCGCCGGTGCTCACGGTTGAGCAGTTCGTGCTCGGGCAGGTCCGGTGCCTCGGGTAACGCGCTGACCAGGCTCTCCACGGCCAGCTCGGCGCGGGTGGGGCGGCTGCGCCCACCGGTGATGACGTACGGCCGGACCGGCCCGCTCACCGGTGGCCCCCCGCCGCGTGGTCGACGCGCGGCGGGCTGGTGAGGTGGGTGCCGATCCGTTCGACCAGGACCTGCATCTGGTAGGCGACCAGGCCGGCGTCGACCGCCTCGCCGGCCACCACGGCCAGGTGCGCGCCGGCCCCGGCGGCGACGACGAAGAGGTAGCCGCCGCCGTACTCGATGACGATCTGGCGGGTGGCGCTGCCCGGTCCGCCGAAGCCCGTCGCGACGCCGCGGGCCAGCGACTGCAGTCCGGAGCAGGCGGCGGCGAGCCGTTCGGCGTCGTCGCGCGGGATGTCCGCGCTGCGGCCGATCTCCAGACCGTCGTTGGAGACGACGACGGCGTGCTGGACCTGCGGGACGGCGATGATGTCGGCGAGCAGCCAGCCGAGATCAGGGGTGGTGGTCATGGAACTCTCCGGAGCGCTGGGGAAGTCGGGGGGAAGCGGGAAGGGAAGGGTCGGACTGGGCCCGGGCGGCGGACCGGCCGCTGGCCGTCCCGGCCTGGAACATCGCCATGAACGCCTGTGCGTCCCGCGCCGAGCGGTAGGGCGGCGCGGCCGGCGGTGGGGGAGCGGCGTGCTGGGCGGTACGGCCCGGACGGCCGCGCCGGTGGCTCCGGCGGGGCAGCGGGGGCGGGGTGTCACCGGTGGCGGCGTGGCGGCCGGGGGGCGGGGTCTCCACCAGGGGGTGACCGGCGGGGGAGGCCGGTCGGGGGCCGGGGTTGAACGCCCGGTCGTCCGGCCCGAGGCCGGGGACGGTGGGCGGCAGCGGTTCGGTGAGCAGGGCGTTCGGCAGCAGCAGGACGACGCGAACGCCGCCGTACGGCGAGGGCGCCGAGCTGAGCGTGACCCGGAAGCCGTACTGCTCGGCGAGCCGGCCGACCGCGGCCAGGCCCAGCTGCGGCACCTCGCCCAGCCGGGAGACCTCCAGGGTGCTGCCGCCGGCCAGCGCGGCGGCGGCCTTGGCGACGGCCTGTTCCGGCATGCCGACGCCGCCGTCGTCGATCTCGATGACGGCCCCGTTGTGGACGGGCATCAGGGTGACGAACACCTGGGTGCTGGGCGGGGAGTAGCGGGTGGCGTTGTCCAGCAGCTCGGCGATCGCGTGGATCAGCGCCTCGGCCGCGGCGCCGACCACCGCGGTCTCGGTCCGGCTGCGCACCACCACGCGCTGGAACGGCAGGATGCGCGACTGGGCGCCGCGGACGACGTCCTCCAGGGAGACCGGTTCCGGCCAGTGCCGGCCGGCCCGGGCGCCGCACAGCACGGCCAGGGTCTGGGCCAGCCGGGCCTGTTGGGCGGCCGCGTGGTCGGCCTTGAGCAGGCCCTCCAGCAGCGCCGGGTCGTCGTGGGTGCGTTCCATCTCGTCCAGCAGCGCCTGCTGGTCGTGGGCCATCACCAGGATCCGGCGGGCCACGCTGAGGAACGCCCGCTGGGTGGAGGCGGTGTGCTCCTGCTCCTGCTGGACGGCGGCGAGTTCGGCGCCGCGGCGGGACTGCTCGTCGGCCAGCCGGGCCTGGAGGGCGAGGAGTTCGCCGTGCAGCCGGTCGGCGCGGCGGCGGTGGGTGACGGACACGGCGCGGTACCGCGCGGCGGCCACGAGGGCGAGGACGGCGAGTACGCCGGTTGCCGTTACGGACCACTGAGTCATCGTCACGCCGCGAATTCTAGGGTGATGATCCTACGAAGGTGTGAACGGATCTCGCCAAGTGACCGGATCTCGTCAATATCGAGTCAATTCGGCGTCAATCGGCAGTCGTTCGACCCCGATCTCCCCACCTGACGAGGCGACGCAGCGGCCCTCACGGGCACCGGTGGTGGCCGTCCGGATCGCGCCGGTCGGCCGGATCCCGTCCGGTGATGTGTGGGGCCTGTGCGCACGGTGTCACGGAAGGCGTGCCGTCCGGTGCAGGAGCAGCAGCGCCACGTCGTCCGGCCGGGAGCGCCGCTCGGTCACGTTCAGGGTGAGCAGGTCGGCCAGCCGCTCCAGCGCCGGCGTGGGGCCGATCCGCCCCGGAGACGTCTGCCGTGCCCACAGTTCGAGCCCGCCGAGCATCCGCTGCACCGACTCGTCGTAGTCCTCCTCGCGGTCCTCCACCAGCCCGTCGGTGTACACCAGCAGCGTCTCGCCGACCTCCAGCCGCTCCACCGCCAGCGGGTACGGGCAGTCCGGGTCCACGCCCAGCGGCGGCCCGCCCGGCAGCTCCAGCTCGACGGCCGCGGCCGAGGCGGTGATCCGCACCGGCGCCGGGTGCCCGGCCCGGGCCCCGGTCAGCACGCCGTCGGCCGGGTCCAGGGTCAGGTAGAGGCAGGTCGCGAACAGGTCGGTGTCCAGCTCGGCCAGCAGCCGGCTGGTGCGGGCCAGGGTCGCCGCCGGGTCGTGTCCGTCCGTCGCGTACGCCCGCAGCCCGCTGCGCAACTGGCCCATCACGGCGGTGGCCTCGGCGTTGTGGCCCTGGACGTCGCCGATCACCAGCCCGATCCGGCCGTCCGGCAGCTGCAGCAGGTCGTACCAGTCGCCGCCGATCTGCATGCCCTCGGTGCTCGGCAGGTAGCGGGCGGCGCTGGTGATCCCGGCCAGCCGGGGCAGGGTGCGCGGGAGCATCGCCCGCTGGAGCTCGGAGGCCCGGTGGTGGTGGGTGTCGTACAGCCGGGCCCGCTCCAGGGACTGCGCCAGGATGCCGGCGAAGGCCGAGTACAGGGTGCGGTCCTCCCGGCTGAACGCCCGTTCGGCGGCGAAGGTGATCAGGCACGAGCCGACCTGCTGCCCGGAGGCGACCAGCGGCAGCACCGCCCAGGCCGCCGGGGCGAGCGGGTCGCGCCGGGTGCGGGCCGCCGAGGGCTCGCTGAACAGCGGGGCGGAGCGAGCCAGTGAGTGCTGCATCACGTTCTCGGACAGGTCCGCCAGACGGGTGAGCTCGGTGCGGCGCGGGCCCCCGTACACGGTGTGCGAGACGGGCAGCAGCCGGCCCTCGTCCACCAGGTCCAGCACGATGCCGGCGGCTCCCAGCGCCGGGCGGGCGACGTCGGTCACGGCGGTGGTGACGTCCCGGACGGTCACCGCCCGGGACAGCGCCCGGGTGAGGGTCAGCAGCAGCGCCGTGCGCGCGGCGGAGGGGGAGGCGCGCTCGCCGTCCGGCGGGCGCTCCCGGTGCCCGGCGTCGGCCAGCAGCCCGGCCATCCGCACCGGCCGGCCGTGCACGTCCAGCATCACCTCGCCGGACTCCTCGACCCGGGCGGTCCGGCCGCCGGGCCGCAGCACCCGGTAGCCGATCCGGTAGCGGCCGCCGGCGGCCAGCGCCTCGGCGAGCGCGGCCTGGACGTCCGGCAGGTCCTCGGGGTGGACCAGCCGGTCCAGCTCGGGGGCGGTGCCGTCCGGATCGGCCGGCAGGCCCGCCAGCCGGAACGCCTCCGCGTCCCAGTAGCTCTCCCCGGTGACGAGGTCCCGCTCGAAGGCGCCGTGCCCGGCGGCCCGCACGGCCAGCGACAGCAGCGGGTGGGCCAGCCCGGCGGGGCTGCCGTCCGCCGCCCGCGGGCCGTCGGGTAAGCGGACCCCGTACGGCGCCCGGGTGCCGTGCGGCAGGTGGGCGTCGGCGTGGTCCAGCAGGTGGGCCAGCCGGTGGGCGCAGGCCTCGGCGACGGTCTCCAGGACGTCCAGGTCCCGGCGCGGGACGGTGCCCCGGTGGGCCAGCGCGAGGGCGAGCACGCCGATCGGCCGCTCGTCCACGACCATCGGCAGGGTGACCACGGCGACCATCCCGGTGCCCATGCCGGCGTTCCGGTTCGGGTAGTCGACGCTGGTGTGCTCGGGGCTGAGCAGGTACGGGCGGCGCAGCCGCAGGGCCATCGCGGCGGGCAGCTCACCGGCCGGATCGACCACGCCGTAGCGCTCGTGCGCCCAGTCCGGCAGCCCGTGCGAGGCGGTCAGCCGGAGCATCCCGGCGGAGTCCAGCAGGTAGAGCGCGGAGCCCTCGCCGGTGATCCAGGCCGGGCCCTCCGCCAGGACGGTGCCGAGCAGCTCGGCGGCGCTGGTGCAGCCGAGCAGCAGGCGCACGCAGCGCATCGCACTGCGGGCGGGCGGACTGCCGGCGGGCTCCAGGGGCACTGACCCTTGATACCCCATTTCCCCACCGGGCGACGGCGCCCCGCCCCGCCGCACCGGCCCCGCACGCCCCGCCCCGCCGTCCGCCGGCCCGCACCGCGGACCGGCCGGCCGACCGGACGGGCCGCTACGCGGGCCAGCCGCGCAGGCCGGCGGTGAGGGTGGCGACCAGGCGGTCGTGGGTGGTGGCGAGGTCCTCGGCGAGCTGGAAGGCGCCGGCCGCGGTGAGGGAGGCGAAGCCGTGGGCGACGGAGCGGACGGTGCGGGCGGCGTGGATCGCCTCGGAGCCGTCGAGGCCGTACTCCCGCAGGACGGCGATGATCACGCCGACCAGCCGGGCGCCCGCGCGGGCCAGGTCGTCGTCGGGCTGCGGGGCCTGGGGGAGCGCGTGGTAGCGGTGCGGGTGCTCGGTGGCGTACGCGTGGTAGGCGCGCAGCAGGGCGGCGACGGCGTCGTCCCCGCTGCGCCCGACGGCCGCCTCGGCCAGCCGGTCGGCGAGGTCCCCGGTGACCCGGACGGCGACCAGCCGCCGCAGTTCGGCGAGGCCGCCGCTGACGTGCTTGTAGAGCGAGGGCGTGGCGACCCCGGCCCGGGCGGCGACGGAGGCCAGCGTGAGGGCCTCGGCGCCCTGTTCGTCGATGAGGGCGAGGGCGTGGTCGACGACCTGGTCGGGGGTCAGTCCTACGCGGGGCATGGGTTCGGGCTCTCCGTACGGATGAAGGCGGGCGGGGCGGTGCGGGGGCCGGGGCTCAGCCGAGCCCGGCGAGGAACGGCAGCAGGGCGTCCGCGGTGGCCGCCGGGTTGTCGGCCATCGGGTAGTGCCCGGACCCCTCGATCATCGCCTTCCGGGCGCCGAGTGCGGCGGCCTGCCGGTCGGCGACCAGCTCCGGCTTCGGGAAGTCGGGGTCCCTGTCGCCCATGACCACCAGCGCCGGGCAGCGCACCGCGGCGGTCCAGCCGACCGGGGCCGAGTCGCCGCGGACGTACCCGCGGGTGGCGGCCTTCCGCCCCGGGGTGCGCAGGGCGGCGACCAGTCCGTCCACGTACGCGTCGAAGTCGGCGGGCTTGGCGCCGGGGAAGGCCATCCGGCGCAGGTAGAAGCCCCAGGCGGCCGGCCAGTGGACGAGGGCGGTGCCGAGCAGGGCCAGGGCGCCGCGCATCAGGGCGCCCGGCGGCGGGTTCTCGACGAAGGCGTCGATCAGGACGATCCCGGCGACCCGCTCGGGCGCGTCCGCGGCGGCCCGGACGACGCTCGCCCCGGTGTACGAGTTCCCGGCGAGGACGGCGCGCTCGATGCCGAGGTGGTCCAGCAGGGCGAGCACGTCCCCGGCGACGGCGGCCGGGCCGTAGTCGTCCCAGGCGATCGAGGACTCGCCGAAGCCCCGCAGGTCCATGGTGACGACGCGGTGGCCGGCGGCGACGAGCAGCGGGCGCAGGTGCCGGTACGCGGCCCGGCTGTCGAGCATGCCCGGGAGCAGGACGACGGCGGCGCCGTCGCCCTGCCGGGTGTCGTCGAAGGCGATCCGGCCGCCGGGAACGGTCAGGTACCGGGTGGTCGGGGTGACGGTGCCGTTCATGGGGGTCCTCCTCGGGCCGCCGGTGCGGGCATCGGCGCTACTGTTGATAGCCATCAAGCTAAGGCTAATAGCCTTAGCCGTCAAGTGCTCGGCGGTCCGGTGCGGCGGTCCCGGCCCGGCGGCCCGGGTCCGTCGGGGAGGGCGCGGTCGGGGAGGGCGCGGGGGCGGTCAGACCCCCTCGACCCTGTACGGGTCGTGCTCGCTGAGCAGCTTCTCCAGCCGGGCCTGGTCCACCCGGGTGACCATCTCGTTGGACTCCTGCCGGTCCCGGACCACCTTCGCCAGCGTGAACGCGGAGGTGACGGTGTAGAGGAGGCCGATCCCGAGGAAGGCCCGGGTCCACCCGCCGACCGGCAGGTAGGCGATCCCGGCGGCGAGGGCGATGCCCGACAGGGTGAAGGACAGGACGGCCTGGACGAAGTACGCGGCCGTCGTGCGGGACTGCATCGGTGCGCTCATGGCGTCAGGATGCGGCCGGGGGGCCGGGCCGCACATGAGTAGCCGTACTCAGGTGCGGCCGTGCATGAGGGGCCGTTCGTTGACGTCCGGTCACCTGCCGCCGCGCTGCTCCGAACGGATGGCTTGGAATCAGCGCCTCCTAGGATTAACGTTTGATAACGCAGCGCGGTCGTCAACGCCGTAACCAGACGGCACCGTGCGCCGTCGCCTAATCCCGACGACCGGCCTCCCGGCCGGTCAGGGAGCCGGGGAACCACGTTTCCTGGGGTGAATCGGCGGGGCTCCGGCCCGGCCGTAGGAGACCTTCCTGCTCCGAACCCGTCAGCTAACCCGGTAGGCGCGAAGGAAGGAAAGGAGCGCGCCTCCGTGGCGTCGACGCACACCCCGGCACACCCGGCCGGCCCCGCAGCCGGTACCCGGCTCCTCGACCACCCCGGCCCGGGCGGCCCCGAGGCCCTCGGCCCGGAGGCCTTCGCCGAGGAAGCCGAGGCCAACCGCCACCGGTTGCCGCGTCAGACCCGCGGCGCCTCCCCGCTGCTCGGCGTCACCGCCGTCGCCGCCACCCTGGGCGCCACCGGATTCGCCTCGGCGACCCCGGCCGCCGCCCCCGCGATCGAGGCCCCGGACGAGGCCCCCGTGGCCCTCTCCGCCGACCCGGGCCTGGCCCTCGCCGCCCGCATCCAGCACCAGGCCGACAGCCAGCGCACCGCCGCCGAGGAGACCGCCCGGCTCCAGGCCGCCCAGGAGGCGGAGGCCAAGGCCGCCGCCAAGGAGGCCGAGGCCAAGCGTGCCGCCGAGGAGGCCGAGCGGGCCAAGGCCGCCGCACTCACCCTCCCGGTGACGGACTACCGGCTGTCCGCCCACTACGGCCAGAGCGCCCGCTACTGGGCGCACCTGCACACCGGCCTGGACTTCGCCGCCGACACCGGCACCCCGGTCCTCGCGCTCGGCCAGGGCACCATCACCTCGGCCGGCTGGGCCGGCTCGTACGGCTACCGGATCGTCGAGACCCTGCCCGACGGCACCGAGATCTGGTACTGCCACCTCTCCGCCATCACCAAGGGCTCCGGCAAGGTCGCGGCGGGCCAGCAGATCGGCAAGGTCGGCGCGACCGGCAACGTCACCGGCCCGCACCTGCACATGGAGGTCCGCCCCGGCGGCGGCGCCCCGGTCGACCCGGAGCCCTGGCTCCAGCAGCGCGGCCTCAACCCCTGAGGCAGGAGCCCCCGGGACGGGCACCCGTGAGGCCGGGCCCTCGGGCCCTCGGGCCTTCAGGCCTCAGGACCGACGCCCCGACGCGCCCGCGAAGGCCCCCGGCCCGGAGCACCGGCTCCCGGCCGGGGGCCTTCGCACGGCGCCTCAGTCCCCGGCGGGCAGCTGCGCCAGGTACGCCTCGATCTCCTCCTGCCCCGGCTCCGGCGCCAGCTCGGGGAACTCCGTCACCAGCAGCCGCGGCAGCCCCGGCACCGTCCAGTCGCCGAACAGGTCCAGCGCCGCGTCGGCGGCCGCCTCCTCGAACCGCTCGAAGTCCCCGGCCAGCTCCTCGGGCATCGGCCGGCCCAGCGCGGTCAGCTCGGCCAGGTTGCGGTAGCTGCGCCGCATCAGGCCCTGCTCCAGCAGCCGCCGCGCGCCGTCCGTGGCCATCCCGACCGCCAGCACCCGGCCCGGGCCCCAGCCCTGCTCGTCCGGCTCGTCCAGCCAGCCGGCCGGCACCAGCGCCTCGTACGCGGCCGGTCGCTCCTCCGCCGGGAGCTCCCCGAAGCCGGCCAGCCAGTCCCGCACCGCCGCCGTGTCCGTCACGTCCACCCCGTGGGCGTGCAGCAGCACCGCGTACAGCCGGGGCCAGGTGACCAGGTCGGCGCGGCGCAGCAGCCCGGCGGCGACCTCGCCCTGCCACTCGGCCTCCGCGTGCAGCCGCTCCTGGCGCTTGGCGTTCAGCCGCCGGGCCGCCCGCTGGTGGTCGATCAGCAGCCGGACGGCGTCGCCGTAGGCGAGCGGGTCCTCCTCGGGCGCGGGTTGGACGTACAGGTGGAGCCGCTCGTACAGCAGGTGCTCCACCGCGTCGGAGGTCAGTTCGGGCCAGCCGTCGTGCATCCTGCCCTCGCCCAGCTCCAGCAGCGCCAGCACCGCGCGCAGCGGCCCCTCGGCCACCGGCGCGCGGCCCTGCTCGGCCGCCCAGGCGAGCAGGTCGGCGGCCTTGGTGCGCGGGGCGAGCCGCAGGTCATCGTCGTTCATGGTCCGAACGGTAGTCGCCGGGCGGGGGGTAGGGTCGCCGACCATGGTCCCCGTACGTCTCACCGGCCCGCGACTGGCCCTGCGCGAGTACCACCACACCGAGGAGGAGGTGGACGCGCTGCACGCGCTGTTCGGGGACCGGGAGGTCACCCGCCGCCTGCCCTTCGGCCCCGGCAGCCGGGAGGAGTGCGCCGACCAGCTGGAGCTGTACGTGGAGGAGGCGCTGGCCGAGGAGCGGGACACCTACCGGCTCGCCGTCACCAGGCTCGCCGACGCCGAGGAGCCGGCCGGGGCGAGGCCGGTCGGGCAGGCCTCGCTCACCCTCGAAGGGCACCGCGCCGCCGGGATCGGGTGCGTGCTGGCCCGAGGGGCGTGGGGCCGGGGCTACGCGCGCGAGACCGTCGGCCTGCTCTGCGGCTTCGCCTTCGGCGCGCTGGACCTGCACCGGCTGTCCGCCCGGGTCCGGGTGGACAACACCGCCTCCGTCCGGGTGCTCACCGGCCTGGGCTTCCGGCTGGAGGGGCGGCTGCGGCACGACGGGTTCAAGGACGGCGCGTGGTGGGACTCCTCCCTCTACGGGCTGCTCGCCGACGAGTGGCCGGGCCCGGCCGCCCGCGGGGAGGGGGGTTAACCCCACCCCCGATCCGCCAGGCCTCCGGATCACGCCCGGCCGGCGCGTCCACCAGACTGGACCCCGTCAGCGGGACGAACGAACGCCAGAACGAGGGGCCGGGGGCCGGGAGCATGAGCAGCAGCCGCAGCACGGAGGACCGGGAGTGGGACGTCCTGGGCGGTCACGGGAGCGGCCCGTACCCCGCCCGGGCCCGCCGGACCGAGCGGCGGCCGGCCCTGTGGCGGACGCCGTTCTCGGCGTACTACTACCGCGAGGTCGGCTACGCGCTCAGCGGCCTGCCGGTGGCGATCGCCGGGTTCGCCGTCTCGATCACCATGTTCTGCTTCGGCCTCGGCACCTTCGTCACCGTCCTCGGCCTGCCCGTGCTGGGCGCCCTGACCAGCCTGGCTCGCGGCTTCGGCCGGCTGGAGCGGGCCCGGGTGCGCGGCATGCTGGCCCTGGACGTCCCGGGCCCGGAGCCGGTGCGCCAGGTCCGCCCCGGTACCTGGGGCGCGATCACCGCGCGGCTGGCGGACGCGGCGGGCTGGAAGGCCGTGCTGTACCAGGTGGTGATGTTCCCGTGGGCGGTGCTCAGCTTCGCGGTCACGCTGGTCTTCCTGCTGCTCGGCTGGTCGCTGGCGCTCTACCCCGCGTACCACTGGGTCTTCCGCGCCTACACCCCGTGGAACGGGTACCGGCTGTTCGACTTCCGCGACAGCGACGGCGTCCGGCACGTGTACGAGATCCAGGCGCCCTGGCAGATCGCCGCGCTCTCGCTGGTCGGGCTGGTGCTGGTCTTCCTCACCACCCAGCTGGTCCGCGGCCTGACCAACGTCAACCGGCTCGCCGCCCAGGGCCTGCTCGGGCGCTGAACCGCCGCTGCCCCGGGCCGGTGGCGGGTCGCCCCCGGCGGGCGCCGGTGCTGCGGGCGGTGCGGCGGCGAGCCGGCGCCGGTCAGGGTTTATGTAATAGTCACTCGCCGAGTTGACCCCTATACTCGAATGCATGACCGAACTGACGATGCGGCAGGCCGAGGCGACCGACGCCGACCGGCTCACCGCGCTGATCCAGGCTTCCTCCGCCTACCACGGCGAGTACGCGGCGATGGTCGACGGCTACCGCGTGACGCCCGACTACCTCGCCCGCCACCTGGTCCGGATGGTGGTGGACAGCGCGGACGACCGCCTGCTCGGTTTCTACGGCCTGATCCGCGAACCGGCCGAACTGGACCTGATGTTCGTCGCCGACGAGGCCCAGGGCCTGGGCCTCGGGCGGCAGTTGATCGACGACATGCTCGACCGCGCCCGGGAGGCCGGGATCGTCTCGGTCAAGGTCGTCTCCCACCCGCGCGCCGAGCGCTTCTACCTGCGCGTGGGCGCCGAGCGCGTCGGGACCTTCCCCGCGCAGGGGAGGATCACCTGGGACCGCCCCGAACTGCGCTTCACCGTCTAGGGCGTGTCTGACAATTCTCGCCGGGTGCGCGGCGTCGGGGCACGCACCTCGCCGCGTTGTCGTCGGTCGCCAATGCTCCGCAGTGGCTCCCTCCTCCGCCTTGCGATGCACGCACCCCGACGCCGCGCCCTGGTCCGACGCGAATTGTCAGACACGCCCTAGTCCGCGACCGGCCGGAGGGGCCTACGCGGTGGCCGGGTCCGCGAGGGGGGCCAGCTCTCCCATCGCCTCGCGTTCGATCCGTGCCAGTTCGCCCAGCAGCCGGCCGGCCTGTTCCAGTGGCGCGGCGTCTGCGGACTCCCCGGCCGCGGCGACCAGTGCGGCGACCTCGGTCCAGCCCGCCGCGGCCTGCGCGTACAGGTCGCGGGCGGTCCGCACCCGGGGGTCGCCGAGCAGCTCGGCGCACTCGCCGAGGAAGTCCCGGTAGAGGTTGCGGAACAGCGCGCCGCCCGTCCCGGCCGACTCCATCATCCGCGCGGCCTGCGGCAGTCGGACCTCGGGCCGGTCGGCCCGGGCCCGCCAGCCCGGCACCAGGGCGGCGGCCTTCGCGATGCCGCGGTGGCCGAGGTTGGCGATCGGCGGGTGCAGGAACGCCGCCGCGCAGTGCGCCATCGCCGGGGCCAGCAGGCCCCGCAGGTCCGGGAGTGCGCCGCGCAGGGCGAGCGTGAAGGAGCGGTGGCGGGCGGTCATCGGGCCGCGTTCGGCGCGCGCGGCCGCGAGGGAGGCCAGACCGGTGGTGACCGCCCCGCCCTGGCGGGCGGTGTCCACCAGGTGCGCGTCGTGCGCGTCGTAGCCCACCATCGCCACCACGTGCCCGCCGAAGTGCACCCGGGAGGTGAAGTACTCCAGGTGGTAGCTGTCCAGCTGGAGCCCGACCGGGCGCCCGGCGTCCAGCTCGGCGGCCACGTTCTGCCAGGCCCGGCGGGGCGAGGCGGTCTCCCGGACGTCCAGTTCCAGGCCGAGGCGGGCGGCCAGCGCACGGGTCAGCTCGAACGGTCCGACCCGGCCCCCGAGGAACGGGAAGTCCATCCCCCTGCCGTCCCAGTAGACGAACGACAGCCCGGAGCCGAGCCCGAACAGCATCGGCTCGGACAGGTCCACGCCCTCGTGGCGCAGCAGCACGCCCAGGGCCGTCGTCTCGCAGTGCTCGCCTGTGCGCGCCCGTGTCACGCCGCCTCCCCTGCCTGCTCCCCGACCCGGACGACCAGCCGGGTCGTCCACTCCTCCGCAGGGGCCTGCCCGGGGCCGACCAGGTACGCCTCGCGCACCGGTGCCAGCGGCCGCAGCCCGCGTTCGTGCGCGGCGGCGAGCAACGCGTGGTAGGCGAGCGGCAGTCGGGTGTACGGGCCGTGGTGGACCGTCTCCAGCGTCGGTCCGCCGGGCAGCACCTGCCGGTCCGGGCCGCCCGGCACGGGGCCGGTGTGCGCCGTCGTCTCGGCGCCCACCGCGATCCGCATGCCCTCCGTGGGGTCCAGCGGGAACAGGCCCCACAGCGGGGGCCGCCACGGCGTGCCGTCCAGCGCGGCCAGCAGCCGCCCGACGCACCCGCCGACCCGCTCCGCCAGCTCGCCCGGTCCGGCCACCGCCCGCACCACGGCGAGCCGGCGCTCGGGCTCGCGGCCGGGGGTGATCCCGTACCCGGGCAGCGCGCCGCCATCCGCGAGGCGCTCCAGCAGTTCCAGGCGGGCCCGGTCGCGGGTGATCCGCTCGGCGACCCGGTCGCGTTCGGCGCGCAGCAGGCGGGCCCGCTCGGGACCGGCGCACGCCAGGGCCGCGGCGATCACCGCCAGCGGTACGTCGAGGTCGCGCAGCAGGGCGACGGTGAGCGCGTCACGGGCCTGTCCGGGGGCGTAGTAGCGGTAGCCGGTGGCGGGGTCGACCCGGGCCGGCGGCAGCACGCCGGTGTCGTCGTAGTGGCGCAGCTGCTTGACGCTCAGCCGGCAGAGGCGGGCGAAGCGCCCGATGGTGAGGAGGTCGTCCCTCGGGACGTCGTCTGGGTCTCGCACGTGCCCATCGTGGACCCTCCCCCCGTGGGAGGGTCCATCCCGCGTAGCACTACCGGACGTCGCCGCCGACGCCCGGCCGGGCCGGTGCGGCTGCCGGGGCGGACCGCTCCGGCACTCCCGGCTGGGCCGGGAGGAGGACCGCCGCCGGCAGCCGGGAGAGGATCTTCTCCGCCAGCCAGCTGCGGTCCGACCCGTACGGGATGCCCTGCGGGTCGACCAGCTGCGTCGCCACCGCGTCCCGCAGCCGCTGCTCCCCGGCGGCGGGCAGCCGGGACAGCAGCCCCCGGGCGGCCAGCAGCGCGTGGTACTGCTCGAAGTCCGAGCGCGGGTGCTCGATCGCGTCCAGCACGCTCGGCAGGTCGGCGAGCGCCGGGTCGCCCTGCATCAGCGCGAGCGCCTGGATCCGGCGGCCCTCGGAGCCGTCCGCGAACAGCGCCCGCACCTGGTCGGCGGTCAGCGCCGAACGCCGGGCGGTCGAGCGGACCTCCGCCACCACGCCCTCCGGCCCGGCCGGTGTGCCGGAGGACGGCGGCAGCTGCCCCGCCGGCGCGGCCGGGCGCCCCTCGCTGCCGCCCAGCAGTCCGAGCTGCTGCATCGCGCGCACCCGGAGGTCGTCCGCGCCGACCTTGTCGCCGTGCCGGTCGCGGTCCTGCCCGGCGAGGAAGAGGTCCAGCGCCCGGTCGGTCTCGGTCAGCACCTGCGGCAGTGCCAGCCGGGTCACCAACCAGCCGGCCAGGAAGCCGGAGACCACGAAGTACAGCACGAGCGCCGCCGCGAACGGCGCCGCTTCCGCGCCCCCGCCGAGCGCGGGCGCCAGTGCCGTGCCGAGGTCGTGCAGCCGCTCGCCGAGGGATCCGAGCTGGGTCAGTCCGACGCCCAGCAGCACCTTGGTCAGCCAGTCCGAGACCTGCTCCAGGTTGGTGTTCGGCGCGTAGGAGCCCTGCGGCTCACCGGCGCCGGCGCCGCCGCGGACCCGGGGAACCCCGAACAGGAAGCCCAGCCCGCCGCCCAGGACCGCCGAGGCCCCGGCGACCACCAGCCCGCCGCCGAGCGCCTGCCAGGCGTGCTCCCGGCCGAGCGAGAACAGCAGCAGCCCGAGCAGCCCCGTCCCGGCCAGCGCCCCCGCGGCGCCCCACCGCGCCGTCCGCAGTGCCGCCGCCTTGCCCCGTCGCGCCCCCGCCATCGTCCAACCCCCGTGCCCGCGCCGCTCCGCTCCGGAATCCGCGCCGACTCTAGCGCCGCGTCCGGGCCGCGGAAACGCAGACGACCCGCGGGCTGCTCCTCCGCGCCGGCCCGTGCACTGGCCAGGCGCCGAGGCACCGGGGATGTACCGGTGAGCCCGCGGGCCGGGTGACTGCTGTGGATTTCGCCTGCCGGAGGCCTCTCGGGCCCCACCCTGCGCAGGCAGGGGCGGCTCTAGCGAGCAGCCACCTCACGCATCCTGATGGAACTCAACTCAGGATCACCTCCCTTCAGTGTGCTTGCCAGCCTAGGCAGCGCACCGGCCGGAGGCAACGGATTTATTCGCGGGCCTCCGCGCCCGGACATGCGAGAGGGCCCGGAGGAAAAATCCTCCGGGCCCTCTCGGCTACTGAGTAGCGGGGACAGGATTTGAACCTGCGACCTCTGGGTTATGAGCCCAGCGAGCTACCGAGCTGCTCCACCCCGCGTCGGTGAACACCACGATACGGGGAAGTCGCCGAGAAGGGAAATCGCTTCCCCGGGGCACCCCGGTCCCCAGGGGCACCCCGGGCCTCAGGAGCACCCCGCGCTCCGGGAGCGGCCCGGCTCAGGGCAGCCGCGCGGCAGCCCGTCGGCCGGGCGCCGCGTGCCGGGCCGCGTGGCGGGCGGCGCGGCACCTCGCCCAGGCCGCGAAGCAGACCAGCGCGGCGAAGCAGGGCACCATCAGCGCCCCGTACACCACCAGGAAGCCGTCCGTGCCGAGGTCGGCGGCGGCGTTCCAGGTGCCGTGCAGGGCCATCGCCAGCAGCAGCCCGACCGGCACCGCCAGCCGGGCCAGCCAGCGCCGCCCGGTGGTGAGGGCGAGGGCCAGGCCGATCCCGGTGAGCGCGGTGAACAGCGGGTGGGCGAAGGGGGAGAGCAGGGCGCGCAGCACGAAGGTCTGCACGGTGCTGTCGAAGTCGCGCAGGCTGGGCGGGTCGCCGAGGCCGATGCTGTCCAGCCGCTGCCGCTGGTCGCTGGTGAAGGCCCGGCCCAGGTAGAGGGCGTTCTCGGTGAACGCGAAGCCGCAGGCGGTCATCCCGCCGAGCACCACCCCGGCGGCCAGGGTGCGCGGCCGGGAGCGGCGGTGCGGCGCCCCGGCGGCCGGGGCCGGGCGCAGGTAGGGCAGCGGCCGCAGGTACGGGCGCAGCCGGCCGCGGGCGTGCGGCCCGGCGGGGTGGCGCGGGTACGGGCGGGGGCGGCGGGGCGCGGGCAGCCGGCGCAGCAGCGGCGCGCAGGGGCGGCCGGCGCGCCGGCCGTGGCAGCGCAGCCGTCGGCCGAGCGGGAGCAGGAGCACCAGCAGGGCGGTGGCCTTGGCGCTCTCCTCGATCACCGGGGTGGCGATCCCGGCGCCGAGCAGCTCGCCGAACGGGCCCCGGTGCCGGGTCAGGTAGCTGGCCGTCCAGTTGTTGGCCAGGATGGCGACGGTGGTGGCCGCGCAGGCGCCCCAGGCGAGGCAGAACACGGTGTGCCGCAGGGGCACCCGGGCGGTCAGGTTCAGCCAGGCCAGGCCGCCGAGCACGAACGGCAGCGGCACCATCGCGAGGCCCAGGCCGACCAGCAGTCCCACGGTGCCGGTCTGCCGCTGGACGAGGTGCAGGATCAGCACCCCGCAGCCGAGCAGGGTCAGCACGGCGACCGCGGTGGCCGAGGAGATCGCCACCGGGCGGCCGCGGACCGGCGGGGCCCCGGGGGCGGCGGGCGTCCCGGCCGGGCCGGGGGCGAGGGCGGGCGGCCCGGTCGGCGCCGACGCGGCACCGGTGCCCGACCGGGGCAGCAGGCGGCGGGCCCGGCGCCTCCGGGGCCCCGGGATGGTCCGGGTGCCACCGGTGCTCGGGGCCGTCTCCGGTGCGTCGGCGGCGGCCCGGACCGTCGTCCGAGCGGGCGTCCCGGACCCGCCGCCGGACGGGCTGCCCATGCGGCACAGGGTAGGCCACGGCGGCGGCCCGCCGGGCGGACTCGGGAGGACCGGTCCGGCCCGAACGGCCGTGCCGGGGGCGCCCGTTCGAACGGCGCCGAGAGGTCAGCGGCGGCGGAACAGCAGGTCGTGGACGACGTGGCCCTTGGCGATCCCGGCCCGTTCGAACTTGGTGACCGGGCGCCACTGCGGCCGCGGGGCGTAGCCCGGAACGCTGCCGTCCGGGTGGTCCGCCGGCTCCAGCCAGCCCGTCCCGTCGCCCTCGGGGTGCAGGTTCTCCAGCTCCGGCGAGGCGGACAGCACGGCCAGCATCTGCTCGGCGTACGGCTCCCAGTCGGTGGCGCAGTGCACCAGGGCGCCGGGGGCGAGCCGGGGCAGCACCAGGTCGAGGAAGGAGGGCTGGACCAGCCGGCGCTTGTGGTGCTTCGGCTTGGGCCACGGGTCGGCGAAGTAGACCCGCAGGCCGGCCAGCGAGGCGTCCGGGAGCATGTCGCGCAGCAGGATCACCGCGTCGCCGGCGGCCGTCCGGACGTTGCGGGAGCCGTCGCGCTCCAGCAGGCCGATCAGGTTGCCGTGGCCGGGGGTGTGCACGTCGGCGGCGAGGATGCCCATGGCCGGGTCGGCGGCGGCCATCGCGGCGGTGGTCTCGCCCATGCCGAAGCCGATCTCCAGGGTCACCGGCAGGCCGTCGAACAGCTCCCGGAGGTCCAGCGGGGTGCCGTCGATGGGGATGCCGTACGTCTCCCAGCTCCGGTCCAGGGCGCTCGCCTGGGCGTTGGTCATCCGGCCCCGGCGCGGCTGGAAGCTGCGGATGCGACGCTCGCGGTGCTGGGCCTCGGTGGCCTTGTGCGGGTACATCGGCGCGGGGTAGGCGGCCGGCGCGGCGGACAGCCGGGCGGACGGCGAGGGCTGGGGGATCGGGGCGGTGGCAGTCACAATCACCCGAGTCTACGGGGCTGTCGGGGCACTGCGGCGGGGCCTGTGACCGGGCTCATCCGCCGCTCCCACCGCCTCCGGCGCCACCGGTCCGTCCGCGGCCCGCGGCGCCCGGCTCAGCCCCCGGCGTCCAGCGCGGCCAGCGCCCGGCGGGCCACCTCCCGTCCGATCGGCAGCGAGGCGGTGGCGGCGGGCGAGGGCGCGTTCAGCACGTGCACCACGCGGCGCGGGGAGCGCGGGTCGTCCGGGTCGAACCCGGCGAAGGCGAAGTCGTCCAGCAGCGAGCCGTCCCGGGCCACCGCCTGGGCCCGGACCCCGGCGGCGGCCGGCACCAGGTCCTCCGGGGCGACGGCGGGCAGCAGCCGCCGGACGGCCGCGGTGAACGCCCGCTTGGACAGCGAGCGGTGCAGTTCGCCCAGCCCGTACCGCCAGTGCCGGCGGGCGATCCGCCAGGTGCCGGGGAAGGCCAGGACCTCGGCGAGGTCGCGCGGGTGGACGGTGCCCCGGCGGTAGCCCTCGCGGGCGAGCGCCGGCACCGCGTTCGGGCCGACGTGGACGTCCCCGTGGACGCCCCGGGTGAGGTGCACGCCGAGGAAGGGGAAGGCCGGGTCGGGCACCGGGTAGACCAGGCCGCGCACCAGGCCCCGGCGCCGCTCGGTCAGCTCGTAGTACTCGCCGCGGAAGGGCAGGACCCGCACCCCGGTGTCGTCCCCGGCCAGCCGGGCGATCCGGTCGCCGTGCAGCCCGGCGCAGTTCACCAGCACCCGGCAGCGCAGCTCGCCGGCCGGGGTCCGCAGCGTCACCCCGTCGCGGCGCCGGGCCACGGCCAGCACCTCGCTCCCGGGCCGCAGTTCGGCGCCCGCCTCGCGGGCCAGCCGGGCGTACGCGGTGGCCACCGCCGGGAAGTCGCAGATCCCGGTGGTGGCGACGTGGAGTCCGGCGATCCCGGCCACCTCCGGCTCGTGGCGGGCGATCCCGGCCCGGTCCAGCTCGGTGACCGGGATGCCGTTGGCGCGCCCGCGCCCGGCCAGCGCCGCCAGCCGGTCCAGCTCGGCCTCGTCGGTGGCCACGATCAGCTTGCCGGTCACCTCGTGCGGGATGCCGTGCTCGCGGCAGAACGCGACCAGCTCGGCGGCGCCCGCGACGGCGAACCGGGCCTTGTACGAGCCGGGGCGGTAGTAGACGCCGCTGTGGATCACCCCGCTGTTGCGCCCGGTCTGGTGCGCCGCGAAACCGGGCTCCTTCTCCAGCACCGCGATCCGCAGCCCCGGCCGTGCCCGGGTCAGCGCGTACGCCGTGGCCAGCCCGACGATCCCGCCGCCCACCACCGCCACGTCGACCTGGTCCGCCACCGCGCGCTCCTCACGGTCCGCCTGCCCCGACGCGGCCGATGCTGCCACGGCGGGGCGGGCGGGTCGAGGGTGCGCGGGGCGCCGCGGGCCGATCCTGCTCGCGCGCCCGCCGACGCGCCCGCGCGGGGACGGGGCGCGCCGCTCACGCTGCTCGCGCGCTCACGCCGGGGCGACGATCACCGCCCGCGCCCGCTCGGTCAACTCCCGTACCCGGCGTTCACCCTGGAAGGGCTCCAGCCGCCGCAGCATCTCCACCACGTACTCCCGGCTGCGCTGCGAGGAGATCCGGCCGGCCACCTCGACGGCGCGTTCGCCGGCGGCGACCGCGGCGTCCAGGTTGCCCGCCTCCGCCTCGGCCATCGCCGAGACCACCAGCCGCAGGCCGTGCGAGCGGACGAAGCCCTCGGTGGGCGTGGCCAGCGCCTCGCGGGTGAACTGCCGGACCTTGGAGGGCACCCCGAGGTCCCGGAAGCACTCGGCGGCGTCGGCGGCGAGCCGGTCGTAGGCGTAGAAGTCGATCCACGCCGGATCGGGATCCCCGGCGCGCGCCCGTTCGAGCGCGCTCTCCGCGGCGCCGAGCGCCGTCGCGCACGCCGCCGCGTTGCGGGCCTTGGCCTGGGCCCGGGCCTCCACCAGGTGGAAGAAGCTCATGGTCCGGGCGGTGGCCAGGCCCCGGTTGCGCTCCAGGGCGGCCTGGGCGAGGTCGACCGCCTCCTCGGCGAAGCCCCGGTAGCCCGCCTGGAGGCTCATCGAGGCCAGCACGTAGCCGCCGAGCGGCACGTCGGCGGCGGCCCGGGCGAGCCGCAGCGCCTGGATGTAGTAGCGCTGGGCGGCCTCGTGCTGCCCGGTGTCGAAGGCCATCCAGCCGGCCAGCCTGGTCAGTTCGGCGGTCGCGCCGAACAGCGCCCGGCCGACCGCGTCGCTGTACGAGGCGAGCAGCAGCGGCGCCGCCTCCACCCGCAGGCACTCCGGCACCATCGACGAACGCCAGTCCCCGCCGCCGTACTTGGAGTCCCAGCGGCGGGCCTCCTGGGCGGCCTCGCGGAGCTTGGCGGCGTCCGAGTGGCCGACCCGGTAGGAGGAGGTGTCGGTGGGGGAGCGCGGCACCTCGCGCGCCACCGAGCCGTCCGCCGGGGTGATCAGCCAGCGGGAGACGGGCGTCGCGTAGGCGGCGACGGAGAAGGTGCCGGCCAGGCTGTCGCTCCAGCGGCCGCCGCCGGGGCCCCGGCGCAGGTCGAGGTCGACCCGCCACAGGTCGGTCGCGGAGCGGACCGCGTCGGCGACCTCGCGCGGGAAGGCCAGGCCGAGCTCGGGCGCCGGATCGGTGTCGCCGAGGCCGATCTCCTCCAGCGGGACGGGCCGGCCGAGCTTGCCGCCGATCGCGGTGGCGATCAGGTGCGGGACGGGCCCCTGCGGCACCATGCCCTTGCTGACCCAGCGGGCGACCGAGGTCTTGTCGTACCGCAGGGTCAGGCCGCGCTGGGCGCCGAGGTCGTTGACCCGGCGGGCCAGTCCGGCGTTGCTGATCTGGGCGAGGGTCAGGAGCGTGCCGAGCCGTTCGTTCGGTCCACGTGGGCTGACGGTCATGGTGGCGGCGGCACCTCCTGCGGCCTTGTGCGCGGGGCCCGGGCGGCACCGGGCCGTAGCTGCTGTACCTAGCGTAGTCGGACGCGTTCCGACGGTTAAGAGGTCGCATTCCGGATGGCGGGATCGTGCACTCGGCGGTGTCGCACCGGAGTTGGTCCGGACCACTCGGATCCGGCCGACCGCGCCGCGCGCCGGAGCGTCGTGCTCCGGTCCCGTGTTCACGTGCGCCCGGCCGTGCCCCCTGGCCCGACCGGCTGGTCGGCGATTCGCTGGTGGTCGTGGGTCGGCCTGCCGTCGAGGACCGGGCGGGCCGGGGGATGCCGCCGCCTCAATCCCCGCGGGCGGCGGTGGAGTCCGGGAGGGCGTGCGGATGCCCTCCCGGGCCGGGCGACGCCTTTCGGCCATCTCGCGATGCCCATGCCAAGGCGTTCGCCGGCGGTCCGGGCCGGGGAGGGGGAGGCCCGGCCCGCCCGCTCCCCCCGGGGGCGGCGGCAGGACCGAACTCCCCTCCGGCAAGCGGAACTTGTCGGACCGCAGCAGCCGGGTGCCGCAGGACGCCCCGGCCCGGAGGGCGGGGCCCGGAGCCCGCGCAGAGCGGCCCGCCCGGCCGCCGCGGCCGTCGAACGCCCGGACCGGACGGGGGCGGAAGCCGCAACACCGACCACGGCGGCCTCCCGCGGTGGCACGATGTCTCCTGACGGCGCGTCGAGCTGCGGGGGCACGCCGGGACGTGCCCGGGCCGCCACGGCACCCCACCCGGCCGCCCGGCGGGCGGCGGACGCGCACACGGATGCAGGTCCTCGTGCGGTGGAGGCGCGATGCGGTGGCTGACGGGCTGGTGCACGGGCACCCCGGGTACGGGCACCCCGGCGCACGAGGCGCTCGGCCGGGTCGAGCCGATCGCCGCCCGCCCGCTGTGGGCCGGGCCCGACCCGCTCTGGGCCGTGGGCGACTGGCGGCCCGGGGAGATCCGCCTGGTCACCCTCCGCCCCGGCGCCCCCGCCGTCGTCAGCGCCGGCCCCACCGCCCCCGACCGGGTCGAGGACACCCCCGCCACCTCCCGGCTCGCCGTCCTCGGCCACTGCGGAGCCACCGACGCCGAACTCGCCGCCGGCCTCGCCGCCGCCCGCGGCGGTGCCGTCCGCCACCTGACCTCCTGGCCCGGCAGCTACACCGTCGTCCTGCGCTCCGGCACCCGCTCCACCCTGCTGCTCACCGACCTCGCCGGCGCCCAGCCGGTCTTCCACACCCCGTGGGCCGGCGGCACCGCCTACGCCACCGCCGCCCTGCCGCTCGCCGACCTGGTCGGCGCCCCGCTGGACACCGGCCACCTCGCCGCCCGGCTCGCCTGCCCCGAGTCCCCCGAGGCGCTCGGCACGGGCACCCCGTACGAGGGCGTCCAGCGGGTGCCGCCCGGGCACGTGCTCGGCATCCGCGGCGGCCGCCCGTACCTGTCCGGCTACGACGACCCGGCCGGCACCGAGCAGCCGCGCGACGAGGCGCCCGCCGTCCGCGAACTCACCCGCGCGCTGCTGGAGTCCGTCCGCTCCCGGGTCCGCACCACCGCCCCGGCACCCGACCCGGCCGGGCGGTCCCGGCTCGGCGTCGACCTGTCGTACGGGACGGCCTCCGCGACCGTCGCGCTGCTCGCCGCCGCCGTCCCGCTGCCGCCGGTGCCGACGGCCGCCGCGCCGGGGGCGGCGGCCGCGGCGGACCGGGCGGCCTCCGGCGGGGCCAGGCGCGGCGCGGTCAAGGGCTCGTGGGCCCGCACCGCCGCCCGGGGCCCCGCCGCCCCCGAGCAGTTGGCCGCCGTCACCCTCGGCGAGACCGGCCCGCCGACCGCCCTCGCGCTCGCCCCCGACACCCCGCGGCTGCGGCACACCGTTCTCGACCCCGGCCCGGACACCCTCCCGTACGCCGGCCCGGGCGCCGACCCGCAGGCCGGCCGGCTCACCGACGAGCCCGGGCCCGAACTCGTCGCCGCCGCCCGGGCCGAGGCCCGCTTCGACGCCGGCGGCACCGACCACCTCACCGGCTACGGCGCCCGGCAGGTCCTGGACGGGCACCCGGCCCGGCTCGCCGACCTCATCCGGGCCGGCCGCTCGCGCGGACTCCTGCCCCCGGTCGTCGCCCTGGCCGGCGCCGACCGGGCGGCCGCGGGCGTCCTCACCGGCACCCTGCGCACCCCGCTCACCGTGGTCCGGGCCGCCCACCGGCTCTCCCGGGTCCGCTACGCCGAGGCGCTGGACGAGGCAGCCGCCCGGCTGACCGCCCGCCACGTCCCGGACGGTGCCGCCACCGCGGGGGCCCGCTCGGCCGTCGACCTCGCCTGGTGCGTGCCCGGCCCGGCCGCCCGCTGGCTCTCCGACGAGGCGCTCTCGGCGGTCGCACTGAGGCTCCGGCTGGCAGCGCGCAGACCGGCGCCCGGGGAACACCCCGGCGCGCACCGGGCCCGGCACGCCCTCTACCGGCAGGCACGCTCCTTCCGCACCCTCGTGCACGCCGCCGAACAGCCCGGCCAGCGGCTGCACGCACCCTTCCTGGACAACCAGGTGGTGCGCGCCGCCCGGCTGCTGCCCGACGACGTCCGCCTCCAGCCCGGCGCCCGGCACGCCCTCCTGCACGCCGTCCTCACCGGCGCCGGCCGCACCGACCTGCCCCCCGACTGGGGCCGCGGCCCCCGTCCCGACCGCACCGCCCCCACCCGCGCCGGCCTGCGCCTCGCCGCCGACGGCCTCGCCGAGCTCTTCGACGCCCCGCTGCTCGCCGAAGCCGGCCTCATCGACCTCCCCGCCGTCCGCGCCGGCCTCGCCCGCTCCACCGACCCGGCCGCCCGGCCGTCCCCGGCCGTCCTCGCCGGCCTCGCCGACCTGGTCTCCACCGAGCTCTGGCTCCGCCGCGTCCGCGCCCGCCGCCACGGCGCCTGCTGGACCGGCCTCCCCGGTCCCCGCCAGCCCGCCCTCACCTCCTGACCCCAGACCGCGCGCCACTGTCCTCCCTCCTCTCCTCGCTGTCCCGGTCCGCCGCCAGCGCGAGCTCCGGCGGACGCCTCGCCGGTCCCGTTGTCCGGCGGTCCTCGTGCCCTGCCGTTCGGGGCACGGCTGCCGCCCAGAACGGCAGGGCCGTCGGTGATCCGGCCGTGCCCCGCCGCTTCAGCGGTGCGGTGGCCGCCGCGGGCCACCCGGTTTCGCGCGGGGCCTGTCCGCGCGGCCTCCACCCGCCCGTGAGCAGCCGTCCGCGGCCCGGTCCGGCGCCTGCTGCTTGCCGACCGGTCGTCCGGCCCACCACCTCCCGGCCGTCCGGCCGCCCCGCGCTCCCCTCCTCTGCGCGCCGCCCTGGCCCCGTCGCGTCCGCGCCCGCCGCGACGGCGCTTGCGGGACGGGCCTCCCCGGCCCCCGCCGGCCCGCCCTCGCGTCCTGACCCCGGCCCGGCCCTGCCCCGACGTCCGGGCCCCGCTCCACCCGAGCGAGCCTTGCCCGCCTCCGCGCCACCGCGGTCCCTCGCCGGTCCCGTGGTCCGGTTGCCCTCGTGTCCTGCCGCCCTGGCGGCCGTGTGCCGGGATCCCGGAGTGCCTTCCCCGCCCCTGCGGCCGTGGTTGTCGCCGCAGGCCGATCGCCTCCTGCGGGTCCTGTCCGCGTGCCCCGCCATCAGCTGGTGCCCTGGCCGAGGTCGCCGACGAGGCGGTGCGTCGGCTGGGCGCCGCCTTCGACGCGCTGCGCGGATGATGAGCCCAGTCCCCGCCCCGCCCCTGCGGCCGTGGTTGTCGCCGCAGGCCGATCGCCTCCTGCGGGTCCTGTCCGCGTGCCCCGCCATCAGCCGGTGAGGAGTCGTTCGCGGTCCGGTTTCGGTCCCTGCCCTTGCGTCGCGGTTGCCGCCGCAGGCCGACCGCCTCCTGCAGGCCCTCTCCTTCCCTTGCTGCGTGACCTGCCATCAGTCGGTGCCCTGGCCGAGGTGGCCGACGAGGTGGTGCGTCGGTTGCGCCCCGCCTTCGACGCGCTGTGCGGATGAGGTGCGCGGCCGCGCGTCTCCGCGCCTGTGGTCGTGGTTGTCGCCGCAGGTCGTCCGGCTTCTGCGGGGCCCGTGTGCGCGGCCCTCCGCCAGCCGGTGAGGAGTCGTTCGCGGTCCGGTTTCGGTCCCTGCCCTTGCGTCGCGGTTGCCGCCGCAGGCCAATCGCCCCCTGCGGCCCATCCCTCCCCTCGCTGTGTGACCCGCCATCAGCCGGTGAGCAGCTGTCCGTGGCCCGGTCCCCGCCCCTGCGTCGCGGTTGCCGCCGCAGGCCGACCGCCTCCCTGCGGGCCCTCTTCCTCCCCTTGCTGCGTGACCCGCCATCAGCCGGTGAGCAGCCGCCCGCCTCCGCCCCTGCGGCGCGGTTGCCGGGCCAGGGTCGGTGGGGCGGTGATGATGGCGGGGGTGTGGATCCGGGGTGAGGAGGACGTGCGGTGGCCGGTGGGAGCGCGGGGCGGGAGGTGCCGGTCGTGCTGTCGGTGCTCGGGCGTCCGCCGACGGGGCGTCCGCCGGGCGTGCTGGCGGCGTGCGACGGGTCGGACGGGTCGCTGTGGGCGCTGGACCGGGCGATGACGGAGGCCGAGCTGTTCGGGCTGCCGCTGTACGTGCTCGCGGTGGTGAACCCGGCGCCGGCCGGCTACCCGCCCGGGATGGCGGAGCTGGTGCAGGAGAGCGTGGAGACGCTGGTCGAGAGCATGGCGGACGGGCTGCGCCGCTCGGTGGCCGCCGTGCAGCGCCACCGCCCGGTGCCGTACGAGGGGGAGCTGTCGCTGCACGTGGTGCTGGGCAACGTGATCGAGGTGCTGCTGGAGGCGGCGACCCACCAGCACACGCTGGTGATCGGCACCCGGGGCAACGGCGGCTTCGCCCGGTTGCTGATGGGCTCGGTGAGCTCGGCGGTGGTGCACCACGCGGCGTGCCCGGTGCTGGTGGTCCCGGCGCCACCCGCGCCCTGACCCCGCCCGCGCCCTGACCCCGCCCGCGCCCTGACCCCGGCCGCGCCGGCCGGGGCCGGGACGGCGCCGGTGTGCCGGGAATGTACCGAGATGGTTCATCGTTCACCCATCTTGTTCACATCCGACAAACGCCCCTGGAGCCCCCGCATGAAGGTCGAGATCTGGAGCGACATCGCCTGTCCCTGGTGCTACATCGGCAAGCGCCGTTTCGAGCAGGCCCTGGCGGACTTCCCGGGCAAGGGGCAGGTCGAGGTCGACTACCGTCCGTACCAGCTGGTCCCGGACGCCCCCGCGACGGCGAGCCCGCACCGGGCGTGGCTGGCCGAGCGCTACGGCCCGCAGTCGGTGGCGATGGACGCCCGGGTGGCCGAGCTGGGCCTGGCCGAGGGCATCACCTACGACTTCGACGCCGCGCTGCACGCCAACACCTTCCTGGGGCACCGCCTGCTGCACCTCGCCGAGTCCGAGTACGGCCCGGCCGTCCAGGGCCGACTGAAGGAGGCGCTGCTCAAGGCGCACTTCACCGACGGCGTGGACGTCGGCGACCGCGCCGCACTGGCCGACGTCGCCGTGTCGGCCGGTCTGGACCGGGACCGGGTGACCGCCTACCTGGCGGGCGACGAGGGCACCGCCGAGGTCGAGGCCCAGCTGGCCGAGGGCCGGGAGCTGGGCATCTCCGCCGTGCCGACCTTCGTCTTCGAGGGCAAGTGGGCCGTCCAGGGCGGCCAGGACGCGGCGACCTTCCGCAAGGTGCTGGAGCAGGTCGCCACCGAGATCGGCGAGCGCCGCCCCGCCCCGGTGCAGGTCGCCCCGGCCGGGGAGGCCTGCGCGGACGGCTCCTGCGCCATCTGACGCCCCCGTCCCCACCCCGCCCGAGCGGTGAACCCGCCCGGCCGCACGGGGGCCGGGGCCCGAGGCCCGCTCCGGGAGTCCCGGAGCGGGCCCTTGTCACACCCGCCCGGCGCGGCCCCCGGTCAGGAGCACCGGAAGCGGGCCTGGGCCCAGTCCGCGACGTTCAGCGCCGACCAGATCCCGTTCACGGGTGCGACCGTCAGCTTGATCGACTTCTGCCCGTCCAGCGGCACGTGCACCGGCACCGCGTCGTCGCCGACGGCCAGCGCGCGCGAGCGCCACAGGACGCTGCCGTCGCTGCCCTCGACGGAGAAGACGACCCTGCCGGAGGAGATCGTGGCGTCGTCCACCCCGGCCACCGCGTCGAAGGACGTGCAGCTGCGGTTGAGGTCGATCACGGTGGCCGCCGGGGCGTGCACGGTGATCGCGTGCGGGTGGTAGTCACCGGCGATCCAGCCGCCGTCGCGCTGCCAGAACTTGTCGCTGCCCTTCTGCCGGATGCTCGGCCCGGGCGGCGGCACCCGGTTGTTGCCGGGCTTGAGCACGGGCAGCGAGTTGCCCCAGAAGTCGCTGAGCACCGGCGGGGTGACCGTCGGCGTCGGGACCGGCGGCAGGGTGGGCGTCGGGACGACCGGCACGTCGGGCGTGGGCAACGGCGGCAGCGTCGGCACGGTCACGACCGGGGGGGTGATCGTCGGCGTCGGCACCTTCGGACTGCTGGGCGCGGGCGCGGCGGGTTCCGGTGCCCGGGTGGTGGCGGGCGGCGGAGCCGGCGTGGAGGTGGTGGCCGGCTTGGTGGCCGGGCTCGCCGGGCTCGCCGGGCTCGCCGGGGGAGCCTCCGGGGCGGGCTCGGCGGCGCCGGGAGCCGGTGCGGGGGGTTCGGGAGCCGGGGCCGCGCTCGCGGGCTGCGCCGGAGCGGCGGCGGCCGGGGCACTGGGGGCCGGGGGAGCGGCCGCCGGGGGCTTCGGTTCGGGCGAGCCGGTGAACGCGTACGCGGCGACGGCGGCTGCGGCCACCGCGATGGCGGCGGCGATCCCGGCCTTGGCGGCGGTGCCCAGGCCCTCGCCGGCCGCGGCGGCACCGGCCCCGCCGGAGCCCGCACCGGCCGAACCCGCACCGGCCGCCCCGGCCGCGGCTCCCGCCGCCCCCGAGGAGCCGGAGGCCGCCGCGGCCGTCCCGGCCGCCGTCGCACCGCCGACGGCCGCGACGCCGCCCACGGCGGCCGCGGCGACGCCGGACCCGCCCACGCCGATCCAGACGAGCACCCCGCCGGGCAGCAGGGCGCGCAGCCCGGTGTTGATCTCGGTCAGCTCCAGGCAGGCGGCCGTGCAGCGGTCGCACTCCTTGAGGTGCCGGCCGACCTCCGCCGAGGCCCGCTTGCGCAGCGAGCCGCGCGCGTACGCCCCGAGCCGGTTGGCGTACCCCTCGCACGCGCTGTCCTGGCTGCCCGAGACGTGCGCCTGGAGGAAGGCGGCGGCGAGCCGGTCGCGGGCCCGGTGGGCCTGGACGGCGGTGGCGTTGGCGGTCTTGCCGAGCATCACCGCGACGGTCTTCGGGGACTCCCGCTCGACCTCGGTGTGCCAGAGCACCACCCGGTCGTCCTCGGGCAGTTCGGCGTAGGCCTGCATGACCATCCGCTGGTCGGCCAGCGCCATCGCCCAGGCGTCGGCGCCCGGGTCGGCCAGGTCGACGTCGACCACGGCGGCCGAGGTCTGCGCGAACACGGCGAAGTCGTCCACGAGTTGTTCGCGCCGCTCGCTGCGGTGCCAGGCGGCGGCGACGTTGCGCACGGCCGTCAGCAGGTACGCGCGGACGGCGAACTCGGGGCCCTTGCCCGCCCGCAGCGCCTGGAGGGTGCGGGCGAACACCTCGCCGGCCAGGTCCTCGGCGGTGAAGCTGTCCCGGCAGCAGGTGCGGGCGTAGCGGCGCACCGAGTCGGCGTGCCGGCGGTAGATCTCCTCGTACGCGGTGTCGTCGCCGGCCCGCACCCGGGCGGTCAACTCGGCGTCGGAGGCCGGGCGCTCGCCGTCCACCGGGTCGGCGGGGGCGGGTACGGTCGGCCGGGCGGTGCGGGCCCCGCCGGTGAACGGCTCGCCGACGAACGCCTCGGGGGCGACGCCGCCCCGGCCGGCCGGGGCCTGCCCGGGCACGCGGCCCGGGGGGAGCGCGGCGGCGGAGGCGGAGAGCGTCTCGCGACTGGGGATCCCGGCCTGGTCGGGCACCTGCCCGGCGGCCGAACCCGCTGCGGCACCGGGCACTTGGGAGGCCCCACCGGGACTGCCGAGACTGCAGGGCCCGGCGGCGGACCCCTCGGCGGGATCACCGGAGAAGCCCCCGAAGTCGAGGCCGTACCCGTAGTCGTTCTGTTCCTCGGCGCTCACAACGGACCCCAGATTCCACGACAGCCCCCGTAGTGTGGCAGGGCGCGCGGGAGTGCGTAGGCGCACGGTTCCCCGGCAGACGGCGCCGACGGCGCGCGAAGGGCGCGCATCCGGACATTGGCTCCAACCACGGGCAAAGGATGGCATAGCGCAGGGGCCGACGGTAGCCGCAGTGGCCGCCTTCCACTCCTCGGAGGGGCCGTCGCAGAAGCGTTCGCCCAGCGTGTGGCGGTGGGGTGTGCGACCCCCGCACCCGGCGCGCGCGCTCGGGCCGCGCGCCGGTCCTCCCTCCAACTCCCGTACCCGCCGGGCGTGGCGGCCCGCCGGTCGACGGGTGTCAGCGCTCCCGCAGTCCGTCCAGCAGGATCTGCAGCAGCCGGTCCGAGGGCCCGGCGACCGGCTGGCCGTCCGTCTGCGGAGAAATCGGCGAGAAACCGCCGGCCGCCGGCGCGGAGACCGACGGACGGGCCGCGTGCACCGGCACCGAGGCGGTCAGCACCAGCACCACGTCCGACACCGTGACGCCCGGGCGCAGTTCGCCCGCCGCACCGGCCCGCGCCACCAGCGCCGCCAGCAGCTGGAGCAGCAGCCGGGGATCGGCATCGGCCGCCGAGGGTTCGACCGCCCCGCCGGAGCGGGCCTCCTCGCCGCGCAGGTCGAAGCGGACCGCCGCCGGCGCCTCCGCCATCCGCTGCTCGGGCACCCGGCCCAGCTCCTCCGCGTACCGGAACGCCTCCGGCGGCAGCAGCCGCCCGGCACCGCTGCTCACCGCGCGGGCCAGGTAGCCGGCCAGCGCCTCCCAGGCGCCGTCACCGCCGTACAGCGACTCCCGCGCCTGCGCGGTCAGCCACGCCACCTCCTCGGCGGCGATCCGCTGGACCAGCACCTCCTTGCTCGGGAAGCGCCGGTAGACGGTGCCGACCCCGACCCCGGCCCGGCGTGCGACCTCCTCCATCGGCGCGCCGTAGCCGAACTCGCCGAACACCTCGCGGGCCGCCCGCAGCACGCTCTCCAGGTTCCGCCGGGCGTCCACCCGCAGCCGCGCCCCGGGCACCGGCGCGGCGGCCGGCGCCGGCTCGGCCCGGTACGGAACGGCGGGCCGCGCCACCCCGGCCTGGGCCACGCCGACCTGCGCCAGCCCGCCCGGGGCCGGCAGGTCCACCGGGCCGCGCTGCTCGGGGACCGTGCCCGGCCCGGCCTGCGGCGCACCCGCCCGCCCCAACACCTGCTCCTGATCCATCATCCCAACTCTCCCCCGCAGGCGTCCGAAACCGGACCCTGTCGTCGCCCGCCCCTGCACCCCCCGGTGCAGCTCAGCCCGTCAGAAGTGACCCGATGACCCATTGCTCGTGCCGCCCGTCCCGATCCGGTGACCACGGTTCGTGCCGCCGTGCCGGGTCCACGTCCGGCTCGGCGCGTCGGCACCGTCCGGGGCCCTGTCCGGGAACTACCCTTCCCCGGATGACTGTCCCCCAGTCGGGTTCTCACGCCAACGCTGGAACAGGCCGTAGTGGCCGCTCCACGGTGCGTCGCCGCCAGTTGTCATGGCGACGGCCGCCCCGGTACACAATCCGACCATAGTTCACCACTCTCCGAGGCCGAAAGTGCGTCAGAAAGTCGCCCGGTAAGCACAACTGGCCACGGCGGTCACTCGTGACGCATCCAGCCCCGTACGGACTGTGGACAAGACGACCCCCGCCGGTCCTTCATAGGGGGCGTGATGGGGGGACACCCCCGGCCGCGGGGCGGCCGGGACGAAACGTCGCATGGGCAGGAGGCGCACCATCAGGATCCTGATCGCCGGCGGCGGCTGCGCCGGAACGGCCGCCGCACTCCACCTCCAGCGCGCCCTGCGGGACCGGCTGCGGCGCGGCGAGGTGGAGGTCACCGTCGTCGAACCCCAGGCCTACTTCACCTACCACCCGCTGCTGGCCGAGGTGGCGGCCGGTTCGATCGACCCGCGCCACGTGGTCGTCCCGCTGCGCCGGCTGCTGCCGGACTGCCGGGTGCTGACCGCCCGGATCACCCGGATCGAACACGCCGCCCGGCGCGCCCTGGCCGACGCCGCGGCCCCCGGTGAACGCCCGGCCCCGGTCGAACTGCCCTACGACGTCCTCGTGGTGGCCCCCGGATCGGTCTCCCGCACGGCGCCCGTGCCCGGCCTCGCCGAACACGGCCTCGGCTTCTCCACCGTCGGCGAGGCGGTCGGCCTGCGCAACCACGTCCTCGAACAGCTCGACCTCGCCTCCGCCACCCGCGACCCGGCGCTGCGCCAGTCCGCGCTCACCTTCGTCTTCGTCGGTGCGGGCTACGCGGGAGTCGGTGCGCTCGCCGAACTGGAGGACATGGCCCGCACCGCCGTGCGGGGCTACCACAACATCCGCGCCGAGGACCTGCGCTGGGTGCTGGTCGAGGCGACCGGCCGGATCCTTGCCGAGGAGTCCTCCGAACTGGCCGACCACACCCTGGGCGAACTGCGCGAACGCGGCGTCGACATCCGGCTGCGCACCACCCTGGAATCCGCGGCCGACCAAGTCGTGGCGCTCTCCGACGGCAGCCGCTTCGGCGCCCGCACCCTGGTCTGGACGGCGGGCGTCCGGCCGTCCCCGCTGCTGCGCGAGACCGACCTCCCGCTGGACACGCTGGGCCGGGTGCGATGTCTGGCGACCCTCCAGGCCGTCGGACCGGACGGACGCGCGCTGCCCGGCGTCTGGGCGGCCGGCGACTGCGCCGCCGTACCGGACCCGAACGCGGACGGCGCACCGTGCGCCCCCAACGCCCAGCACGCCTTCGCCCAGGCCGAGCTGCTCGCCCGCAACGTGGTGGTGGCCCTGGAGGGCGGGCCGCACGCCCCGGGCCTGGCCCCCTACCGACCCGGCCCCGCCGCCTGCTCGACCTCGCTCGGCCTGCGCCGGGCGGTCGCGCACACCCGGCGCGGCGGCCGGCTCACCGGCCGGCGGGCCTGGTGGCTGCACCGGGCCCGGCACCTGCGCCGGCTGCCGAGTGCCGAGCGCCGGGTGCGGGTGCTGATGGACTGGGTTCTGGGCGGGGTGTTCTCCCGCGAGGTGGTCTCGCTGGGCGCGATGGAGCACCCGCGTTCGGCCTTCGGGAGCGGCTTCGACCCGGGCGCCGGAAGGCCGTCCGGCACCGGACCGGATGCTCCCGGATGACCGCCCCCCGCCGCCCCGGGCCGCCGGCCGACCGGTCGCCGGAGCGGAGGACGGACCAAAGGGCGGATCGGGCGGCCACGCCGGGCGCGCGACTTCCGGAACCGGGCCTCCGCCTGACAGGATCAGCCCGACCTGGTCATTACCCCGTGTGCTGCGGCGCACACAAAAAGTGATGATATGCCTGGAAAACGAGGAAGCGGCCGTCGTTTGAACCTCATGCGCTGGAGCGCCCGGCTCGCCGGAGTCCCCTGGCGTGCCCTCCCGCCCCACGGGACCGGCACCGAGGACGGTGCCCCCTGCCCCGAGGGCGTCGTCGTGCCCGGCCCTCGCGACCCGACCGGCCCCGGCGGCACCGCAGAGCTGCCCGACCCGTACAAGCCGCAGAACCTGCGCGAGGTCCTCAACCGCATCCCCGCCCCGGTCGCCGTCACCTACGGTCCGCTCCACCAGCTCGGCTACGCCAACCGGGCGTACCGCGAGCTCTTCGGCGAGCGCACCACCGGCCTGCCGGCCGCGGAGGCCCTCCCCGAGCTCGCCACCATGGGCGTCCTGCCGCTGATGGACCAGGTCATCCGCGGCGGCCGCCCGCGCAGCGTCAAGGCCCGCTGCATCCTCGGCCTCACCGGAAACCGCTACTACAACGTCTCCTGCGTCCCGCTCGGCACCGGGGAGCACGGCGACGCCCCCGCCGGGGGCCCGCCCGCCGGAGTGCTGGTCTTCGCCGCCGAGGTCACCGACCAGGTCCTCGCCGCCGCCCGCCTGCGCGAAGCGGAGCGCCGCCAGCGCGAGGCCGCCGTCACCCTCCAGCGCAGCCTCCTGCCGCAGAAGCTCGACCAGCCGGCCGGCCTGCGGGTCGCGGCCACCTACCAGCCCGGCGGCGCCGAGGCCGCGGTCGGCGGCGACTGGTACGACGTCATCGCCATCGACGGCGGGCGCACCGCGCTCGTCATCGGCGACGTCATGGGCCGGGGCCTGCGCGCCGCCGCCGTCATGGGCCAGCTGCGGACGGCGGTCCGCGCCTACGCCCGCCTCGACCTGCCGCCGCACGAGGTGATGCGCCTGCTCGACGGCATCGCCATGGAGATCGACGCCAACCAGATCGCCACCTGCACCTACGCCGTCTGGGACCCGCGGCGCCGCACCCTCTCCTACGCCTCCGCCGGGCACCTCCCCGTCCTGCTGCGCTGCCCGGACGGCACCATCCTGCGCAGCGAGGAGCAGAACGGCCCGCCGCTCGGGACCGGCGGCGGCCTGCACGTCTCCCACACCCTGCGGCTGCTCCCCGGTACGACCGGCGTCCTCTACACCGACGGGCTGGTCGAGCGCCGGGACGAGGACATCGACCAGGGCCTCGACCTCCTGGCCCGCACCCTGACCGGTGCGATCGGCGCCCCCGAGGTGATCTGCGCCCGGCTGCTGCGGGCGATGGGCGTGACCTCCGAGCACGACGACGACGTCGCGGTCCTGGCCTTCCAGCTGCCCCCGGACGAGGGCGCCGGAAATCCGCTTGCGCCGCTTGACCCGCGCCCTCCAGAGGTCTAGAGTCTTTCGAGCTGCCTGGCAGGGAGCACCGGACACGCATCTGCGCGGACGGTCCCGGGGCGGCCAATCCCCTGAAACACCACTTCCGGTTCGTGCCGGTCGTTTCGCTTTTCC